>JBLINY010000124.1:0-12612 GCA_047638695.1 Acidimicrobiales bacterium | reverse complement strand
AGAACATCATCGGCGAACCAGTTCGTCGTGACACGGCGGCAGCCGTTGCTCTCGCCTGTGCCGTGGTGAAAGCACGCGACCCAGAGGGTGTGTTCTGCATTGTCACAGCAGACCATGTGATGGGCGATCTCGATCTCTATCGCCAGACGTTGGCCGAGAGCCTGACGCTCGCTGCCGGCAGCGATGTACTCGTTACGATTGGCATCACCCCAACCGAACCCAGCACCGCCTTTGGCTATGTGGAAGCAGCCGACGACGTCGAGACGCCAGGGGCGACCCTCTTTCGAAAGGTCAGCCGGTTCGTCGAAAAGCCCGACTTGGAGACCGCACAGCAATACGTCGACTCCGGTCGTTTCTCTTGGAACTCTGGCATGTTCATCTGGTCAGTCGACTCGGTCGCGGCCGCCTTCCGCGCTCATACGCCTGCGCTGGCAGACCTCATCGATGCCCTGGTTCCCACCGTTGACACCCCCGGTTTCGATGCCGCCATTCTGGCCGGCTTCGACCCACTCGAGAAGATCTCGATCGACTACGCCCTCATGGAGAAGGCCGACAACATCGTTATGGCCGAGGGGCGTTTCGACTGGCACGATGTTGGTAGTTGGCCAGAGGTTGCCCCACACCTCACATCTGACGATGCCGGAAATGCGGTCACGGGCGAAGCTGCGATACTCGACGCACTCAACAACATCGTGGTGTCCAACGGCCGGTTAACGGCCTTGATCGGAGTCGAGGATCTCATCGTGGTGCACACCGAGAACGCCACGCTGATCTGCCCAAAGGACCGGGCCCAGGACGTCAAGAAAATGGTGACGCAACTGCGGGAGACAGGCCAACACGATCATTTGCTTTAGCCATTCGGCGTGCTGATTCGTACGGGTTCAGAGGCGTTCGAGTACCAGGTCGGCGAGAACGGCCTTTCCCTCTTCTCGTGACTTGCCCGGGTCGAGGCGGGCTCGGACCACCCACTCGTCATTGTCTTCGGGGTCGTGCACCGTTTGAACGACCGACGCACCATCAAAGACAAAGCGGGCGGGGCTCCTGGCGTCACCGTCGAGCAGGACCTCGTCGTAGTCCTCGAAGTAGTCAGCGACCGCAGCGGTGAAGTCCTCACCCAGTTCATAGGTACGACGGCGAGCGATCAGTTGCACAATACGGAAGGCCTCGTTTCGCACCATCACTCTGAACGCACGCTGATTGGCCATGATATCGAACGGTCCCTCGTCGTCTACGCCCGGCCGTACCTCTCCGGCCGCTGGCTCGTTGGCCGCGTTGATCAGCCGTTCCCATTCGTCGATGAGGCTCGAGTCGACTTGGCGCACAACAGCGCCCAACCACTCGATCAAGTCTTGGATCTCATCGGTCTTACTGTCTTCGGGGAGGTTCTGAACCAGACCGCTATACACGTCGGACAGGTAGCGCAAGACCACTCCCTCGGATCGTTTGAGTCCGAAGTGATTGACGAATTCGGAGAACGTCATGGCCTTCTCGTACAGTTCACGCACGATCGATTTTGGTCTGACGTTGTCTCCGCCGACCCAGGGATGCTGCTGGCGGAAGGCATCGAATGAGCCATAGAGCCAGTCGCGATTCGGTTGCGGCGGACCGACTTGTGACAGCCGTTCCATTCGCTCCTCGTACTCGACCCCGTTTGACTTCATGTGGGCCATCAGCTCGTCTTTGGCCTTACTGACTTGGGCCGCGATGATCACGCCCGGGTTCTCGAGGATCGATTCGATCACCGTGAGCACGTTGAGGGCGTGCAGTGTTTCCTCTGGCATCACGATCTCGGTGACCGAAGCGGGCTCATCATCCATCGGGGAGTCGGGCGCAAGATCGTTTCGTTGCCCGTCTAGCTGCTCGTCGGTGTCGCCGTCGAGGGTGCCGGCATCGAGGTTTTCAACATCGAGCGTGTCGTGATCGAGAGTGTTGTCGCCAGGATCGTCGAGAGGGTCGGCCTCGGAGGTGTAAATGCCTTCCACCAGATGAGTTTCGACCGTGCCGCGCACCATGATCGTTCGTTCCACGGGTGCTCGTTCTTCCAGCTGGCCGACGGCCTCGATAGCCCACAGCGACAGGGGCTGGTGAAGCGCAAACTCATCCTGAAGGTCGAGATTCACTCGCACGCGGCGGCCCCGGTCATCGGGCGTGGCGGGGAATTCGAGCAGGCCGGCATCCACCAGAGAGCGATAGATAGCGATGCTGCGCTTAATGTGCTGGCGTTGCCGGTGTCGTGGTTCGTGATTGTTCTGCAAAAGGCGACGAAGGTCGCCGCAGCCGTCGCCGGGGCGGTCCAACAGCAGCATCACCATCTGGTGATTCACATGGAAGCTCGACCGCAGCGGTTCAGGGTCGCCGGTGACGAGTTTGTTGTAGGTGTCCTCGGTCCAGTGGGCGTAGCCCCGGTCGGGTGGCTTCTTCTTCACCACCTTCTTTCGCTTCTTGGTGTCGGCCGCCGCCTTTTCCTCGTTCCGGCGATTCTCGACGTCATGCGCCGGTGCCTGGACCCAGACGGTGCCCTCGTCATCGAACCCTTTGCGTCCGGCTCGTCCGGCGATCTGCTTGAACTCTCGTCGACGCAAGATGCGGGTGCTGGTGCCGTCGTACTTGCACAGTTGAGTGAACAGCACACTGCGGATCGGCACGTTGACACCGACCCCGAGGGTGTCGGTGCCGCAGATGATCTTCAGCAGACCCTGCTGGGCTAACTTTTCGACCAGCAGCCGGTACTTGGGTAGCAGGCCGGCGTGGTGGACCCCGATGCCACCGACGAGGTAGCGCCGCAGGTCTTTTCCGACCGGCGAGTCGAAGCGGAAGTTGCCGATGGCGGCTTTCACCGCGTCTTTTTCGTCTTTGGCGAGCGGATCGAGTGACAAGTAGCCCTGCGCCGCTTCGGTTGCCTCGCGTTGCGTGAAATGGACGAGGTAGATCGGGGCCCGGCCGCTGGCCAGAAGGTCCTCGATCGACTGGTGAAGGGTGGTGCGCCGATATTGGAAATCGAGCGGCACCGGCCGCTCGTCGCTGCTCACCAACGACGTCGCCAGACCGGTACGCGCCGTTAGCTCACGTTCGAAGAAGTCCGTGGGCCCGAGGGTGGCCGAGATCAGCAAAAACTGGCACTTCGTGAGTTCGAGGAGCGGTAGCTGCCACGCCCAGCCGCGCTGCGGATCGGCATAGAAGTGGAACTCGTCGGCGATCACGACATCGACATCGGCGTCGGCGCCATCGCGAAGGGCCCAGTTGGCCAGAATCTCTGCCGTGCAACAAATGATCGGGGCATCGGGATTCACGGTTCCGTCACCGGTGACCATCCCAACTTTGTCCGAGCCGAAGTCGCGGCAGAGGGCGAAGAATTTCTCTGACACCAGCGCCTTGATGGGAGCGGTGTAGATGCTGCGTCGCCCATCGGCCAGCGCAGCAAAGTGGGCAGCAGCAGCAACCAGCGACTTGCCCGACCCGGTTGGTGTTCTCAGGATGACGTTGTTGCCGTCCAGCAGTTCGAGGATGGCCTCTTCTTGGGCGTCATACAGACTGATGCCCTGCTCGGTGACGTAGTTGACGAAGCCGTCGAGAAGCGCGTCGGGGTCGGCCTGCTTCGGAAGGTGACGGAGAAGGGGCGGTTCGGTCATCTACCGGAACAGATCTTCGGCCGGGTTGCGCACGATGTCTTCGACCACGCTGCCTTCACCGAACCATTGAGGGTCGACGCCGCGAATCACCGCGACGGCGATTCCATCGGCCTTGCCTCGGACGAGCTCGGCGGCGCCAGCCAGCTCGTCAACGATGCAGACCTCAGTGACGTGCAGCTCGCGGCCGAGGGCATCGTCACTACCGCGGAGGTCGAGAACCGGGAGGATGCCAGCACAACCGAGGGCGATATCGGTAAGGCCCCGGCGCCATGGCCGGCCGAACGTGTCTGCCACAATCACCGCCACCTCCGTTTTGGCGCGGTGGCGGATGGCGTCGCGAATCCTGCGAGCTGAACGGTCGGAGTCTTCGGGCAACAGCAGGGCCACATTGGGGGCGACGTTTGATCGGTCGATGCCGGCATTGGCGCAGACGAAGCCGTGCTTTGTTTCGCTGATGATGAGCTCGCCTCGACGGCGAAGAACCCGTACAGACTCTGCCAGGACGAGTGGTTTGTGGGCGAGGGGATCGTTGGGGTCGACGATCACCTGGCGACTTTCGGCCTTTGATACGACTTTCTGGCTGACGACGAGGACGTCGTTGTCGGCCAGGCCGACAGGCGGGAAACCATCGGCTTCGCCCTCGAGGCATGCGGTGATGATCTGGCCGGCGAGGTCGTCGCCGGGGCCGACCTCGGGAAGCCCGGGCACAGGAAGAATTTCAAGCCGTCGCAACATGTGCACACCGTAGAGCCCCAGCGAGCCCTACCCTGTCGCCCGATGGGTAAGGAATCACGCAAGGACAAGAACTCAAAGCTGATATCTCCGGTGGCTGATCAGGGACGCTCCTGGTTCCTGCCGGTTGTTGTGGTGATCGCGCTGATCGGTGTCGCGGCCGTCGCCGTGCTCGCCAGTCAACGCGAGAGCAACGTCGGCATCGCTCCGCGAGCACTCGTCGATCACTGGCATGGAGCCTTGTTGATCCACGACTGTGGCACCGACCTTCCGTTCTCTGCCGACGACAACGACCCTGAAGGCGTCCACACCCACGGTGACGGTCTGATGCACGTGCATCCCTTCACATCGGCAGCTGCGGGCAAGAACGCCACGTTAGGCGCCTACCTGCGGGCAACCGGCGGCGTGCTTACCGACGATCTCTACGTGCCCGGTCCAGGCGAGGTGCCAACCCAACTTGACGAGGCCGTGCAGTGCGCGGGCGAAGACTCTCAGCTCGTCCTGGCCTACTGGGATGATCCCGATAGCGAGACACCCGAGATCATCACCACCGACCTGAACAACTTCCCCATTACGGCGGACAACTTCGCCCTCACGCTCGCTCGTGTCCCTGTTGGCACTGATCCGGCTGATATCCCGAAGTCGCCACTGGTCGGCCAGATCGAGCAACTCGGCTCGCTCGACGGCGGCTGAACCCCGAGATTTTCTAGCGATCGAACTCGTTCCGCAATGGAGCTCGTTCAGCAATCAAGTCGGTTGAGTAGTCGAGCCCCTCCAGCTAGCTCAGAAGTAGCCGCGACAGATCGGCTGCGGTAGCCGCGTCGGACATGATGGTCGGCGCGACGATGCAGCGCACGCCGTGGGAAGCGACATCGCTCTCGAGGCTTGCGTCTATCTCGTCGATGACCAACGTCCCGACCACTTCGCGGTACCACTCGGCGACCCCTGCCGCCGTTGATTGGCGGCCGAGTTCGGTGAGGAGTCGATCGGCCGGACCCTTGAGCGCCTTTCCACCGATGATGGGCGAAACAGCGATGACGTCGTCCCGGCGAGCACGCAAGATGTCTTCGATTCCCGGTACCGCCAAGACGGGGTCGATTGAGACGACGGGATTCGAGGGAGCAATGACGATCTTGCTGGCTCTAGCAAGTGCTTCGAGAACACCTGGAGCTGGCCTGCTTGCCTCCGCACCATCGAAGCGGACGGCGGTGACGGCAACGTCGTGTTGGCGCCGAACGAAATACTCCTGGAAAGTGATTTCGCCTTCGTCAACCGTAGTCACGAGCGTGCGGAGCCGGTCGTTGGTGACGGGCGTCAGGGTCAGATCGAGACCCCAGGCGGTCGCGATCTCGTCGGTGATCTCATGGAGGCTTGCCCCCTCGCTGAGGCGATGAGTCCGATACAGGTGGGTGCCGAGATCGCGGTCGCCGAGGGAGAACCAGTCGACGCCCCCAAGCTTCTGGAGCATCTCCATTGCCTGCCAGGTCTCACCTTCGAGCCCCCAGCCCCGTTCGGCGCTGACGGCCTCGGACAGGGTGTAGGTGATGGTGTCGATATCGGGCGACACATGGAGTCCGTGGAGCTCGAGATCGTCGCCGACGTTCACAATGGCGACGAGGTCGGATCCGGGAACCACCTGGGTCATGCCGCGGAGCAGGCGGGCTGCGCCGACTCCCCCGCAGAGAACGGCGATCGTCATGAATTGTTGCCTTCCGTGTCGGTTGCGTCAGGCCAGCGAGCGCTGTTGGCGGGCGACAAGCTCGAGGTCTGACGCAACCATCATTTCGACCAGCTCACGAAAGCCGGTACGAGGCTGCCAGCCGAGGACTTCACTGGCCTTCTTTGCGTCGCCGATCAGAAGGTCGACCTCGGCCGGTCGCATGAACTGCTCGTCCTGGACGACATAGTCCTTCCAGTCAAGGTCGGCACAGCTGAAAGCGATCTCGCAGAACTCCTCGACGGTGTGAGTCTCGGCTGTAGAGACGACGTAGTCGTCGGGCTGGTCCTGTTGCAGCATCAGCCACATTGCTTCGACGTAATCGCCGGCGAATCCCCAATCACGTTGTGGATGGAGGTCGCCCAGTCGGAGCTCATTGGTGAGGCCGAGCTTGATGCGAGCAACATGGTTGGAGATCTTGCGGGTGACGAACTCGAGGCCGCGGCGTGGGCTTTCGTGATTGAACAGGATGCCGCTGGACGCGTGGAGGTTGTAGCTCTCGCGGTAGTTCACCGTGATCCAATGGCCATACAGCTTGGCCACGCCGTAGGGGCTCCGGGGATAGAACGGAGTTGACTCGGTCTGCGGGACTTCCTGCACCTTGCCGAACATTTCTGACGACGAGGCTTGGTAAAAACGAATGTCGCGGTCCACGTCTTTCACCGCATTGAGGAGTCGGGTTACGCCGAGAGCCGTTGTCTCGCCGGTAAGGACGGCCTGCTGCCACGACGTTTGCACGAAGGACTGAGCGGCAAGGTTGTAGACCTCGGCGGGCCGAACTCGTCGGATGACGTCAGCCAGGGATGCCTCGTCGAGCAGGTCACCTTGCGCTATCTGGATGTCGTCCTGGATATGGGCGATGCGTTCGAAGTTCACCGTGCTCGACCGCCGGACCATGCCGTGGACTTCGTAACCCTTGTCGAGCAAGAGCTCGGCAAGGTACGAGCCGTCCTGGCCGGTGAGTCCGGTGATGAGAGCCTTGGTCGTCATGAAGATCCAGTCGTAGATAGGGGCCCGGGTGGGGGACCGGTCCGGCTAAGGGGCAGGTTGGGACGGGGGGCTGAGAAGACGTTGTCGAGCGTCGTCGAGAACGTCGCGCAGTGTTTCGTTCAGTGGTCGTTCTGGCTTCCAGCCGGTGTCGCTGGTGATCCGGTCGTGCGACCCTCGGAGGACCGGCAACTCTACCGGTCGCAGTAGTTTGGCGTCGGTCATGGTGTCGATGGGTACATCGGCCAGCGCAATGAGTTGGTTGAGCAACGACGACATTGCAGTGTCCGCGCCAGAACAGATGTTGTAGGTCTGGCCAGCCCGGCCGGCGGTTGCCAACAGCCGGTAGGCCCGAACGACATCGCGAACGTCAGTGAGGTCGCGACGAGGACTGAGGTCGCCGTGAGTGACAACTCCGCCACTCTTTTGTTCGCATTGTGCGATTTGGTGGGCGAATGCTGGAGCAGCGAACGACAACCCTTGACCGGGGCCAATGTGGTTGAACGGGCGAGCGATGACGACGTCGAGCCCGCGGCCCCGGTGATATTGCCGGGCTAGGGCCTCGGCCCCTTCTTTGCTGGCGCCATAGGGCGATCTAGGCTGGCATGGTGAGTCTTCAGTGATAGGGAGCTGATCGGGCGCGACGATGCCGTAGATATCAGCACTGCTCACGACGATCACGCGACCGACCTCGTTGGCTCGAGCGGCCTCCAAGACCGAGATGACGCCCTCGGTGTTGACCCTCCACGCCATTGCCGGGGAGTTCCACGATCTGCCAACGTCACTCCAACCCGCCAGGTGGTAGATCACATCGGGAGACCGGTCGGCTACGAGTTGTCTCCAACCTTCGCTGTCGAGAAGATCGGGGCCGTCAGCTAGATCGGTACCCGACGCATCGTCACCCATCTCGGCGAGGTGCTGCAGCAGATGTGGTCCGACGAATCCGGCGGCCCCCGTAACTAGTGCTTTGCCCACCATGCGACCCTACAACGCAAGCTGCCCCTATCAATGCGATGTTGGAGTCCCAGGACTTGCTTGCGGCCAGCGAGGACCCGATCGGCGCTAGTCTTGCGACCCCGTGACCGACTCCCTTCCGATCGAATCGGCCTCCCTCGTCGTGGGGGCAGAAGTCGCCGGCGACGGTGCCCCAGCCGTGGTGGCGGTGCTCGTCGTCCGCGAGGGCGACGACCAACTTGGTGTCACCCTTCAATCGTTGGCTGATCAGGACTATGAGAACCTCGACGTCCTGGTGATCGACGCCACCGGTACCGGCGCCGAGTCGAGTGTCGCTGACGACGTGGCTTCTGTTATGCCTGACGCGTCCCTGAACCGGCTCTCCGGAAACCCGAGCTTTGGCGCCGCTGCTAATCACGCGTCCGGGCTGGTATCGGGTGGTGCGTTCTTCCTGTTCTGTTCCGAGCGGGTCGATCTCGACCACGCATGTGTCTCAAGCCTGGTCGAAGAGCTCTATCGCTCGAACGCCGGTGTGGTCACGCCGAAGTTCGTCCGATGGGACGACCCTCGACGACTCGCGGCGATCGGTAGGGGATCGGACCGCTTCGGCGTTCAGGTCGATCTGGTGGAGCCGCTCGAGTTCGATCAGGAGCAGTACGACGCTGTTCGAGATGTTTTCGTGGCTCCCGAGGGTGTCCAGCTCGTCCGGGCCGATCTCTTCCGGGCCCTCGGAGGTTTCGACACCACGCTCGAGTCGGTCAGTGAGGATCTCGACTTCTGTTGGCGGGCCCAGGTAGCTGGCGCCCGGGTCGTTGCCGTGCCCGGTGCAAAGGTTCGCCTCCGGTCGGTCGAACTCGACGAGGTAGGAACCGACAACCGTCGACGGCTACTGGGCCGGAACCGACTCCGCACGTTGCTCGTCACGTCGTCGCGTTTCTCGCTCTTGCGAGTGGTGCCCTTGGCGATCCTTCTTCTTGTTCTCGAGGGTGCCTATGCGCTGCTTGCGGGTCGGCGTCGGCAGGCGGGTGCGGCCTTTGCCGCTATTGGAGCCAACGTTGCCCGGTGGGGCGAAATTCGGAAACGACGACGAGAGCTGCAAGCCCTGCGCCAAGTGCCCGATCGCGGCGTGCACGCGTTGCAAACTGCCGGATCGGCCCGACTGAACGCGTTCTTCCGTGGTCAGTTCTCCGTCAGCGACCGGTTGGTCGGGTTCGTCGGCGGCGTGAGGAGTTCCTTTGCTGGAGCTGGGTCGTCGTCGCTGCGTGACGGGTCGGTCATCGGAGTCTTCATAGGCCTGATAGTGGTCTTTGGCAGTCGCAAGCTGATCTCGGGAGGCGTCGCCCCCGTCGGACAATTCTTGGAGCTCCCCGAAGGAGGTGCGCTGTTGCGGGAGTGGCTCGGAAGCTGGCGAACTGCTGGTACCGGGGGAGCAGGCAATGCCCCGACTGCCTTCGGCGTGCTCGGCCTGTTGCGACTTGTCTTCTTTTGGGGTGATGGCCTGCTCGACCTTTTGTTGGTTCTGGTCCCACTGATTGCGGGTGTTGTCGGGGCCTGGCGCCTGGCCGCTCCGCTTGCATCGCCGCGGGCGGCAGGGCTCGCCGCCCTGGCCTATCTCGGCAATCCGTTGTTGCCGTCGATCTTCTCGGCCGGCCGATGGGATGCGCTGGTGGTGTGGGGGGTCGCCCCATTTCTGCTGGGATCACTGCTGCGAATACAGGGTGCTGCTCCGTTCGGGGGGCATGGCGGCCGACAAGCATCGGTCATCGTGGATCGTCCTGAACCGATTCGAATTCTGCGCTTTGGATTGCTTGTCGCCATGGCCGCGACTTTTGTTCCTGCCGTGATTCTGGTGGCCGTGCTCATGACCGTGACGTTGATGATTGGTTCGATGATCGTGCTGCGGCCCGTAGGTCAGAGGCGTCTGTTGGTAGCGGGGATCAGTGCCGTGTTCGTTCCGGGAGCAATGCATGCCCCCTGGACCTTTGATGTTCTCCGCCGTTTCCGTTGGGACTGGTTTGTCGGTCCAGGCTCGCCCGAGGCCGCGTTCGACTCGCTGGCCGACATCGTTCGGTTCGCTCCCGGGCTGGCGGGGCCGAAGCTACTTGTTTTCGGGTTGTTGTTTGCGGCCTTCGCCGCGCTGCTCATTGCCAACGACGGGCGTTTGGCGCTGGCCGGCCAGGCATGGGTTATCGCCCTTGGGTCCTTTGCCCTGCTGTGGGCCGACCGCCGAGGTTGGTTGCCAGCATCCGTTCCGGCTGGCGAGATCCTGCTCGTGCCGGCCGCGGCCAGCTTGTCGTTGGCTGTGGGTGTCAGCGTTCGAGCTCTCGATGTTGACCTGGTTGGCTACCGATTCGGGTGGCGGCAGATCATCGGATTTGGTGCAGTCGTCGCCATGGTTGGCAGCGCTCTCGTCGGCTTTCAAGCATCTGTCGATGGCCGCTGGGGCCTAGCCGAGCATGGCTATGGCCGCTCGACCCAACTATTGGTTGAACAGTACGAGGGCTCGGCCCGTGTGCTTTGGCTGGGGGACCCCTCGGTGGTGCCCATAGACACCCAGCGTTCCCCGGCCGGCACATCGTTCGCCGTCAGCGGCAACGGCTCGGCCGATGTGCGCGGTCGATGGGTTCCTGACGGGTTTGGTCGAGAGAATGCCATTGGCGACCGACTTGATCTCGCCGGAAGTGGAGATACCGCCCGTTTAGGGCGACTCTTGGCTCCCTACGGCATCGACCTCATCGTGGTTGTCGCGCAACTTGCGCCTGCCCCGTACCAGGGACCGCAACACAGCCCCGGGGGCGAGATCGTTGCCGGTCTGGCCAGTCAGCTTGATCTCCAGCGGGTCACCGGCACCGTTGATCTTGTTGTGTACCGGAATACTGCTGCGCTCGGTCCGTTCGTCTCGCTTGTCGACGGAGGTCTGCCGGCCGCCGGCGACGCGCTCACCCAGCTCAATACTGACCTCTCGACCGGCGAACGGGTCGTGACAGTGGAAGGCCGTCCAAATGAGGTCACCTTCGCCAACGAGGCGGTGGGCCAGACCTTGCTCTCGGTCTCATCTGATGGCTGGTCCGCCGACAACGAGCAGGTGACATTGTCGAACGCGTTCGATGGGCTGCTTGTGGCCGAGACCTCGGTACCAGCCGGGACGACCTTCTCGTACCCGACTTCTCTGACTCGCCGTCTGGCGCTGGTGGGCCAGCTCTTGCTGGTGCTGGTCGGATTCCTGCTGTCGCGTCTGCGTGAGGATTCGTCGCAGGCGACGATCACGCCGGCAACGAGCGAGGGTGACCAACCATGAATCGCTGGGCGCTTGTCGGGCTAGTCATGGGGCTCTTGGCAGCTGGTGTTCTGTACGACCGTGTCGACCTCGCCCCGGTGCCCGATCCATCAACGGTCGGCGAACCGGTCGTCACGCCCGCGCTGCGCTCGGCCGATCGCCTGTCGAACGTCTGGTTCTGCCCGATTGGATCGGGGGCGGCGGGCGGCTACGCCACACATCAGCTGGCAATCTCGAACCTCAGCGACGCTCCGGCTACCGCAGCTATCGATTTGGTCACGGGCGATGGCCCCGGGCCGGGGCTTGAGGTAGCGGTCGCTCCGTTCAGCACGGAAGTTATTGATGTGGCCGCTCTTGATCCAGCGCCGAGTCTCGGAGCCGTTGTCGAGGTCAGTGGTGGACTCGGTGTTGTGGGTCACACCGTCACGACGCAGGGCGGCATCACACAGGGGCCATGCAGCACCGAGACAGCCGACCGGTGGTTCTACGCCGACGGCGTGACGACCCGAGATGCTGTCGCCTTCGTGGCGCTGCTCAACCCGTTTCCCGAGGATGCGGTTTTCACGATGACGTTCCAGTCGCCAACGCGAACACGTGAGCCACTTGATCTCAAGCGGGCTGTGGTGCCCGGAGGGTCGGTGCGGGTCGTCAACATCGGCGAGTTCGTAACCAGAGAGCCCAATGTGGCGACGACGATCGTGGTCGAGCGCGGCCAGTTGGCGGTTGAACGCCTGCAGATCTTCGATGGCACGCTTGGGCCCCGTGGTTCGGCGCTCCAGCTGGCGGTGGCCGAGCCCAGCTCGCAATGGACGCTGCCTTCGGGTCGAGTGCATGAAGGAGGCGACCATCGTCTCGCCATCTTCAACCCCACCGAGACGGTGGCAGAAGTGGATGTCGAGTTCGATCTCGAGCCGGTCGATCGGGCCGCGTACGGACTGGTCCCGATCGAGGTGTCAGTTCCGCCCGGCCGCTCTGTTGTCCTCGACCTTCGTGGGATCCTCACCAGCTTTGGACTTCCTCTGCCCTATGACGTTGGCCTGCGGGTGCAGTCGGCGAACGACGTTCCTGTGGTGGCCGAACGATGGCAAGT
Organism: Acidimicrobiales bacterium; assembly: GCA_047638695.1. Classification (GTDB taxonomy): domain Bacteria; phylum Actinomycetota; class Acidimicrobiia; order Acidimicrobiales; family SZUA-35; genus JAHECQ01. The sequence continues at coordinate 226 of JBLINY010000124.1, read as the reverse complement.
GACGCCCGCAATCGACACCACGCTGATCGGTGCAGGCGGCGCCGATGCCAGAATCGTCCGAGGACGACAGAGCGATGCCGAGCCGGGCGAGGTTTCCGAAGAAGACATCGAGGTCGCTCCGGTTCCGGCGGCTGCACAGCCCACGGCAACGATTGGTGTGGCCAGCAGCCGAGGGGTTGAGGTCAGCAGTACTCGATGGATCGTTCCCTGGGTGGAACTGGGCGGT
>JBLINY010000123.1:0-12756 GCA_047638695.1 Acidimicrobiales bacterium | reverse complement strand
TCGACCTTGGCGCCCAGGTCGACGCCATGCTCGGACCCGACCTGCTCGCCGATCTCGATGCCTTCGACATCGCCAACCACACCTTCTACACCGCTCGCCACCTGAGCCGTCGGCTGAACTGGAAGCTGACGCTCGACACCTTTTTCGAGAGTTATCACTTCCGTCAGCTGCATCGTGACTCGATCGCGCCGATCGTCATGTCTGACATGGCCCCGGTCCGCACCTACGGCGACAATCACTTAATGGTGGCCGTTCGCCATACCGCGGCTGAGATGGCCACCAGCACCGAGGACGAGTGGAATCTGATCGACCAGACCGTGTTGGTGTATCTGCTGTGGCCGAACACGATTTTCCTCTATCAGCGCGATCACCTCGAGATGTTCCGAGTGTTCCCGGGCGAGACCGTGGCCGACAGTGAGATCGAGATTCTGATCTGCGTTCCCGATGACCCTGATGATGCTCCGGATCCGGTGAGGTCACGCAAACACTGGGATGCCAACATCGATCTTTTGGTGCAAACAGCCGACACCGAAGATTTCAGCAACGGCACCACCATCCAGCGCAGCTTCGAATCGGGAGCGCTCGACAAGATTGTCTACGGCCGCAACGAACCCCTCATGCACAGCTGGCACGCCTCCCTTAAAGCCGCCACTGCCGACATCCCCGCCACTGGGTTTAGCGTTTGAGAGTGACGAGGTCAGGAGTGAGGTCGGCGATGCTGTTGGCACCGCAGAGCTGCATCGTGCGAGTAACGCCGTCGGCCATGAAGTTGAGCAAATGGTCGACACCGGCTTCGCCGGCCGCTCCAAGGGCATACAGATAGGCCCGGCCGACTGAGCACGCCGTTGCGCCCATCGCTACCGCCTTGACGATGTCGCTGCCTCGTCGAACTCCACCGTCGCAGATGATGTCGATTCGGCCACCGACCGACTGGGCGACGGGGGCCACCAGGTCGATCACGGCGGGAGCGTCGTCAAGCTGACGTCCTCCATGATTCGAGAGCATGATGCCCTCGCAACCGTGTTCGACGGCCAGCTCGGCATCGGCGACGGTCTGCACACCCTTCAGGACCACCGGACCATCCCAGATCGACCGTAGCCATTCCACATCGGCCCACGAGAGAGCCTGATCGAACTGGCTGTTGATGTACTGGGCCAGGTTCACGGCCGATCCGCTGCCATCACCGCCGCTGCCTTCGCCACCGCTGGCGGTCGAGACGTTGGCGAAGGTTATGGGATCGTTCCGCAGGAAATCGAGCGTCCACGATGGGTGGATCATGCCGTCGATGATCGTGTCGAGACCGATTTTCGGCGGGAGTGTGTAGCCCCGCCGAACATCGCGTTCACGACGACCCAACACCGCGGTGTCGACGGTGAGCAGCAGCGCCTCGTAGCCAGATCTCTCGGCCCGGCTGATCATCTCCTTCACCAGACCGCGGTCCTTCCAGGTGTAGACCTGGAACCACTTCGTGCCCTGACTCACCGCAGCCACCTCTTCAATGCTGCGGGTGCCCATGGTCGACAAGCTGTAGGGCAGACCCGCACGTTCGGCTGCCCGGGCGACGGCCAGCTCCCCCTGGGAGTTGGCGATGCGACCGAAGCCGGTTGGCGAGAGGGCGAGAGGTAGAGGAACCGGTTTGCCCAACAGCATTGTCGACGTGTCAATCGTGCTGACATCGTTCAGAACGCGGGGCCGGAACTCGTAGTCGGCGAAGGCTGAAACGTTGCGACCGAGCGAGCGTTCGTCCTCCGCTCCCCCATCGATGTAGTCGAACACGCCCCCTGGCAGCCGTCGCTTGGCGATGGATCGAAGATCGTCGACGCTGGCTGCACGGTTCAGCCGACGCTGCACCGAATCCAGCTCGATCTCGCGAAATTGAACGACTGAACGAAACGTCTCAAGCATTCCCATGGCCGGATGGTACCGAGCGAGCACGAGCGGCGAAGACTCGCGACCCGCTCGGCTCACCAACGCCAGATTGGGGACTTCAGCAGATGGGTCTAGAGGTGCATCGCAAAGAAGTCGAGGGTGCGAGTCCAGGCCAGTGCAGCCGAGGGCTGGTCGTAATCGGCGCGAGCGTCGCAATGGAAACCATGGTTGGCGTTGTAGGTATGCACGGTCACCCCTGGGTGAGCGGCCTCGACTTCCCGAACGCCTTCCATTGGGATGTGGGCATCGAGCTCACCGAAGTGGAGCATCGTCGGCACCTTTGGCTGCTCGGCGATGAAGCTGTGGATGCCTCCGCCGTAGTAGCCAACGGCTGCGTCGACGTTGCTCTTCGCTGCGGCCAACCAAGTGGTGGTTCCACCCCAGCAGAAGCCGGTGATGCCGACCTTGGTGGCGCCTTGGGCCCGGACGTGCTCGATGGCGGCGGCCACGTCGGCCATCGTGTTGTCCCAGTCGAGTTTGCCAGCGAAGCCAATGCCGGCGCCGAAGTCGTCGCCTTCATAGGACAGTTCGACGTTCTTTTCGACCCGATCGAAGAAGGCGGGGGCGATAGCCCGGAAGCCGGCTTCGGCCGCCCGGTCGGTGACGGAACGGATGTGAGGATTCACCCCGAAAATCTCCTGCACGACGATGAGGGCTCTGTCCCCATCTCCCGCTTCGTAGGCATCGAACGTGTGGCCATCGGCTGAAGTGAGTTGCACCATCGGCGCAGTCTCACTCACCAGTCGAGCTCGTGGCAACCGGTGTGGTCTTCTGGCTCGACCTGAAGCGTGGCGTGGGCGATGCCGTAGTTCTGTTGAAGCAGCACGCGGGCTTGGTCGAGGACCTCGTGATGGTCGGCATCCACCCTCGTCATCAGGTGAGCCGAGGCTGCCTCCATACCCGACGTCAGGGTCCAAACGTGCAGGTCATGCACGTCGACAACCTCTGGCAGCGACACCAATTCAGTGTTGAGCTGCGCCAGATCAAGACCCTCCGGCGCCGCCTGCAACAGGATACGAACCGCCTGACGACCAAGACGCCAGGTACGGGGCAGGATCCAAAGACCAATCAGCGCCGCTATCACCGGGTCGGCCCACGACCAACCCATGAACTCGAGCATCAGCGCCGCGATAATCACGCCCACCGATCCAACGGCATCGGCCAACACTTCGAGATAGGCACCCTCGAGATTGATGCTCTCCTTCGATCCCTCCCGCAGCAGGAGGAAGGCCACAATGTTCACCAGCAGACCCACGACGGCCACGGCGAACATGGGCCAGCCCAGTACTTCGGGCTCATCAAAGAGCCGTCGGATGGCCTCGATCAGCACATAGATCGCGACGGCAAATAGCAACAGGGCGTTCACGAACGCAGCCAGGATCTCGAGCCGATAGAGCCCGAACGTGTGGCTGCCCTTCTTGCCGTCGCCCCGGGCTTCGTAGGCGGCGGCGACACGGATGGCAGCTAACGCCATCCCGAGGCCAAGGACATCGGTGAACATGTGCCCAGCGTCGGAGAGCAACGCGAGGCTGTTCGTCCAGAAGCCGGCAACGGCTTCGACGATGAAGAACAGACCGATGAGGACAAAGGCGATGGTGAGAGGCCGCTGGTACTGCACCCCGGCGCGCATCATGGCCGCGCCGTGATTGTGACCCTCGTGGCCGGCATGACCGCTGCCAGCGTGGTTGTTCTCACTCATTCTCAGTATGGTAACGGATGGCACCCGGAAGGCAAGGGATCTCTGAAGCGATGCCGGATCAACGAGCCACCGACCTCAACTCGGAATCTTCAGGGTCCCCCAGTCGATCAGTCTTCGCTCAGGCGAGCCCAGAACTGACGGCCCCGTTTACTAGTCCACCGCCAAGACTTCAGCCACGGCGGCGAGCGTCGCTCCTCCCGTTCAAGACGTTGATGCCGAAGGTCGAGCGCTTGGGGCTCGAATGTGCTGCGGCCGTCTCGGGATTGGGTCAGGGGGTCGTCACCGGCTGTTTCGGCGTCAGTACAGAAGGCCAGTTTCGGGTCCTTGAGAATGACGGCGTTGGCCGTAGCTCGAGAAGATTGCACCCCGACGATTCTGACCAGCGGCACTTCTTCTGCCGAAGACTGGAACCGGAGCCGGAACCGATGGAGTACATCGTGCACGACTTCGAGTCCTCCGGGGTCGGAGAACGATGGTTCGATTCCTTCGTCCTCAGTGCGTCGGAGATCAAGAATGATCTCGGTCTCAGAGAGAACGTGATCTAGCGGAGGGAAGGCGGGATCGAGACCCGCGGTTTGTAGATCCTCAACGAGCCAACGAAACCCGACGGCCGGTCCCGAGTAACGGAGCTGGACCGAGGTCATAGCTGGAGTATCCCCTAGCGCCGTTGTCGGCCGATCGGGGATATCCCCCAACAGATCCCCCATCGAGCTTCTGACCATTCCCAAACGGCCCAGATGTTCTGGATCAGCCCAGGAGGGCGTTCAGGAATCGATCGTTCTCGTCGGCGCTGCCGATGGTGACGCGGATGCCTTCACCGGTGAAGGGGCGGGTGACCACACCCTTTTTTTCGAGATCGAGATAGACGTCGTCGGTCGTAGCTCCCAGGGGCAGGTAGACGAAGTTGGCCTCGGGTTCAGGCAGCCGCCACCCGGCGGCAAGGAGGGCGGCAACAACTCGGTTGCGCTCTCCTCTGATGAACTCAACCCGCTCCATCACCTCGACGTTGGCGTCGATCGACGCGATAGCGGCCGTCTGAGCGAGACCGTTGACGGCGAAGGGGAACAGGGTTTTGTCGACCGATTCGATGACGTCGGGGTGGCCGATGCCATAGCCGACCCGCAGCGCAGCCAAACCCTGCGCCTTTGAGAACGTTCGCAGAATCACGAGGTTGTCGTGGTGTGGCAAGAGATCGGTGATCGACTCGCCCAGCTCAGGCGACATGAACTCCTTGTAAGCCTCGTCGAGCACCACGATGACGTCGTCACGAACGGTTTCGAGCAACGTCTTGATCTCCGACATCGGCCGCGCCGTACCCGTTGGATTGTTCGGGTTCGCCAACAAGATCAGCTTGGTTCGTCCGGTGACCGCTTGCGCCACCGCCTCGAGGTCGAAGGCGTGTTCCTTCAGCGGAACCGTGACTTCAACGCCATCGACCAGCTTGGTGAATACCGGATAGACCTCGAACGACCGCCACGGATACAGCACTTCGTCACCCGGGTTGACGTAGGTGAGGGCCAGCTGCTGAAGGATGCCGACCGAACCACACCCAACCGTCACTTGATCGACGTTGACCGTCAGCGACTGGGCCAAACGTTCGCGCACCACGGTGGCCCGATGATCGGCGTAGCGGTTGATGCCGGCGGCGGCGTCGGCGATCTTCTGCACGACCGAGGGCACCGGCCCCCACGGGGTTTCGTTCGACGCCAGTTTGATGGCGTCGGCGATGCCGTGCTCGGCCTCTGCTTGCGAAGCATCCTTGCCGGGGCGGTACGCCGGCATTGCGTCCACAACTGCTCTAGGTCTTCCGATCATCTTGACACCCTATTGCACGGGGTAATACCCGGTGGCAGTTCCAAGCCGGAACAGATCTGCCGTCGCCGTGGTTGACACACACCATGGCTGTGACCAGATTGAATCATGCGGTGTTGTGGGTGCGAGACGCTGAGCGAAGCGCTGCCTTTTTCGTCGACAACCTCGGCTTCGTCGCCAAGAAGAGCTTCCCGGGTGCGGTGTTTCTGAAATGCGACCCCGACGGTCCGAACGATCATGATCTCGGCGTGTTCTCGATCGGCGACGACGCTGGCCCGCCCGCTGGCCGTACCGCGGTTGGCATGTACCACCTGGCGTGGGAAGTGCCGACTCTCGGCGAGCTGATGCAGCTGCGGCAACGCATGGTCGAGGTTGGGGCTCTCGCCGGAGAAAGCGATCACGGCGTCAGCAAGAGTCTGTATTGCCAAGACCCTGATGGTCTCGAGTTCGAGCTGATGTGGGCTGTGCCCCCCGATCTCCTCGACCCCGAGAACGACCCGACCACGACGGCGCCCATCGATTGGGAGGCCACCGTGGCCCGGTTCGGCGCCGAAACCCCGGGCCACGACACCACGTTGCGCCCTAGCCCGCTTGCCCCCTAGCCCGCCTGTTCGCTAGCCGGGGCGAACGGCCTCGGCCGGGTCGAGGCGAGCGGCGCGAACAGCCGGGTACAACCCGGCGAGGGCGGCGCTCTCCACCACGAACTGCGACGCGATATGGCGTCGCATGGCTCCCAGCGCTCGACGAACCCCGATCTCATTGCGACGCTCGGGAACCGAGATCACCATGACGTTGGCGATGCCAACTCCACCGACGACGAGAGCAACAGCACCGAGACCGAGCAACAAATTGGTGAGATTCTTGTTCACTTCTGCTTTGGCCGACAGCGACTCCCTGGGTCGGGTGACGCTGACCGAGTTGGGAGCACTTGGATCGACGGTGCGTCCGAGCCCTCCCGCAACGACTCGACATCGGCGAACCGTCGTTCGCCGATCGAGACCGTGGGTCGATTTTCGACCGCCCCGATTGCCGGTTCGTATCGGACGTGTCGCACGAGTTGTGAACGCCGGCCGCGGTGATTCGGGCCGAGGTTGAAGCTGCGCTGGACGACCAGAACAATGATTGGGAGGCAACCGGCAACTCGGTGCTGGCCGAACAGACGCGTCTGAGCAACTTGGTCGATGATCTGCTGTTGCTCGCCAGGATGGACGAGGGCGGACCGCCCAACCGGCAGGAAGTCGACTTGGACGATCTTGCCCGCGCCGAGGCTGGTCGCGGATGGCCATTACCGGTTTCAACCGCCGAGGTTCATCCCGTGCGTATGTACGGCGAAGTGCACCAGCTATCGCGAGCGATCCAGAACCTCTTGGCCAACGCCAACCGCCATGCGACGACCGAAGTGTCGCTGTCGGTGCATCAACTGGGCAAGGAGGCCATCGTGCGGGTGGACGATGACGGGGCCGGTGTGCGAGCAGCGGAGCGAGATCAGATCTTCGATCGCTTCGCTCGCCTCGACGAGGGTCGTGTGCGTGACAGAGGCGGAGCAGGCCTCGGTTTGGCCATTGTTCGTGAAGTGGCTTCAACCCATGGCGGGCAGGCGCTGGTGACGAACAGCCCACTTGGTGGTGCTCGTCTCGAGTTGCGGCTGGCGCTCAGCCCATCAGATCACGAGAGACGTCGAGCCAGAGCTGCGTGCTGAGTGCCAGCGACTCGACGTCGATGCGTTCGTCGTTGCCGTGGAACCGCTTGGCGAACTCGCCGCCGTCGAGCTGAGGGCTCATGAGCCCGGCGCCGTAAGCGATTGACCCCATGTCGCGAAAGACCCGCGAGTCGGTGAACCCGACCGACAAGGTCGGAGACAGCTGAGCCGAAGCGAACGGACCGTTTACTGCCTTCTGGAGGCTGTCCCATAGCGGCGTATCCAGCCGACTCATGGTCGACATGTCGTTCATGATGACTTCGACGTCGACCTTGTCGGCCAGATCGCCCAGCGCCTCGTTGAGGTGAGCCTCGACGTCGGCCGGCGTCTCGCCCGGCAGCGTGCGTATGTCGACGTTGAGTTCGACGTTGTCCGGAATCACATTGGTCTTGGACTCGGGGCCGAGGTCGAGCACGTTGGCCGAAAATGTGGTGTGCACGCACGAATACAGGTGCGAGGCGGCACCCACGTTCGGCATCACCTGCAGGGTTTCGTCAATCTTGGACTCGTCCAGCAGAACCGCCTTGTGCTCTTCCGGCAGCCCCATCGCCTCGACTTGGGTGCGCCACAGCTCGTGAAAGCGAGGCGGCGGGCTGTACTCGGCGATGCGCTGGATGACGGCGGCCGCCTGCACGAGCGCATTGTCTTTGCGGAACGGCATCGATCCATGGCCCGGCACGCCCCGGATGCGCAGCTTGCGCCAGGCGACACCCTTCTCCCCCACCGTCACCCCAATGGTGGGGCGATCGGCACCGCCGGAATGAAGGCCACCGTTCTCAGTGAGTACATAGTCGGCTCGGATGGATTCGGGGTGGTTGTCGGCCATCCAACGGGCGCCGTGGGCACTGCCCGACTCTTCATCGGCAACAGCGAAATAGATGACATCACCCTTGGGCCGGAAGTTTGAGGCCGCCAACTGCCGGAAGGCCACCGCCATCGACGAGGTGATGTTGAGCATGTCAACCGCGCCGCGGCCCCACACTTCTTCGGTTCCGTCCGCCGCCTTCACCACTTCGCCACCGAACGGGTCTCGTGACCACCCGTCGGCGTTCACCGGCACCACATCGGTATGGCCCATCAGACACAACTTGGGGGCACTGGGGTCGGTGCCCTCGATGCGGGTGACCAGCGAAACTCGACCCGGCGTCGGCTCGAAGCGTTCGAAGTCGAGTCCGACACCGCCGAGAAAGTTCTCGAGCACGTCGACGTTGCGAACCTCTTGTCCCGACTCGGGCCGTCCGTTGTTAACGCAGGCGTTCTGGATGAGCGCCTGGATCAGTTCGACCGTCTGACTCGTGAGTTCGTCTGCCATAGCGGCAGTGTTACAGGCTCACTCTCGAGAGGCGAGGCCAATCGAGGCGAGGCCTGAGTGAGTGACTGGGTGAGCGGATCAGTGAGTGAGCTCAGCCCCAACAATAACGACTGGCAAGCCACGGCCGGGTGCCGTCGCGTTCCCAAGTGAGGACGGCGGCCTCATCTTGCTGGGCCGGGGTGGCCAGGTGGGCTTCGTTGACTCCGTAGCGCACGTTGTGGCCGTAGGCAGCCCAGCTCGACCGCAAGAACTGATAACCGCCGCGGGCGGTGCTGTAGGTGTTGGCTGCCTTGTAGTCGCCGCCTGACTCGCAGCGACGGATCTCGAGCAGGATCGGTGGCACCCAGACGCCGTTACCAGCATCGACCCATCCCGGGTGATTCGGATCGCTCGGGACGACATCGATCTGGGGCAGATCATCGATCGCTGGAGGAGGGGGCCCGGTGTCGGTGATGCGGCGGTGTTCTGGCGAGTCGGAGATGGCGATAACCGCCTGAACGTGACCCATCGAGGTCCAGAAGGCGTAGCCACCGGCGTCGGGCTCGCGGCCAAGGGCCCAGCGATAGGCATCGAGGATGATGTCGCCGCTGCTCTGGCGGGCGCCTTCGTCGCTCCGCAACATTTCAGCTGCAATCTGTTCGATCGAATCGCCTTGAAGAAGCCGGTTCGACCAGTAATTGTGGCCATCGGGGTCGGCATCACGCCCCAGCGTTGCTCGGTACAGGCGCGAGATCTGATCGTCGAAACCTCGAGCGGTCTGCGAAGCGGTTGCCTCGGAGTTTGCTCCGGCTTGGCCGAGGCCTCCGAAGAACAGGGAGCCAGCAACCAGAAGAAAGACGGCCACCAGGGCCGAGGTTCTCTTCCGAACGTGTGACTTCAGAATCAATCGTTTCATTGCGTTTCACCTCAGTACGACTTGGACCACGACGTGAGCGGCGGCCAGGCGAGGACGCGCGGCTGAAGGTACGGAGAAGCAGCGGAGACGCACGCGAACCGAAGCAGGGGTAGAGCTTCCGAGAGGGTGGCGTTTCCGCGAGGTACTTCTCCGTGCCCATGCCGAGGTTCCCGCCTAGCTTGGTGCACGTCGCGCCCGGGTTGTTGGCCCCCAGGAAAGCCTTCCGTCGGTGGAGACCCTAAGCGGAGACAAACGCGTTACCAAACCCATTTTCACATTGGGTGTTTATTTACCCACGGAGCGCGCTCATTATCGAGTTTGGCTTGAGATTTCAACCGAAGTGACGAAGGTCGCAGTAAGGCTGATCTACAGTTTTGCGACCTCGCCGTTCTTCGGCGACGGCCGCCTTGGAGGGATATGAGATGAGCGACCACTACACCGCGTGGGATGGGAACGAGTATCCACTGCCAGCACCCGCTGGCTGGCAGCTCCTTAGCGACGGCCGGTATTGGCCGCCTCAAGACGCCGTGACGCCTCCACCAGCGACACCACAACCAGCAACACCACCACCAGTAACACCGCCTGCTCCAGCTCCGCTTCCTTCTGCACCGCAGTCGTTTACAGCGGCGCCTCAGCCAAGCGGCGGCCCGCAAGCTGGTCCGCAGCCCATGCCGCAGCCCGGCCCACAGTCCGGTCCGCCGGTAGCTGGCCCCGGGCCGGCAGCCGGGCCACCGGAGAAGAAACGCATCAGTTCCGGCATGGTGATCCTCCTCACCATTCTCGGTCTCTTCGTCTTCGTGGTCGGTGGTTGCATGCTTGCGGTGCGGAGCTTCGTGAACACTGCCGAAGACGCATTCGGCGAGTTCGAAGAGAGCGTCGAGCAGTTCGAGACCAATCAGATCGAAGCTCGCGGCGAGGTGTCGATTGACGAGGGCAGCTGCCGCATCGATGAAGGCAACCCGTTCGCAACCGTTCGTATTGCCAACCGCTCCGGCGGGCGCTCGGACTACACCGTCACCGTCACGTTCACCGACGAGACCGGACGTCGTCTCAAAGACGGCATTGGCGACATCGACAGTGTCGAGAACGGTGACGATGCGCTCTTGGACATCATCAGTTTCGAGGCCGGCATCGAAGGCGCACTGTCTTGCGCAATCGGCGACGTCACTCGCTATTCCAGCGACCTCGGTACCAACTAGCCAACACATCCCCCGCGGTCCGGCATTCGGCTGGTGAGGCGAGCCGTATACTGGCTGCGCGCCCCTGTAGCTCAGCTGGATTAGAGCATTCGGTTTCTACCCGAACGGTCGCAGGTTCGATTCCTGTCGGGGGTACTTAGCTTCTCAGTCGACAAGCATTTGATCGGCAAGCTCTCAATCGGCAAGCTCTCAATCAGCACTGAGTGGTAGGCGCACGAGAAAGCTAGTTCCGGCCCCCGGCTCGCTGAGGACGTCGATGGTTCCGCCGTGGCGGGTAACCAAGCCGTGGCAAATGCTCAAGTCAAGCCCGGTGCCGGTTTCCTTGGTCGAGAAGAAGGGCTCGAAACAATGGTCGAGCTGAGATGCATCCATACCGGCGCCGCTGTCGCTCAGCGTGATCAGCGCCTGGTCGCCCCGTCGTTCGGTTCCTAGTGTCATCGTGCCGCCTCCGGGCATGGCCTCGATCGCGTTCAACATCAGATTGACGAGAATTTGCCGAAACTCGACAGGATTGGCGGCGATCTTCAAGCCCGGCTCATAGGTACGGTCGACCGTGACCGGAGACCCCGATGCCGACCGTGTGAGCGAGTGAGGTCGATGGCCTCTTCGATGGCGTTGTCGACAACCATCGAACTTCGCGGCGTCTCGTCCTTGCCGCCAGCGAAATCCAGCAGACGCTGGTTCAGGCTGATGGCGTGATCAAGGTTCGTTCGTATCTGCTCCAGTCGGCCCACGGCACCGGGCTGCAAGCTTGGTTCGGCTTCGAGCTCCTCCAGGATCCAGGCCATCGGTGCAAGCGAATTTTCCAGATCATGACCGATTCCTCGAGCCATGCGGCCGAGCGAGTTCATTCGTTGGGCGTGGGCGGCCAAGCGTTCAGCCTGCTCGAGGTCTTCGAAGGCGGTGACAAGGCGGGCTCCGAGAACGCGCAGCTCATCGTCGACCTCAGCCAAGGCGGCAGCTGCCCGTTGGATACCGGTGATATCGCGTTGGACTGCGACCAGATGTGTGGTCTTTCCGTCCTGGTCACGTAAATGAGTAATGATCCATTCCAGCTCGAACTGAGATCCATCTCGTCGATAGTTGATGGCTCGGGAAATGAAGTCGCCGCCTTCGGCCACCGTGGCTTTCAACCGGTCCAAAATTCGCCGGTCGGTCATCGGCCCCTGCATAAGGCGGGGCGACTTGCCGATCAGCTCCGAGGCGGCGTAGCCCGTCATCTTCGTGAAGGACGTGTTGACATACAGGATCTCGGGGCCGGGGGCATCCAAGTCGGCGGAAGTGACGAGGACGGACTCCTCCACGTACCCGGCGACGAGTTCGAGCAGATCCCGTCGGGTTGTTTTAGGACCAGCGACCGCGTTGCTCACGATGTTATCCCTTTCGTTTCGCACGATTATCCCGCCCGCAGGGAGAGCTTGTCGATCTGCCGGCAGCACTGGTGCCGTTGACGTCAAGCCAGAATATCGATCAGCTCGGATCGTGCCGCGATGATGACCGCCTCGAGCTGCGAACTGGCATGGAGCTTCACCAGCACCGAGCGGATGTGATTTCGCACAGTGTGAATCGATACTCGCATGTCGGTCGCGATCTGCTCGGCCGTCCTAGCGGAGGCAATGAGATTGAGGGTCTCGCGCTCTCGGTCGGTCAGTGTTGCTCCGATCGCAGTTTTGTCGCCCTTTGCCAGTTGTTGGAGGAACCCGTCGGGAAACACTGACGCCCCGAGGCCGACTGCCTGAATTGCCTCGACCAGGTCTCGCATCGGTTGGCTCCTACTGACGAAACCATGGCATCCGGACGAGACAGCCTCGTCGACGATGGATGGCCGACCTCGACCCGACAGCAACAGCACGCGACTCGGCAGACCTAACTCTCGGACCATGCTGGCGAGTTGGGTGCCAACCCCGTCCGGAAGGTGGTAGTCGGTGACAATGACGTCGGGCGCGAACTTCTCAATAGCTAACGCGCCCTCTCTCACCGTTTCTGCCGAGGCCGTCACCTGCAGTGATGCAGCTTCGAGGGAGCTAACAAGTGCCTCTCGAATCATGGCTTGATCCTCGATGACGATGACAGACAGTGTTGGCTCGGACAGTGCTGGCACAGACGGTGTTGGCTCGGACAGTGTTGGCTCGGACAGTGTTGGCTCGGACAGTGTTGGCTCGGACAGTGTTGGCTCGGACAGTGTTGGCTCGGACAGTGTTGGCTCGGACA
>JBLINY010000122.1:0-13018 GCA_047638695.1 Acidimicrobiales bacterium | reverse complement strand
CATGCTGGAAGAACTTCTGGACGGGCTGAGCATCATCGATACGGACACCCATTGGTCCGAGCCCTACGACCTTTGGACGTCCCGCGCTCCGGCGAAGTACCGCGACCGGGTGCCTCAGATGGGCGAACGCAACGGGCGAAGGCGTTGGTGGTTCGACGGGGACATTCCCATTGGTTTGCCGATCGCCTCGTCAGTGGTGGGACCCGACGGTGTGAAGATCACCGGTACGGCCTTCTTCGACATGGACAACGAGATGGTCCACCGCGCAAGCTTCGACGCCGAGGCCCGTGTTGAGATGATGGACACCCTCGGGATTCACGCCCAGGTGATGTACCCGAACGTCGCTGGGTTCGGTAACCAGAACTTCCTGAAGTCCAACGATGACATGCTCCGACTGGTCAGCGTGCAGATCTACAACGATGCCCTCGCCGAATTTCAGGAGGCAACCGGTCAGCGCGTATTCGGCATGGCGTTGCTGCCTTGGTGGGACCTCGACGCCTCGGTTCGGGAGATCGAACGATGCCACGCCAACGGTCTACGGGGCATCGTGACGTGTGCCAATCCCGAGGAAGCTGGCCTGCCGGACATGTCCAGGCCCGAATGGGACCCGGTGTGGCAGACGTGCTCCGACCTTCAGATGCCGGTCAACTTTCACATCGGCTCTTCAAAAGGAAACCTCGACTTTTTCGGAAAAGCCCCGTGGCCCTCGTTCGGCGAGGAACGCAAACTCGCCGTGGGCTCAGCGAACCTGTTCATGGGCAACGCCCGTCTCATTGGCAACATGATCTACTCTGGAGTGCCCGACCGCTTCCCCGACCTCAAGTTCGTCTCAGTCGAGTCTGGCATCGGCTGGGTGCCGTTCTTCCTCGAAATTCTCGATCATCAGATGTACGAGACCGCTCCGAACGAGCTTGCCGACCTATCGATGCTGCCGTCGGAGATCTTCAAACGTCAGTTCTACGGCACGTTCTGGTTCGAGCAGAGCACGGTGAAGCCTGCGATCGACTTCCTTGGACCCGAGTGCGTGATGTTCGAAACCGACTTCCCGCACCCAACGTGCCTGTACCCGCGCGACGATGCACGCCTGCGAGACACCCTCTCCGGGTTGTCAGACGATGTGATCAGAATGGTGATGCAGGACAACGCAGCCGAGCTCTACCGCATCCCTATTGGCTAAAGAAGTAGCTGAAAGATTACGGGTGGACGAGTTTACTCGTCCGCTCAGCCCAGACCTCGGGCGTCCTGCTTGAGCGCGGTATCAACAGCGAGCGCCGCCGCGAGCACGAGGCTGTTGAGCGGTTCTGCTGAAATGACATTGCGTTCGACCCGGTAGTTGTCCGCAGTGGTGAACAGTGTCTTGGCCAAACCCTCCCACGTCTTGTTGATGGTGGCGATTTCGGCACCGTTGCCGTCTTCGATCGAGAAGTTCCAAGCCCGCCAGTTCTGCCCGTTAAGGCTGCCAATCTGGTTGCCTTGGCCGTCCTCGAGGGCAAATCGAATCTTGCCAATCATGTTCAATTGCACGATGCGGCCGATCAGCGCGCCGTTTGGGGCGTACACCTCGACCTTTGATTTGCGGAACTTTCGTGGGCGCACCAGTTTCAACCGCACCGCACCAGAAGCATCAACAACCTCAAGTTCATGGGTCATGAACTGGTCCAGGCTCGAGACCAACCGTGCGACCTTCTTGAGGTTGGTCTGCCCGACTTGACGTACCGCGCCGATCTGGTTGGCATCAACATCGAGAACTGCGTACTCATTCTGCAGTTCAATGAGCTTGGCTTTCTGGCTCACGAGCAGAGTCGGCGCCTGAAACAGGGGGTCAGCCATCTGAAACTCCGTAGTTGAGATTTGGATCAAGCAAGCTTGCTCAGCCGGCGTTCGACGGCCAGACCCGCTTCAAGCGGAAGATCGCCTGCGCTCTGCAAACATCGTCGAGCGGCGCGAGCTACCTGAGGGTCGATGGTCGCGAGACGTTCGACCACTCGACGAGCCTCAGCCTCCACATCGTCAGCGACGCTCCACACAATGCCGCGGCGCAGGGCTTCCTGAGCGTCGAGATTGCGGGCGGTGAACACGATCGGCGAGGCCGCGTGGGGGCCGATGGCGCGGGTGAGACTCTGAGTCCCTCCAGCAGCGGGCAGCATGCCAAGTTTCGTTTCCGGCAGACCGATCTGGAGATCCGGCGATGCCACACGGATGTCGCACAACATGGCCATCTCCATGCCTGATCCAACCGTGTAGCCATGTAGCGCAGCCACGCTTGGCACCGACAGGTTCAGCAAGGGAATCCACGGATCACGGTCCCATCGAATTCGCCTGGCTTCATGAATTGACGACGCGCTACCGAACTCGCTGAGATCGGCACCCGCAGAGAAATGTCGACCCTCGGCCCTCAGCAGCAGGGCCCGCACCATGGGCATGTCGCGAATCGCGATGACCGCTTCGATCAGGGCATCCCGCATCTCGAGGTCATAGATGTTGAGCGGCGGATGCTGCAGTGTCACCGTAGCGATGCCGACATCGTCGACTTCAAGCAGGACCCGGTCGCTGCTCACGAGAGCTCCAGGAGATGGCGGAGGCCGTCGCTCGGCTGACCCCGCCACATCTCGTTCAATACTGCCGTGTCCGTGAGCTCAAAAGGAGGTTTCTCGGCAGCGAGAGGAGCGGCAGCTTCGGCGAGCGAGACCCGCTCGTCAGCGCCAGCGATGCCTGTGAGTTGGTCAACCGCAACCGACGCCGCCATCAACCCAGCGAGCGGGTCGGGATACGACAAGGCGGGCGCATGATGACGGGCGCCGTCCCATCCGAGACCGAGCGCAGCGTGAACACCAGGCCCGTACGCAATCCAGTCGGCCTCAGGGCTGCCAGCGGCGAACGCTGTGACCGCGAGAGTTCGCAGCGACGGGTTCACTTCCTTCAGGTCGCCATGAGTGATCGTCAGATTGTCGATGGCTCGAGGTGAAAGTGATGTGACAACGAGATCGCATCGTTTCACTTCGCGATTGAACGCTTCACGATCTTCGGAATGTTCGAGATTCCACGGCACGCTGACCTTGCGGGAGTTCAGAGCCCTAAACATCGGCGACAGACCAAGCCCATGGTCGCCGTCGCCGTAGCGCAAGCCATCGGGTCGATTCATCGGCTCGATCTTGATCACCGTGGCTCCCGCCCCGGCCAACAGGCCGGTGCACAGCGGCCCGGCCCACATCGATGTGAGGTCCAGCACACGCACGCCTTCGAGAGAAATGGGGCTGTGATCAGCGGCTACTGAAACATCGCGCACCGCTGCGAGGCCATCTGGCGGGACTTGTCGCGGCAAGCGGAACGGAGTGACAGGCAGCCGCCACTCCTGGGCGGCCGCCGCAGCCTCGTCGACGTCCTCGCCGGGATCGCCGTGTGCGACGAAGTTGGCCCACGTCTCAGCGTCGTCAGGGCCGAGGTCGACACAGAGCGCACCGTTACCCCACGTCATCGGCGCAGCCGGCCGTCCCGGATTCGGATGACAGAAGAACGGCAGGTAGGTCAGGGAGTCGACCATGGCCCCGGGCACAGATCGGCCGATCCGGGCGGCATAAGCAGCCGCGTATTCACCCGCCAAAGCGACCGTCAGACGTGGAACCCCGATGGACTGCAAGATCACCTCCCCGAGAAATCGGGCGGACGCTTCTCGAAGAAGGCAACCAAACCTTCGGCCCTGTCTTCAGTCGCCGCGAGCTGGTGGTTGAGGTCGCCTTCAAGGCGCAGCCCGTCTCGTAGCGGCAGCTCGCTCCCCCGGTGGACTGCTTCCTTGGCGAACTCGAGAGCGAGGGGGCCGGTTCCCGCCAACTGTTCGAGGGTGCTCTCCACAGCAGCATCAACATCAGATGTCGCCTCGTGAACAAGACCCCACTCAGCGGCCGCGGGCCCATCGATTGCGTCGCCCAGCAACAACATCGCTGTGGCGCGGGCGGTTCCAACAGCCCGGGGGAGACGTTGGGTGCCGCCCCACGCCGGCAACTGGCCGTCGTGCAGGTCGGCGATCGCAAACGTCGCGCCGAGATCGCAGATGCGAATATCGGCAACGAGGAGCAGCTCAACTCCGACTGAACGACATTTTCCCGTCACCCCGGCAACGATCGGCACACGGATGCGGGCAAGGGCCGACGCTGGGTCCGGCGACACCTCGTATCGGTCAAGATCGTCGGCTGCGCCGGAACAGAAATCGATATCGGACGCGGTAATGACCACGACGCGTACGTCGCGGTCATCAACCAGATCTTCGGCAACTCTGCTCAGCCCGGCCGCTTGGGACAATCCAAACGCGCCGCCCGGAAGCCGTATTCTTGCTACGCGCCCCTCATTGGAGCGCTCGATGTCTATGTCGATGTCGTTGGTAGCCATCGACATAGGGCCGATTCAGTCGGCAGACTTGGTCTTCTTGGGCTCCTGCAACGCCATGTCCTTGCCGTTGCATTGCAAGGTGATGGCGCCCGGCTTGGTCACCAGCACCTCAATGCCAGTGTCCTCATCGTTGTAGCGCTTGCCGACCTTGAGGCCTTCGCCCCCAGGAGACGCCGAGATATCGCCCTCGCCGCCCTTGGTGACGATGACTTGAACACCATCGAAATCGAGCCGTTCGCCGGCTTTCGTTGCCACAGTTATTTTCCCCCATACAGACAGCCAAAAGGTAGCCCTACGGTACCTGATGCTCGGCCGTTCATTCCAGACGGCGGCCGTATGCTGCTCTGGTGATTCCCCACACGCTCCGAACCCGCCGTCGCCCCAGTCGATCAGACCGGGTCTGCCTGCGGGCGGTCGCTGTTGTTTGCGCAATGGCCTTGATCGCAATCGGCTGCAGTAGTGGCGACGATGCACCAACCGAGGAAGACCCAAGAACACCATCGCAACTGCTGAGCCAAACCCCTTCTTTCACGCGGGGCCGCTCGCCGTTCTCCTACACCCTGACCCTGATCTCCGAGGACCGCCAAGGCCTCCCCTATCAGCAGGTCACCCGCGGCATCTACGACGGGGCGGTCCATCGAGCCGCGCTTGAAGTGGCGACCACCGGCGAGGGACTCACGGATTTCACCGCTGCGACAATGGTCGACACAGCAGCCCGCCTTCTCGTGGTGATCAACGGGGACGAGGCGTTCATTCGAATCGATATCGGCAGCGGAACCGAAGGCCCATGGAGGCCACTCGACTCCGTTGCGGGCGAAGGCCCCGACGCCAGCGGCACAGTGACCATCCTCAACGCTGCGCTGGTCGGCGACAGCACTCAGGCAGCCCAGGTCGGCGAGATAGGCGACACCACAATCGCTGGCGAACCAACCACCCAATACCGCATCCCGGCTCCGGTCACTGAGGTGACCCCGTTCTTGCCCAGCGAGGTGTTGGGGTATCTCTCGGCAGCCGGATTCGGTCGCGAGCAAGCTACCGCGACGACCGCGGTCGACGTCTGGATCGACTCCGACGGCGTCACACGTCGAATCAGCATCAACTATCTCCCGCTCATCGCCGGCCTCGCTGCTCGCGGCTTCAGCGAAGGCGACGACATCAGTCGCTACCAACTGGTATGGGAAGTTGAGCAGTTCGGCGGCGTCGTTGTTGAAGTGCCACAGTCAGTTGTGAATGATTAGGCGAGCACTGATTAGGCGAGCAACGTAGGGAAACACAAGTGACACGAGCGTTGATCATCGGCGGAACCGGCCCGACAGGGCCACACATCGTCAACGGGTTAGAGGCTCGCGGCTACGACGTCACCATCTTGCACACGGGACGCCACGAGACCGACCTCATCGCCCACAGCGTCGAACACATTCACACCGACCCGTTTGACCCCGAGGCCACCAGTGCCACACTGCACGGCAGGACGTTCGATATTGCAGTGGTGACATACGGCCGGCTTCGCCAGCTCGCCGAAATCCTGGTCGGCAAGGTCGGCCACTTTGTATCGATCGGTGGCGTCGGGGTCTATCAAGGGTTCGCGAACCCCGACGAGATATTCCCGGCCGGGCTCATGGTGCCTCAACCAGCCGACGCTGCTCTCGTCGGCGACGACGAGTTCTTCCGCAAACTACGCCGCATCCGCGAGACAGAGGAACGGGTGCTTGAGTTGCACCCGCAGGCGATACATCTCCGTTACCCCCAGATATACGGACCCAGGCAGCTGCTGCCCCGCGAGTGGCCGATTGTCCGTCGGGTCCTCGACCGTCGCCCGTTCCTGATCGTGCCCGACGGTGGCCTCACAGTGAAGGCACAGTCGTGGATCGAGAACGCTGCCCATGCGGCCCTTTTGGCCGCCGACGCTCCTGCAGCTGCACTCGGCAACATCTACAACGTGGCAGACGACAGCGCCTTGTCGATTGCCCAGATCGCCGAGATCGTCGCCGACGAGTTCGGCCACGAATGGGAGCTGGTGAACCTGCCTGCCGATGTGGCGCCAAGCGCTCGACCAATGCTGACCAGCTGGTCGAGCACCCACCGGGTCATCGACACCCGCCCGTTGCAGCGCGATCTTGGGTACCGGGACGTGGTCGACCCGGTTGACGCCTGGCGACGAGCCGCCCGCTGGCTCGCCGAGAATCCGCTCGAGCCAGGCGGTCCAGCAGAGCAGCGGTTACAGGATCCGTTCGACTACGACGCCGAAGACGCACTAGTTGCCGCATGGCGCGAGGCTCGAGTCGCCCTCGAAGCCGTGACCTGGACCGTCGAACCGGGCTACACCGCCGCCTA
This sequence comes from Acidimicrobiales bacterium, assembly GCA_047638695.1. GTDB lineage: Bacteria > Actinomycetota > Acidimicrobiia > Acidimicrobiales > SZUA-35 > JAHECQ01. The sequence goes on along the minus strand of JBLINY010000122.1, from coordinate 6,301 downwards.
CGTCGGTCGAAAACCCAACCCCGCCGCCACACCGACCCGCCTTGGGTCAGTTGGTGACTGATCCTCGGAGGAGTTGGCCTGGCCGGGTGCCGGTTGGGGTGCCGGCGTCGACGAGAACTTGACCGTTGACGATGGTGGCGAGGAAACCCTCGGCGGTTTGGCGAAGCCGAGAGGCGCCAGCCGGCAGATCGTGCACCAGCTCTGGCAGGTTCGGCGTCACGGTGGCCGGGTTGAACACGTTGACATCGGCTGCCATGCCGGGAGCGAGCACGCCACGATCGTGGAAGCCCCAAGCATGCGCTGGCATCGAGGTCATCTTCCGCACCGCCTCTTCGAGCGTGAACGCCTGACGATCCCGCACCCAATGGCCCAACATGTGGGTCTGGAGCGACGAGTCCATGATCTGGGTGACATGCGCGCCACTGTCGCTAAATGTCGGGATCGCCTTGGGGTGGCGCATCAGCTCGAGCACCACGTTCTGGTCGCGGTTTGCGACCGCTTGCATGAAGAACAGGTCGAGGTCCGCTCCAATGGCCAGATCGAGGAAGGCATCCATCTCCCCGACTCCACGTTCGGCAGCGATTTCGGCGACCGACCGGAACGGAGGAAGCATCGAGGTGAGTGGGAATACGTGCTCCCACTCGGGTTTACGTGCTTCGGCGCCGATAGCTCGGCCATAGTCGCCGTGCTCGGCCTCTTTGACCAACAGCTCGCGCGTCGACGGATCGTTCAGGGCCCGCAGCTGTTCGGTCATTGGCTGGGTGCGCAGGTCGGCCCACACCGCCAGAGCGTCGAACGGCAACCGTGTGGCGAACGACAGCAGCGCACCGAACTGGCGGGTGTGCACCTGAGCCCAGCTCGTGCCGCCACCAGCGTTGATCCGGTCCAGTAACTCGACCACGGGCTTCCATTGATGATCCTCGGATCCGAACGCCAGCATGCCGTAGGTGATGGGGACGCCGGTGCGAGCACCGAGCTCGGCCAGCCAACTGATGTACGCCTCGCGCTTCTCAGGGTTTCGAGAACGAAGATCGGAGTTGTGAGCCAGCTCGAAGATGCCGCCACCCACGTCGCCCATCGCTGTCACGAGGGCCGAGATTTCGTTCCAGTCCGACATGCGGCTGGCCACTGGACGGTCGTCTGACGTTTCGTGATTCACTGAGATCGAGGTGGTGAACCCCATCGCTCCGGCGCGCAGCGAGTCCTTCACCTGCTGCACCATCAGCGCCAGGTCCTCAGCGGAAGCGAGCTCGGTGAACGCCCGCTCTCCCATGGCCCACGTACGCAGCGCTGAGTGCCCTACGTAGCCGGCGTAGTTGATGCCCTTCGGAGTGGCGTCGACGAAGTCGAGGTACTCCGGGTAGGTCTCCCAGGTCCAGTCGATTCCTGCAGCCATCGCCTCCGCGGAAATATCTTCGGCTCGTTCCAGATTGCGGACCACCAGGTGGCGGGCGTCGGATCGAACCGGAGCGAGGGTGAACCCGCAGTTACCCATGACAGCGGTCGTGACTCCGTGGAAACACGAACACTCGCCCAGCGGATCCCAAGCGATCTGTGCGTCCATGTGAGTATGCACATCGACGAAACCAGGCGTGACGGCGTGGCCGTCGGCGTCGATAACGCGAGCGGCCTGCTGACCGCTCAGGTCGCCGATCTCGGTGATGATGCCTCCGGTCACGGCAACGTCGGCTCGCCGGCTGGGCGCTCCAGTGCCGTCGATTACGTCGCCGCCTCGGATGATCATGTCGTGAGCCATCGTGTCCCCTTCGAACCCCTCAAGGACAACGGTAGTACCAGGATCGCTCGCTCAGCTGAGATCCGCTGCTCCGAAGGCCACACCGAAGCGGACACACCAGATAACAACCGTGTCGTAACGGTCGAGATCGACGTCGATGGGGATCTCATAATTCTGTGCGCCGATATTGCCCTTGAGATCACCGAGGTCGACGAAGTCGTCGTCGAAACTGCCAGAGTCGCCCTCGGCATCTCCCGAGGCCACGAGATAAACGTTGAGGTCCGGGCCGTTGTCTGACTCGAAGTCTTCGAAGCGCAGGAATCGTTGGTCGCTGCCGTCATTCAGCACGAGCGCCTGTCCAATTGTCGGGTGGGCCCGGCCAACAAACTCACCGCTCTTCTGGGTGACGACTTCGGGAGCGCTGCCCTCGTCGTCCATCGGCTCCATCATCTCCGGCATGTCCTCGTCGACCGCCAGCTCGTCTGACACCTCGTCGCTCGCCAGACCCGATGCACCCGCGCCCGATGAGAAAACCGGGCCGGCCTCGTCGACCTTGTCCTCAACGAAGAGAGTCTGAATACCGAACACTCCGAACGCCAGGAAAGCGAGCACGGCCCCGAGTACCAACCCGACGGGGACCGCGATCTTCCAACGTTGCTTCAGGGTGGAGATGAGCTTGTTCATGACTGATCCCCTTCACATCGTTCGTAGATTTGGTGCCCAGAAACTTGGCGACGTTTCTTGGAGAGTGGAGCGTCAACGAAGCACATCGAGTTCCCGTAAGCGTGCGATTTCGTCCGAAGTCATCCCATACACGCCGCTGAGAATCTCGTCGGTGTGCTGGCCGAGCATGGGTGCGGGGGCGCGCACTCCGTTCGGCCCGTCGGTGAGCAGCCATGGAATCCCGACGTGCGAACGACGGCCAACGGCGGGATGGTCCAACCGCTCGATGAGGCCCCGAGCCTCGTGGTGTGGATTGCTGTCGAGGTCCGCCGCATGTAGCGACGGCATCGCCGCAACCCCCACGGCCTGCAGTTTCTCGGTGACAGCCCAGCGATCCAGCCCAGCACACCACGTGCCGATGAGACGATCGAGCTCGTCTTCGTTCGTCTTGCGATCGACCTCGACGCGGAATCTGGAATCGGAAGCCAGCTCGCCGCCAATGGCTGAGGCCAACGCCTGCCACTCGTCGTCTGTGGCGCAAGCGATGCTGACCCATTCGTCATCGCCTGCACACCGGTATGCATTGTGAGGGGCCATCAACGAGTCGCGGTTGCCGCGGCGCGGCGGTTGCTCGCCGTTGAGAAGCCACTCCATCCAGCCCTCGCCGAGACCAACCGTTGTGGCTTCCCACAGCGTTGTGTCGATCCACTGCCCATGTCCCCATGCGTTGCGGGCGTGCAGAGCGGCCACGATGGCGTAGGCCGACGCGATTCCCGCGGCAGGGTCACCCAACGCGACGCCAACTTCTTCTGGCCCCATTGCTTCGTACCCGGTGAGCGAGGAAAGTCCTGAGAGCGGGCCGGTCGTGGGCCCATAGCCGATGTACTGGCTGTACGGCCCGACGTTCCCGTAGCCAGAGATGGTGGCGACGATCACATCGGATCGTTCCTTCACGAGATCGTTGTATGACAGGCCGAAACGTTCCATCACACCAGTGGCGTAGTTCGACAGGACTGCGTCGCTTTCGAGGGCGATGCGTTTCGCGAGCCCTCGACCCTCGGCGGTACCGAGGTCGATAGTGATACTTCGTTTCGCCTGGTGCCACTGGTTGAAGTAGCCGTTGGTGTCAGGGGTCGGATCAATTCCGGTTGCGTGGATCGGGAGGCGTCGCCCGAGGTCAGGGCTCGACTGTGATTCGACCTTGATGACATCGGCGCCGAGGTGCGCTAGGTGTAGTCCACAGAATGGTCCCGCCCACACCCATGAAAAATCGGCGATACGGATGCCTTCGAGCGGCAAACGGCGTGCCGTCTCGGGCTGGGGTGAGGTGCGGACTCGTTCCCGCACACTGAACGTGGCACCAGCGTCCGCTCCAAGCGCAGGAGCCGGTGTACGGATACTCCAGATCGGGACCTCGTAGCGGGAGGGCGGGCCCGGCACTTTGAGTTCACCCAGACCTGGCTGCTCGAATGTGGCAAGAAATCCTCGCTCAGCCAGATGAGGATCCTGCGACATCTGCTCCATCGTGAAGACTGGAGCGAATGCGACCCGGGCCGCCTGGCCCCTATGGAACATGTCCATGACCGGAGCCTGAGAGGTCCATTCTCCCAGGTACAGGTGCAGCAGATCCTCATTGTCGTGCCGGGCGGGTAGATCCTTGAAGATCTCCAAATCAGCCCACTCGGGGCGTCCCATGACGTCTTTCAGCCGCTCCCACTGGTCTTCCTCGACACACACGATGAAGATGAGGCCGTCCTCGCCCGGAAGGATCTTCCAGGGATTCAGGACCCGAGAGCCAAGACGGGTCGCAATCTCGCCGAGGTAGCTCCAGAAGACGAATCCGGCCTCGAGCATGCTGGTCGTATAGGCCATCTTGGAGAAGTCGATGTGTTCTCCATGTCCGGTCTGAGCGGCGCGATCCAAGGCTGCTACCGAGGCCGCAGCCGCGGCAAACCCGGATTGGATATCCGTCTGATGGCCTGCGGCTTTGAGCGGCGGCAAGTCCTCGTCCGAGGAGCAGCCAGGGCTGAGGTTCGCCCATCCGCCAGCGTGCGACACAGTGATTTCCTCGGCCCGATAATCGGCATAGGGACCGGTCTGGCCGAACGACGTGAGCGCGGTCACCACGAGCCCTGGGTGAGTTCGCCTCACGGTCGCAGCGTCGAGGCCTAGGGCGGCCGCTGCTTCGGCGCTGAGGTCGTGGAGCACGAGATCGGCATCGTTCACAAGTGCGCCAAGGGTCGCTTGTCCCTCGGCTGTGGCGATATCAGCAACAACGCTGCGCTTGTTGGTGTTCAGATACGTGAACAGCCCACTGTTGTTAGGGCCCTCATGGCCCGGGCGAAACGGCCCACGTCGCCTGGAGCGATCGCCGTCGGGCGGCTCCACCTTGATGATCTCGGCGCCAAGATCGGCGAGAAGTTTCGCGGTGTACGGCACACCGACCATCTCACCAACTTCGACGACGCGCACTCCTTGAAGACCCCACATGGGGGCAGATCATCACACAAGATCGCGCCGCGCGACCGCTAAACGCTCGTACAGGAACGGGCTGCAGTTTCAGGACTCGTGCTTGAAGCTCAACCTGACCTTGCAGCGGAACGCCACAACTTCCCCGTCTTCAATCACGACGTCTTGTTCGGTCACTTCAGCAACCCTCAGGTCTCGAAGCGTCTTGGCGGCCTCTGCCACCGCGTTCGCGGTCGCCCGCTCCCACGAGTGATCGCTCGTGCCGATCAATTCGATGACGTTGTACACACTGTCCATGTCGCAACCTTTCATTGAGCCGGAACCATCACCTACAGTTTGATCACATCACGACGTGAAGGTCGAGGGCAAACATGGGCACCGACCCAAAAGCTGGCACGACTACCCGGAACGGCGTCGACAAGGTGATCACCTTGGTGGCCACAAGCACCGAGTCGTGGGAGGCCGCGGCACGCGCTGGCGTCGCCGAGGCGACCAAGTCCATTCGTGCGCTTGCGCTAGCGCGAGTCATCGAACGCGATGTTCAGGTCACCGACGGCGAAGTGACGCGCTATCGAATCAAGCTCGAGATGGCCTTCCAGGTCGATCGTTTACGGCCCGGCTTGGACCCACAAGCAGCACCGGTTGAAGTCCGCCGGTACCTGATCGTCGCCAACCAGACCCTCGGTACGGGCGAGTTGGTGGCAGAGGTCGACCGACTCATCTCAGAGGGTCCAGCGGAGTTCCACCTGCTCGTCCCCGCCAGCCACTCGAAGACATACGCCCGGGCGAGGCGGCTCTCAATGTTGGGCGCCGACCCAGTGACCGGTCTGCCAACAGAGCAGATGCCAGTCGCCGAAGAATGGCTAGGACCTGACGTTGAGGGTCTCGACGCAGCGCAGAAGCGACTCGATGCCCAACTCGCCCGCATGAAGAACGCCTCCTACGACGTCAGCGGCGAAATCGGTGATCCGGACCCGATCCGTGCGATCAGCCAGGTGATGTCACGGTCGAGTTTCGACGAGATCATCCTTTCAACCCTCCCCGCTGGTCTGTCTCGCTGGCTCAAGGCGGACCTCCCCAGCCGCGTCGCTCGGGCGACGGGAGTGCCGGTGAAACACGTGCCAGGCAAACCGCCATCCAGCGACTTCTGATAGCGCCAATCGAAGCGTCCTTCAGCAGTACCGCGCTTCGGAAGTAAGGTCGGCCACATGCAGGACCTTCAGGGCAAAGTTGCAGTCGTTACCGGAGCCGCGAGCGGGATGGGCAAGGAGTTCGCCGACCGCTTTGCTCGGGCCGGCATGAACGTTGTCATGTCCGACATCGAAGAGCCTCGCCTCAATGAGGCTGTAGCCGAAGTTCAGGCCCACGGCACCGAAGTCATCGGCGTCATCACCAATGTCGCCGACGGCGCTTCGATGGATGAACTCGGGGCCA
>JBLINY010000121.1:0-13238 GCA_047638695.1 Acidimicrobiales bacterium | reverse complement strand
TTCTCCCAGTTTGTGGCCCGCATTCAGCGAACCGCTGACGCGAAACTAGCCTGACATTGGTTGCCCAACCCTGGAACCCCTTTTTGCGTCTGCGTTGACAACCGCACAAATTGTCGTCCTGAAGCACCGTGACGGTGCTTGTAAAGGACAAGAACGTCGGGGTCGGTTAGCGCGTGACGTTGTAGGTGAGTTCGAGGCGGTCGGCGCGGCGGTCGGCGACAACGGATGCGGCGTCTCCCACCAACAGAGCGCGGTCGTACAGGAACGGCGTGTCGTCGGCCGAGAACGACGTGCGGATAGACAACATCGCGGGTGCTCCAACCTCGAGCGACAACACCCCGGCCTCGGCGTCGCCGAGCACAACGGCCCGCAACGATTCGGTGGCCCGCTCAACGCGGTAGCCGGTGGCAGCCACGATCATCTCGTAGAGCGAGGTCTCGTCCAGCTGGTCGAGTGGCAGCTCATCGGCGATGGTGCTCGCCAACACCGTTCGCTGGTGAACAACCGAACGACCGCCGACCAGGCGTAGGCGAGCGATCTCTGTGAGGGCGGTGCCAGTCAACTTCAGGGCGGCGAGTGCCGCGTCACTCTCCGACTGCGGAGGGCCGATCGATAGCACCCGGGTGTGTAGCTCGAGGCCCTGACCGGTCACCTGCTGGGCGAAGCTCGTGAGATTGCCGATCCGGTACTTCAGCGGTTGGTCCACTACGAAACTTCCCCTCCCTCGCGAGACCCAGATCAGCCCCTCAGCTTCGAGCTCGGCGACTGCCTGGCGAAGCGTCATCAGCGTGACCTCGTAGTCGGCAGCCAACTCCTGCTGCGACGGCAGCCTCTCCGACGGTGCCAAACGGCCGTCGAGAATGCGAGACCGAAGGTCGGCGTAGATGGCGAGGTACTTCGGTTGGCTCCCACGCGGCATCAGCGCAATCTAGGGCTACCAGTCGGCGAGACGGCCACCGCGTGACCACTCGGGTTTGTTCACCTTATGTTCACCCTGGAGTTGCCAGCCGTTTCGAGCCCCAGCACTACGTTCACCAACATGGCACGAGACGAGGCTGGCGAGGTCGATCCGTCCAACGCAGATCGATTCGCGTGCATGGCCAAACTCCTCACCCTGTTGGCTGCTTTCGCCCTGATATCGGTGGCGGTAAATTTCGTCGGGAACGACGATGTCGCCGCCTCACCCCCGGCAGCCACTTCGGCCGACTCCGATAGCCGCACCCAGAGTTCAGGTGGCCAGACGGGTAGTTTGGATCAGATCGAGGGCCAGTTTCTTGTGTCGGGATCGTCGACCGTCTTCCCGATCGTGCAGCGACAGGCCGAGGAGTTCGAGTCACTCGCACCTGGCGTGGCGATTGCGGTCGAGGGCCCCGGCTCGGGTGACGGCGCTAAGAAGTTCTGTGCCGGCGAGGTTCCCATCGCCAACGCATCGAGGACGCTCAAAGACGAAGAGATCGCCATCTGCGAGGAGGCGGGTATCGAGTTCATCGAGGTTCGCCGAGGCATTGACGGCATCACGGTTATCACCTCAGCCGAGAACGACCTCATCGACTGTCTGTCGTTCAACGACATCTACGCCCTGCTCAGCGAAGACGCCACCCAAACCTCGAGTTGGGCCGACGCCAACGAGCTCACGGGGCAGTGGGGCGGCCAAACCTTCCCCGATGTTCCGCTGTCCATCTTCGGACCGGGCGAGGAGTCGGGAACCTTTGACTCGTTCGCCGAGATCGTCATCGAATCAGTCGCCAAGGGAAACACCGGCCTCGATGTCGAAGCCACAGAATTCACCGACGCCATCCGACCCGACTACACCTCGTCACCTGATGACAACGTCGTCATGGAGGGCATCGAAGCCAGTCAATACTCGTTGGGATGGGTCGGCTTCGCCTACGCCGAGGAGTCAGCCGAGGCGGGGCGGGCCAAGCTGCTGAAGATCTCGGAGGAAGACGGGGGGCCGTGCATCGACCCGACGGCCGAAACCATCGCGTCGGCTGAGTTCCCAATCGCCCGTTTCCTGTACACCTACATCAACGCCGAGGCTGCCGCCTCTCAACCTGGCGTTACCGAATTCATCGACTACATGCTGGGCGACAAAGGGCTCGAAGCGGTAGCCAGCGTTGGCTACGTCGACCTGCCAGCGGAAGGTCAGGACAAAGCGCAACAGATCTGGGCCGAGCGGCTGACCGGACGTCAATACGAATGACGACGGGTCTTGACGAAGCTACGTCCGATGCCGAAATACGCGGTGCTCTTCCGTGGGTTCCTCAGGTACCAAGCGTGGTGTCACGGGGCGCCGCAGCCCTCGTCGAGATCATCGTGTACCTCGTCATCACCATCGCAGTGGCGGTAGCTGAGTATTTCGTCGCTGGACCCTTCACCGACTTCGGCCCTTCCAACTGGTGGATTGGCTTTGTGATCTTGGCCGCTTGGAACGGCTGGCATTGGGCCGGCGCTCAAACGCCTGTTGGTTCATACGTCGATCACTACATCGCCGATCTCGACGGCAAGGCCGCCTGCTTCAGCTGCCTCGCGGTGCGCCAACTCACTCGGTTTGGCGTGTTGTTCGCCATTCCGTTCCTGCTCTTCGATGCCAACGTCTCCCTCGCCGTCTGCTTGGTCGTCGTTACCGGGCTCTTCATCCGTTTCGGGCCCGATGGGCGGGCACCGTGGGACCTGATCGCGGGAACGGTCATCACCCAATCGCTCGCTGGTGAGAGCACACGCGAATTGCCGCCGCTTACGAAACCGAGCGACCTGCAGCTCAGTGGTCAACGAGTCGCCGAGAACCGACGGGCCAGGCGTCTGCTCCAACTCGCCGGTGTCTCATCGGTATTCATCAGCGCCCTCATTGTTCAGAGCATCTTCAGCGAAGCATGGAAGTTCGTTAGCGCCAGCGAATTCGAGTGGGGCCTTCTCGCCGACATCGGTTGGTTTCCCCGTCGCGACAAGTTCGACCTCTCGACCCTCATCGTTGGCACCCTTTGGATCACGGGCATCGCCATGCTGGTTGCCGGGCCCATCGGGCTCGGTGTCGCCATCTACCTCTCGGAGTACGCCCGACCGAAGGTCCGTGGCATCGTGAAGCCCGCCATCGAGACGCTGGCAAGCATCCCCTCTGTGGTGCTGGGCTTCTTTGCTATCTCCTTCATCTCCCCCTCGCTCTTGAAGCCCGGCGGCACCCTGTTCGGCATCGACTTCGGCATCTTCAGCCTCGTGAGCGCAGGAATCGCCGTCGGCATTCTGACCGTGCCGATCGTGGCCTCAATCTCTGAGGACGCCATGCGAGCGGTTCCCCGCGAACTGCGCGAAGCCAGCTACGGCCTGGGGGCCCGACCGGCGACGACCTCGCTCCGGGTCGTTTTTCCCGCAGCCCTCTCCGGTATCTCAGCTGCTTTCATCGTCGGGATCAGCAGGGCTATCGGCGAAACCATGGTGGTCTTCATCGCAGCCGGCGGTTCGGGTGGTGCCATTTTCGAGGCCAACCCGGCCGAGCCAGGCCAAACAATCACTGCCGCCATGGCATCACTCGGCGCTGGCACCGACAGCGTCGCCGGCTCGGGTATTGCCTTCCAGAGCCTGTATTTCCTCGGGGCTCTGCTGTTCGTCATCACCCTTGTCCTCAATGTCGCAAGCGATGCCATCGTCCGTCGCTTCCGCCAGGTCTACTGATGTCAAGCAACGAAGCGGCCTCAAGCAATGCAGTGGTGTCAGGTAGTGCGGCCGCCGACGCATCGGCCCGACCAACGCTCGGATCGCTTCGCCGACGTCGCTCAGCCGACATCAAAGGCCAGATCTTCCTCGGCCTCCTGCTCATCGCCATCGGACTGGCCGTTGCCATGGTTCTCTCGGTGCTGGCCAGCGTGCTCGTCGACGGGAGCGACGTCCTCACCGGTCAATTGCGAACCTTCCTCAGCAATCCGTCGTCGAGCGACCCAGCGAAAGCGGGTGTCGCCCAGGGCATTCGCGGCAGCCTGTTGATAGCGGCCATCGTGAGCCTCGTCGCCTTCCCGGTCGGTATTGGCGCCGCTATCTATCTCGAGGAGTACGCCGGCGACACTCTCTTCACTCGGGTCATCGAAATCGCCGTTCGCAATCTGGCCGGTATCCCCTCGATCGTTTACGGCCTGCTTGGTCTCGCGGTGTTCGTGCAAGCGCTCCGGGGGCTCACCGGCGGAAGTTCGGTTATCTCCGGAGGCCTCACGCTCAGCCTGCTCGTGCTTCCCATCGTCATCATCACCGCAAGCGAAGCCATCCGAGCCGTGCCGTCAAGCCTGAGCGACGGGGCTTACGGCCTCGGGGCCACCCAGTGGGAAGTCATCCGCACCCAGACGCTCCCCGCGGCACTACCCGGCATTCTGACCGGCGCCATGTTGTCAATCGCTCGAGCTCTCGGCGAAGCTGCACCGCTGCTCGTCGTCGGAGCTGCCGCCTTCTACACAACTGGCTTCCAGGGATTCCTGGAACAGTTCCGGGGAGCGTTCACAGCCCTGCCGATGAACGTCGCCAACTTCGCGAAACTCCCGGCCGACAAGTGGGCTGGCCACGCCGCCGCAGCCAGCGTTGTTGTGCTGGTCGTTGTGTTCTTCATCAATCTCGTGGCGATCCTGGCACGAGCCCGCATCACAAAGAAGCTTGGTCGATGACAGCTGAAACAAACATGCGCTCCCTCGTTGATCTGTGCGCAGGCACGGAAACGGACTCGCCCAACGGGGTAGCGTCAGCTCCTGTGGTCAACCGTCCCGTGTTCACTGCTCGTGATCTCACCGTCTACTACGGCGATTTTCGCGCCGTTGGCGACGTCAACCTCGAGGTCGGTGAACGGCAGATCACGGCGTTCATCGGACCTTCAGGCTGTGGCAAGTCCACCATTCTTCGTTGCTTCAATCGAATGAATGACCTGATCGACAGTGCCAGAGTCGAAGGTTCGTTGCTCTATCACGACATCAACCTCTACGACCCGGAGGTCGACCCGGTCGCCGTCCGCCGACGCATCGGCATGGTATTCCAGAAGCCGAATCCGTTCCCGAAGTCCATCTTCGACAACGTCGCCTACGGCCCGCGGATCGCTGGCGTGAAGGGCTCGATGGACGACCTCGTCGAGGAGTCACTCCGCGCCGCTGGCCTGTGGGAAGAGGTTAAGGACCGCCTCAGCTCGTCAGCCCTCGGGCTCTCAGGTGGTCAGCAACAGCGCCTCTGTATCGCCCGAGCCATCGCCGTGAGCCCCGACGTGCTGCTCATGGACGAGCCATGTTCTGCCCTCGATCCCATCGCCACTGGCACGATCGAGGAACTCATGAAGGAAATGAAGAACGACTACACAATCGTGATCGTCACTCACAACATGCAACAGGCCGCCAGGGTCAGTGATCGCACCGCGTTCTTCACTGCCGAAGTCGACGAGGCCACAGGCCAGCGTCGAGGTCGGCTGGTCGAGTACGACGACACCAGTCTCATTTTCAGCAATCCGACAGACAGTCGTACCGAGGCCTACATCACGGGCCGGTTCGGCTAAAGGCACCCATGACTGACAATTCGAATCCGGGCAATGCCCATCTTGGCAGCGACGCTCCGGTCAATGTCATACGCACGGAACTCAACCAGCGGCTCGATCAAATCCGCGAGGGCCTTCTGGCGATGAACGACATGGTCGCGGTACGAATCGACCAGGTCACGGCCGCCCTGCTCGAGCGCGATGTCGGCGCGGCCGACGCACTCATCATCGGCGATGACGAGATCGACCTGCTCAGTGAGCAGGTCGAAGGACTGTGCATTGACACGCTCATCCGAGAGCAACCGGTCGCCAGCGACCTACGGGCCATCATCGCCGCCATTCACATGAACAGCGATATCGAGCGCAGCGGTGACCTCACCACCAATATCGCCAAGGCGGTTGGCCGGTTGCAGGGTTCGAAACCGGACGATCGCATTCGTGACCTCGTCGTTCGTATGGCCGAACAAGCCAAGCTGCTCACCGATCGGGCCGGGCTGGCCTATGCCCGGCTCGATGCCGAGATGGCGGCCTCTATCGATGAACTCGACGACGTTCTCGATGATCTCCATCGCACCTTCATCCAAGAGGTCATTCACAGTTCCCGCCAAGGCGGTCTTGAGGCTCACGAGACGCTGCAGTTGGCCATGATCGGTCGCTTCTACGAGCGCATCGGCGACCACGCCGAGAACGTGGGCGAACGCATCCGGTACATCGTGAGCGGCTGGACACCTGAGAACGCCGGTGCCGAGCGGGCCAGGGCCAAAGCTCGCGGTGAGTCGATCAAGGAACCGCTCAGCACGGCCCGCGGTCTCGCCATGATCGACTCGGTCGCCGAGGGGCGACGGATCGACGCCACTCGTCGCGACTTCGTCGCCAACGTAAGCCACGAATTGAAGACACCCATCGGTGCCATTTCACTCTTGGCTGAGACGCTGGCTGATGCCGGTCCCGAAGACGACCGCGACCGACTCACCCGCCATCTCAATCGCGAGGTCAAGCGGGTCGAGAGCATCATCGACGATCTTCTCGAGCTGACCAGGCTCGAGGAATTCGGCCCCGACATCGGAGCCGTTGCCATCGACGAACTGGTTCACGCCGCCGTCGATGTTGCCCGAGGGCTGGCTGACGCTCGCGGTATCACCATCGCCGTCAGCGGTGTTCCGAGCGGAATCGAGATCGAGGGCGAACAAAAGCAGCTCGTCCGGGCCCTCGTGAACCTCATCGACAATGCCATCAGATATTCGGAATCAGAGACGCAGGTCTCGATAACCGTCGACCCCATTCAGAGCGCAGTCGACATTGCGGTCGCCGACACCGGTGTCGGCATCGCCCGCACCGAACTCGAGCGAATATTCGAACGATTTTACCGAGTCGACCCGGCCCGCAGCCGAGAAACTGGGGGCACCGGCCTTGGGTTGTCCATCGTGCGTCACGTCGCCGAAAATCACCACGGCAAAGTGATGGTCGAGTCCAAGCTCGGGTCGGGAACAACCTTCACCCTTCGGCTTCCCATTCCCACACAGGGCTCGTGACCGCCACAACTGTTCTCGTTGTTGACGATGAACCGGCGTTCCGCGATGCGCTAGAACTGGCGCTGAAAAAGGAGGGCTTCTTTGTCTACACCGCAGGAGACGGCGAACAAGCAGTCTCGACATTCGACACTGCGCACCCTGACATCGTCCTCCTCGATGTCATGTTGCCTCGGATGTCGGGCATCGACGTTTGCCGCCACATCCGGTCGGCGGGAGACACCCCTGTGATCATGGTGTCGGCGAAGTCCGAGGAGATCGACGCGGTCGTCGCTCTCGAAGTTGGAGCCGACGACTACATCACAAAGCCCTACCGGCTACGTGAATTGCTGGCCCGAATCCGCACCATCCTGAGACGAAGTGCTGCTGGGGTCATCGATCCCGAGGAGCAGGATCTAAGCGTCGGCGCGCTGAGCCTCGATCGAGAGCGCCATGAAGTTCGCCTGGATGGCACGCTGCTCGACCTGCCGTTGAAGGAATTTCAACTGTTGGCCGAGCTCATGCAACAAGCGGGTTACGTCGTCACCCGCGACGACCTCATCAACCGAGTGTGGGGCTACGACTACATCGGCGATACCAAGACGCTCGACGTCCACATCAAGCGACTCCGCTCGAAGATCGAGAAGGATCCAGCCGACCCGACGTCAATCACGACAATTCGCGGTCTTGGCTACAAAATGATGCCGTAGGTCCTGGATCGAGCGGCTCGCCAGCGATTCTCCCTACGCTGTGCCAGCGGCCTATCCGCGCACTACGGTCCTCCCTCGATGGTTGCCGCCGACGACTCGACCTCGATGCCGACGCCCGTGCGATCGGCCGTCGTCGTCGGCCTGATCTACCTCTTCCTCGTCGGCGTTTCGTCGCTGGAAACAGGAATCAAGATCATGGGCGAGGACACCCAGGAACGCCTCTTCTCGGCCGTCACCAACCCCATCGCCGGACTTTGCATCGGGATCCTTGGGACGGTGTTGGTGCAGTCCTCATCCGCTTCAACCTCGGTGATCGTTGGGCTGGTGGCCTCCGGGGCTTTGGGTGTCGACCAGGCGGTCCCGATGATCATGGGGGCCAACATCGGCACGACGGTGACCAACACCCTCGTCTCGCTCGGCCATATGCGACAGTCGGCCGAATTTCGCCGTGCCTTCGCGGCTGCAACCGTGCACGATTTCTTCAACGTCCTGGCTGTCGCAGTTCTTTTACCTGTCGAGCTGCTTACCGGCTTGATCTCGGGCATTGCCGAGGCCATGAGCACCCGGCTCGTCGGCTCGGCTGGAAGCGAATGGAAGAGCCCCATCAAGGCGTGGGTCAAGGAGCCGGTCGGCTGGCTCACGGACCTGTGGGGCTGGGCCGGTGTGGACGGCAACGTCAAGGGGGTGCTCATGGTGATCACCGGATTGGTGATCGTTTTGATCGCTCTCAGCTTGATCACCAAGAACATGCGACAGCTCGTCGCCGATCGCGTCGAGCGGTCGATCAACGCCGTGCTCGGCAAAGGCGGTGGAGCAGTAGCGATGCTCCTGGGCCTTGTCATCACCGTTGCCGTGCAGTCGTCGAGCATCACCACTTCGATCCTTATTCCGCTGGCTGGGGCCGGCGTGCTTTCCCTGAGAAACGCCTATCCCGTCACCCTTGGGGCCAATGTTGGGACCACCATCACAGCCCTTCTGGCATCGTTGGCTGCTTCAAGCCCCGAGGCGCTCACGGTCGCGCTCACGCACACAACTTTTAACGTTCTTGGAATTCTGGTGCTGTATATGGTGCCCGGCGTCAGGGAGCTTCCTATTCGTGGCGCTGAGGCTTTGGCGGAGATCGCCGTTGCCAAGAGAACCTGGGCCGTCGCCTACGTCGGCGTCGCCTTCATTGTGCTACCACTGCTCGGGGTTGCGATCTTCCGCTGACCTGAGCCATCCACGGAAACGAGGACCAGCATGGTGCTTTCATTCTTCAAGAGGGATACGACACCAGGTCTCGATCACATCGTTTCCAAGTCCGTCCAGATGCTTGGTGATGCTCGGCATTCCTTTGACCTGGCCACACTGGCGCTGCTTACTGAGACCGACGCAGATGTCGTCTCGGCCGACATTCGCGAGACGGACCAGAGAATCAACAAGGCCGAACAAGATCTTCGTTCGGAGCTCGTCGTACATATCAGCGTTCAGGGCACGGCCGACATCGGTTCGGTACTCGGCTTCACGCTGCTTCTCAAGAAGATCGAGCGGATCGGCGATCAAGCAAAGAACATCCTCGACCTGGCGGAGGGTGGGATTTCGTTGGCTGAGAACGAGAACATCAACACCCTGCTCGACGAACGCCTTGCGGTGTCGTCACTTTTTATCGACGCCGCCGAATTGTTAGCCGACCATGATGTCGACGACTCGGCCATCGAGGAGTTCGCGGCCAAGGCTGATGCCCTTACATCGGTTCACAAGAGAATGATTGAGGGCTTTCTTATTTCTGAACGGCCAGGTCGGGAAGTGGTGCCACTCGCCATCTACTACCGGTACTTGAAGCGAATCGTTTCCAACCTTCTCGGGATCGTACGCACAGCCTCCGAGCCCATCCCCACCGTCGACTACCTCGATGATGGTGACACCGATACCGACGACTAGGGCGTCGCGCTTCACCTCCTGTTCACCTAATCGTTGGCCAGCAGTCATGGCGCCGTGTTACCACCGTTAACTGGGGTTCATACCGTACGCGTTATGAGAAAATCATCAACGAAGCGCACCCTGAGCGGTTTGCTGCTCTCCTTCCTGCTCATCGCAACTGCGTGCGGCAGCAGCACGAATGCAACGGACGACAGCAGCACGGATGCATCGGACGACGCCGGGTCAACCACCAGCTCAGCGACTGATGAAACCACTGCACCTGCTGACCCAGGCGAGGAGAGCACTCTCGAGGGCTCATTCCTCGTTTCCGGGTCGTCCACGGTTTTCCCGATCGTGCAGCGACAGGCCGAGGAGTTCGCAGGCGTTGCACCCGGTGTGGCGATCTCGGTCGAAGGTCCGGGTTCTGGTGACGGGGCAAAGAAGTTCTGCGCCGGCGAAGTTCCGATAGCCAACGCCTCTCGACTCTTCAAGGATGAAGAGATCGCCATTTGCGAAGAAGCAGGAATTGAGTTCATCGAGATTCGTCGAGGAATCGATGGCATCAGCGTTGTGACCTCCGCGGACAACGATGCAATCGAATGCCTCTCGTTCAACCAGATCTACGCCCTCCTTAGCGACGAGACAATCGGTTTCAGCAACTGGTCTGACGCCAACGCTCTCTTGGCTGCAATGGGCTCGACGGCCGACGACCTGCCCGATGCTCAACTCGACATCTTCGGCCCTGGCGAAGAGTCGGGAACCTTCGACAGCTTCGGCGAGATCGTCCTCGAGGCGGTTGCGAATGGCAAGACCGGTCTCGATGCCGACGCTCGGGAGTTCGTGGACATCATCCGGCCCGACTACACCTCGAGCCCCGACGACAATGTCATCATCGAAGGCATCAGCTCGAGCCAATACAGCCTTGGCTGGGTTGGTTTCGCCTTCGCCAGCGAGGCCGCAGCTACGGGTAAGGCCAAGCTCATCGCCGTGTCGAAGGAAGACGGCGGCGAGTGCGTCACACCGACCGCTGAGACCATCGCTTCGGCCGAGTTCCCCATCGCTCGATTCCTCTACACCTACGTGAACGTGGAGTCGGCGGCCAGCGACCCGTCAGTTGCCGCCTTTGTTGACTACATGCTCAGCGACACCGGCTATGCGTCGGTCAGCGCTGTCGGCTACATCGATATGCCTGCCGAAGACATCGACAAGGCCAACGGCATCTGGGCCGACCGCACCAGCGGCCGCAGCTGGGAGTAGCCCCAACGGTTCTACCCTGGTGAAAGGTTGAGGCCGCAAGCGGACAAGAAGCTGTTGTGGGAACGCTCACCGCTATTCAGACCAACCAGACCGTGACAGACGACGAACCAGCATCGGCCGATACGTTCCGTCAGATCTTCGACGAGACGTATCGGCCGCTGGTTGCCTACGCCCGTCGACGAACGGCCGACTGGTCGCAGGCTGACGACGTCGTCAGCGAGGTGTACGCCGTTGCTTGGCGACGCCGAGACGAGATCGACCAGACCCAGCCCACAATCGCGTGGTTGTACGGCATTGCCGCCAACACACTGCGCAACCATCGCCGCTCTAGCGGCCGCCAACTTCGTTTGGTCGACAAGATGGAGGCGCAGCCACCTCCGCGGGCTGTCGCCGACCCGGCAGACCGAGTTGGCTCAGAGCTTCGTGCCGCCCTCGCAGTGCTGTCTGACGACGACCAAGAAGTGTTGCGACTTCTCGCCTGGGAAGGCCTCAGCCACGCCGAAATCGGCGACACCCTGGGGTGCTCAACCAACGCCGTCGGCATCCGAATTCACCGAGCCCGTCAACGACTTCAGACAGCTCTCGAGGAGAACTGAAATGACCAACAGACACGATTTCAGCGATGACCCGCTCTTGGCTCAGCTGCAAGCGGCCGACCCCATTTCCCCAACCGAACTACCGACGGCGTCTGCGCCCGAAGCTCAACAACTCTTGGAGGCCACTATGGCCAGCGCTACCCCAACCTCATCCACCAGCGATCCCGGCGGCACGTTCACCGACCCAGCGGCCCAACCCACGTTCGGAGCACCGCCGATGGTGTCAGCCCAGTCGGCACCGAGACGCAGCCGCAACTGTGGCCAGCTGGCGGCAGCAGCAGCAGCCATTCTTGTGCTTGTCATGGGAGTGGTGGTCTTGTTGCCATCGAACACCGAGCCGGCCCTCGCTGCCGTGCACGGGGCAGCCCAGACAACAGCGGCCACAGCCTCGGGCCGAGCCACAACCACCTTCGCTGTCTCTGGCTCCGATGGTGTCGAGTCAGGCCAGGCCCTCGGTGAGCTCGCCGTCGCCTTCGCCGGACGCGACGTCGGCTTCAATGCATCGGTTACCGAGACCAGCGGGTTCGCATCCAATGAACTGGGAGGTTCCCTAACACCCGAGGGTCGCTATGTCGACGGCGTGATCTACGCCAACTTCGACGGCCAATGGTTTGCAGTCGAGGCACCGGACCTGATCACCGATGCCGCACTGAAGATCGCCGATCCTCGCAACATCCTGCTCACTGCCCAGCAATTGCTTGAGACCGAGGAAGTCGGCGAGACAACTGTCGACGGCATAGACGTGACCCACTATCGCAGCGTGGTCAATCTCGACGACCAGACCCTCGGCCAGGCTGGCTGGATGGCCGGGCTCGAGACCCAACTGGATGCCGAAGCCGACGGCGAGATCGTCGTCGACCTCTACGTCGACGGTCAGGACCGGATGTATCGAGTCGATGTCACCGGCGATCTGCAGGAACCGGGCGGCACCGGCACAGCCCAGTTCGAGGTGACCACCGTGTTTAGCGATCTCGATACCGACATTACGATCGAGAAGCCAGCAGACGCCCAGATCCTCGACCTCGGCAACCTCGGCGACGGCAGCTTCTTTAACGAAGAGGAAGACTTCTTTGGCGAAGGTGCCCCGGCCGAAGACGACTGAGGCAACGCCCGCTCTGTCACCCGTTCGCCAGTACCTCACGCGATAAAGCCGGCACCCTGGAACGACCATCCCGGTCGACCTTGGGTGCCGGTTCGCGTTCACCTAAGCTCACGCCATGCCACCCACCAAGTTCGCCCACGTGGTGCTGAAGACCAGCCGCTACAAAGAGATGCTCGACTGGTGGACCACGGTGCTCGAAGCGGAGATCCGGCACGGCAACGGGACCCTCACCTTCATGTCGTACGACGACGAACATCACCGGGTGGCCATCGTCAACATGCCCGACCTCGTCGACCGCGATCGCAAATCGGCGGGGGTCGCTCACGTGGCCTTCACCTACGCCTCGCTCGACGAGCTCTTCGCCACCTACAGCCGTCTCAAAGCCAAGGGCATCGAACCCTTCTGGACGATCAACCACGGCATGACGTTGTCTGGCTACTACCGAGACCCCGATCGCAACGAAGTCGAGCTCCAGGTCGACATCTGCTCGCTCGAGGAAGCCGACCAGTTCATGCGCTCGCCTGTTTTCGCCGCCAACCCCATAGGCATCAAGGTCGACTTCGACGAGCTAATCAGCCGTTACGACGCAGGCGAGGCTGCTGACGCCATCACCGCCTATGTGCCAGCCTGACGTCCCTGTCCCCAACAACTAGGCCCTGTCCGCGAACAAATAGG
>JBLINY010000120.1:0-13328 GCA_047638695.1 Acidimicrobiales bacterium | reverse complement strand
AGTGACGAGGTCCCAGTGTTGCTGGTCATGTCCGACAACGGCCCCCAGATGAGTTCGGGATCGACGAAGGAGTTCATGGCGTTGGCCTGGCTCGCTACCCACTACGGCCGGCCCGGCACCCCGACCGCCGAACCGGTCTCAACCGGACACGCCAACAACGCATCACCTACAATCGCAACCGTCCACCCCGAGGACCCGACCATGCGGGCTGAAACCTCCGGCAGAAGCGACATTAAGTCAGACACACGTCAGTGTTCGGTAGATACACCTGCTCTCGGCCGATCTCGCTAGCCGTTTGGCTCTGGTAGTCCGTCGACGTTGAGGTCAGAAGTGCAGTCACCTTTGCCGTGACCATGACAATGGTGACCAGAACCAACGCATACTCAACGAGCGCTGCCCCGCGCTCGGCCGAGGTGTTGCGAAAGTTCGCCGTACATCAGCAACGACCACCTCAGACGCCTGCTTGAGTTACTGGGCCGGTCTTCCTAGCAACTTCTTCAATCGACGATGGGTCGGATGGATTACGACACGCTGGATTACGACACGCTGGATTACAACAAGCTGAACTACGACAAGATGGGATCGATCATGTGACCGCGCCCTTCGCAATGCGGGCACGCTGACGAAAGCGATTCGAGAAGGCCCTCGCCAATACGTTTCCGAGTCATCTCAGCCAACCCCAGCTCGCTGATCTCGAAGACCTGGGTGCGGGTCTTGTCGCGACTGAGAGCCTTGCGGAAGGTCTTGAGCACCTCGTCGCGGTTCTTCTTGTCTTCCATGTCAACGAAATCAATGACGATAATGCCACCGATGTCGCGTAGACGTAGCTGGTGAGCAACCCCCTCGGCTGCTTCGAGGTTGTTGCGAAACACGGTCTCTTCGAGGCTCGATGAGCCCACGTTCTTGCCCGTGTTGACGTCGATAACCGTGAGGGCTTCGGTGTGTTCGATGATGAGCGAACCGCCGGAGGGCAACCAAACCTTCTTGTCGAGTGCCTTGTGGAGCTGCTCGTGCACGTGAAACCGCTCGAACACCGGCAGCTTTTCGGCAACCGGATCGTAGAACTCGACTCGGTCGGCCAGCGCCGGAGTGATCACCGAAACGTAGCCAGCTACTTCGTCGTAAAGCTCGGGATCGTCAATGGTGACGCCGCGATACTCCTTGTTGAACTCCTCGCGAACAACCCTCGTCGACATGTCAGGCTCCTGATAGAGCAGCGCTGACGACTTGGTTTTGCTGGCTAGCTTTTCGATTTGAGTCCACTGATCGACGAGCCCGGCCACATCGCGTTCGATTTCCTCGGCTGTGACGTTCTCGGCTGCGGTTCGCACGATGATCCCGTGCTTCTTCGGACGCGCATTGTCGAGAATCTGACGCAGTCGTTTTCGTTCAGGGTCCGGCAGTCGCTTTGAGATTCCGTACGTGTCACTGTTGGGCACGAGCACGACGAAGCGCCCCGGCAGCGACACCTCGGTGGTGAGTCTGGCGCCCTTGTGGGCGATGGGATTCTTGGTGACCTGGCAAATTACGGTCTGACCCCGTTTGAGGATCTGCTCGATTTTTGGGGTGCCAGCCGAACTGTCGAAGTCGGCCTTGTCGTACACGACATCGCCTCGATAGAGCACCGCATTCTTAGGTGTGCTGATGTCGACGAATGCTGCTTCCATACCAGGAAGAACGTTCTGGACCTTCCCCATGTAGATATTGCCGTGGATCTGGGAGACGTCGTCACTTGGTCGCGATACGTAGTATTCGATCAGATTTCGGCCTTCGAGCACGGCGATGTGAGTGGCGTCATCGCGCTTCGACACCACCATTTGGTAGCGCCCGACTGGGCGGCCGTTGCGGCTCTTTCCCCGTCGAATTTTCAGCTGCGACTCGTCGAGCTCGACCGGGCGATCGGCCACAACCTGCTCGACCGGCTTGTTCTCGGCCGACTTCGGCTTGTTGCCACGACGGCGCCGACGCTTCTTCCCCTCGCCATCGCTGGACGGCTGGGATGAAGGCGAGCTGCCACCATCACCCTGGAAACGGCCGTTTCCTGGATTGTTCGAACCATCGGCGCGGTCCTTGCCGTCGTTGTTCCGGTTTCGATTTCCGCCCTGTCGTTGCCGCTGTCCCTCCCCGGCAGCTTTGTCAGAACTGCTTCCTGCCGCAGCCTTGTCAGAACTGCTGCTCTCAGCAGCTGATTCCGACTTGCGACTCGGTGGAGGTGTCGTCGGGATCGGCATCGACTCGCCGATCTTGGGCTTGTCTTGACCGGGCTCGGAAGCGTCGGACACAGAGATAGTCCCTTCTCATGATGCACACGGCTGGGTGTGCGCAGTCGACGAGTTGGGCAAGCTGATGGGCTCGCTCCGAACGCCGTCGACCATCGTCCATTGGGTGATTCGACGCACCGTGCCTTCCGAGAGCTCTGGGGATCCGGCTGCACAGAGCACGCGAAGGAGCTCGGCGGGACGAAGAGAGACCTGCTCGGTGGCAAGAAGCGCCACGAGCTGCACACCGTTGTCTGTCGGCCCGGCCTCGCTCGGCTCCACGGCGTGGAGTTCGAGAATGGCTGGGCGGATATCGACAACAGAGGTTTTCCCTTTTCGTTCTCGTTCGAGATCGAAGGTGGGAGCGGCCAGAACGGCCGACACTGCAGCTGCCACATCGTCATACGGCGCACCAAGAACCTTGATGCGCCAGCTACAGCAAACGATCGCTTGCTGCAATGAATCCGCTCCCGGAGGCATCTCGTGCAGCGCGGTGACGGCGATGCCGTCCGGTAGCGCTGCGGTGAGCCGGGGGGGAAGGTTCTCGAGGTCGACCGATGTGGCCAGTTCGACGTCGAGGTATTCGGCTTCTGATTCGTGACCAACCGAGAGCGCCAAGCCAAAGCTGAACTTCGGACGAGGCGAAAATCCCTCGGTATAGGCGACCGGAAGTCTGAGCTTTCGAAAAGCGCGCTCCATTAGCCGAGCCAAATCACGATGGCTAACGAAACGGATCTTGCCTTCTTTGGTGAAGCGCACACGCAAACGCATGTGCTGCGGGTTGGCAATTCCCCGTGTATCGGGCGAGTCGATCGGTGCGACTGCCGTCATCAGCTGACCTCGGCCGATGCCCGAGTGGGCAGGAGCTCGACGGGCGTGAAGCCGCCGGAGGCGAGGTCCTGGCCCGTTCCTTGGCTGCCACCGGCCGGCGGCGTTGCCGACGCCACGACATGTTCGATGCCGTAGCCGGTGCATGCACCACAGTCGTAGCAAGGGGTCCAGCGGCAGTCTTCCAGGCCAACTTCGGCCAGAGCGTCCTGCCAGTCCTGCCAGAGGAAATCCTTGTGCAGTCCGGCCGAAAGGTGATCCCACGGCAGAGTCTCGTCTTCAGTCCGGTGCCGGTAGACGTAGTCTTCGATGGCCAGACCGTGGCGTGTCATGGCGTCTTGCCAGCGGTCGAGCTCGAAGAACTCGCTCCACTCCTGGAAGGTGCCGCCGGCACGCCAAACATCTTCGATAACGGGCCCCAAACGACGGTCGCCACGGCTGACGATGCCCTCGGCCAGTGTGGCGCCGGGGTCGTGCCACTTGAGCTGAACGCCCTTCATCTTCCGCGTCGCATCACGCAAGAGGTTTACTTTTCGCTGCAGCTCTTCCGCTGTGTTCTGGCCGAACCATTGGAAGGGCGTGAACGGCTTCGGGACGAAGCCGCCAATCGAGACCGTGACGCTGGCCCGCTGTGTGTGTTTTTTGCCGATGTCGACGCAGTTCTTGGCCAACTCGGCGATCCCGAGGGTGTCTTCGTCGGTCTCGGACGGCAAGCCGATGAGGAAGTAGAGCTTGACTCGCTGCCAACCTTGCGAAAATGCAGCGTCGACCGCTTCATAGAGATCTTCTTCGCGAATGAGCTTGTTGATGATCTGACGCATGCGCCACGTGCCTGCCTCGGGCGCAAAGGTGAGGCCGCTTCGCTTGGCTCGCTGAAGCTGAGCTGCGATTCCCACACCAAAGGCGTCGACCCGAAGGCTCGGAAGCGACACCGAGACCGGGCCGCAGCCGGTCTGGTCCGCGTCATCCATGATCCCGTTGACCGTGCTTTCAATTCCGGAGAAATCAGCTGTGGACAGCGATGTCAGGGAAACCTCGTCGTATCCGGTTCGGGCGAGGCCCTCCTGCACCATGGTTCGCACCTGATCGGCCGGGCGTTCGCGCACCGGACGGGTAATCATTCCGGCCTGACAAAAGCGGCAGCCACGGGTGCAGCCGCGAAATACCTCGACGTTGAGGCGGTCGTGGACAACTTCGGTAACCGGCGCCAGTTGTTCGCGCGGATACGGCCATTCGCCCAGGTCAGCCAGGGTACGTTTCTCGACCAGTGACGGGGCGGCGGCATCGATCGGGCGAACCTCGCTCAGCCGGCCATCCTCATACAACACCTCGTACATCGAGGGCACGTAGACGCCCTCGATGGCGGCCAGATCTCGCAACAACTGCCGGCGATCGGCGCCTGCGGCACGCCCAGTGTTTCGCCAAGCAACAACAACGTCGGTGACCTCACCAACGACTTCTTCACCATCGCCCAAGACGACGACGTCGAGGAAGTCAGCCAAGGGCTCGGGGTTGTAAGTGCAATGCCCGCCAGCGATGACCAGCGGATGGTCGTCGGTGCGATCGGCGGCGCGAACGGGCACACCGGCGAGATCGATGCAGTTCAGCAGGTTTGTATAGGTGAGTTCGGCTGAGATGTTGAACGCAAGAAGGTCGAACTCTGACGCTGGAGTGTGATGCTCGACCGAAAAGAGCGGAATGCCATCGGCCCGCATGATGGCTTCAAGGTCGTGCCATGGCGCGTACGAGCGATCGGCTCGAGCATCACTTCGCTCGTTGACAATCTCGTAGAGAATCTGCAGCCCCTGATTGGGCAACCCGACCTCGTAGGTGTCGGGGTAGATGAACAACCAGCTGACCAGAGAAGGGTCGGGCGGGGTTGATTTGGCCCCATCTTCGCATCCTATGTAGCGAGCTGGCTTTTGCACCTGGGCCAACCGAGACTCGAGTAGTGGCCAGACGGAGGTCATCAGGCGCCGATTCTATCGGGTGGCGCACACGGTGCTCGCTCGCCCGTTCCTGGGGCTAAGCCAGGTCAGACCGGCGAGCCGCGGTGACGATGTACGGCAACGCTCTGCACCAGTCCAACGGCGAGGAAGCCCGTGAGGAGAGAACTGCCCCCGTAGCTGACGAACGGCAGCGGAACGCCGGTAATCGGCATCAGACGCAGGTTCATACCGGCGTTTTGGAATATTTGGAAGAGCAGGAACGAAAACACTCCGATGCAGATCAGGCTGCCAAAGGCGTCACGGGCCAGCTGGGCGTTCCGAAAAACACGCACAAGCAGCAGGCCTTGTAGGCCCAGGACGGTGGCGGTTCCAACAAAGCCGTTCTCTTCACCGATAGAGGCAAAGATAAAATCGGTGTGCTGTTCGGGCAAGAATCCGAGCTGAGTCTGGGGTCCCTCGAGATACCCCTGACCAGTGAGACCGCCCGACCCAACGGCCACAATCGACTGCCGGTAGTTGTAGTTGGCGCCCTGGAGATCGGCGTCTTGATCGATGAACGCGGTGAGGCGCTCCTTTTGATAGTTCTCCAGAATTCCGCTGGTGAAGGCGAGCGCGAACACCGCAACTCCCGAAACGACCAAGAGAAGCAGCACCCGGATCGGCACACCGGCAACCAGGAAGATGCCGAGCGCGATGAAGCAGTAGACCAGCACCGATCCCGTCTCCCCCTGCAGAAGCACGAGCACTGCGACAGCCCCCAACATCCCGAGCGCACCGGCAATACGGGAAGCGTCAACCGATCCACCACGGCCGGTGAAGGCCGCAGCGAGGGCCACGATCAGCGCCAGTTTGGCGATCTCGGCTGGTTGGAAGGAGAAGCCAGCGAACTGGAACCAACCCTTGGTGCCTTTCACCTCTGTTCCTAGCGGCGTCAACACCGCCACCAGGACCGCAATGGTGAGCAGACACAGGAGCCCGAGAAAGTTACGCAGCTCGCGGTAATCAACGAGCACCCCTAGGAACATGAGCACGGTGCCAAGCACCAGGAAAACGGCCTGCTTGGCCACGAATGTGCTGCTCGTAGATGCTTGCGTCGCGCTGTAGATCGCCACCAGACCAAGCAGTGACAACCCGATGGTAGTAAGTGCCAGGACCCAATCGACGTTCCGCAAACGAGCCGTCGATGACTCGGCTCGTAGCCGCGGCGCGGCGTCGGTAACGGTGCTGGTCATGGTGTCAGGCCCACAGTGGTGGGGAATCTAGTCATGAGAAATCCTCGCCGGCTGGCGCGTCGCCATCCGGCGGGGAGCCCGCCGCGTCTGTGGAATCCAACGTTTCGGCCGACGGTGGATCAGATCGAGCTGTTGTTGGCGGCCCAGTCGAGGGTAAAGCCGTCGTGTCCGGGTCAGAAGAAGGCACGGTCAAGGGAGGGGCCGTTGTTGATGGGTCAGTAGTTGATGGGTCAGCAGTTGATGGGTCAGTTGTTGGTGCGCCGGTTGTTGGCGGAGCTGCAGGCGGCTGGGTGGTCGTCGAGGCCGGGGCCTGACCTGACGGTTCCTCGGTCGCGGCCGCCTGGACCGCGTTCGGGTCGATCACCTTTTCGGGAATAACGGGTCGCTCGAAGACAACATCTGGGGCACCAGCCAACGGTGCGGCCGGCACAGGAGTAAACCCCGAAAGCAAATCATAGAAGCGCCGCACAGCCGGCGCCGCAGCGTCACCGCCGAACCCGGCCTCTTCCAGCACGGCTGCGACCGCATATTTGGGGTTTGGCCACGGGCCGAAGCTAGCGAACAGCGAATAGTCAGCTTTTCGGAGGACTTCGGCGGTACCGGTCTTTCCCGCAATCGGATAGGCATCGAGCGGGAAGGTGGCAAAGGCGGCCGCCGCCGTACCGGAACGCGGGACTCGAAGAAGCCCGTCGCGAATCGGAGCCAGACTGGAGGCTGCTAGCGGCTCATCGTTGGCGACACGAGGCAGAAACTCCTGCGCGATTTCCGTGCTATCGCCAACTTGAACCCGATCGATCAGCCGAGGTTGGAAGCGAATGCCCCCGGTTGCGAGCATGGCGTACGAGTTGGTGAGCTGCAGAGGGGTAACCAGCAGATCGCCCTGCCCGATCGACAAGTTCACGTTGTCGCCAGTGAACCAGCCGCTATCGGCTCCGAACTCTTCCCGACGATTTTCCGGCGTCGGCACCCTGCCATCCTTCTCGACCGGCAGCTGGATGCCCGTGGGGTTTCCGAAGCCGAAGAAGTCGGCAGTGTCCTGGATGACTGTTTCTCCGTAGGTCTCTTGCTCCACCCAAAACTTCTCACCCAATGAGTAGAAATAGGTGTCGCTGGAGATCTCCATGGCCCTTCGGAAGTCGACCGTGCCCAGCACTGCCCGGCCGGCGTTCTCGAACACGCAGCCGGCGCCACCGGTTGAGTCCGTGCAGTTGGCGATGGTGTGCAACCCGACGTCTTCCCAAGGCTCCCACTCACCCCTCGCCCCTGTCTGCAGCGCGGCGTAACCGGTGACCGTTTTGAAGGTCGAGCCGGGAGGGTAAAGGCCTTGGGTTGAGCGATCGAGGAAGGGCTGGTCCGGGCGATCTCGCAGGTAGGCGAACTGCTCGGCACCGAGACCAAAAACGAAGTTCGATGGGTCGAACGTCGGAAGCGAGGCCATGGCCACAACCGAGCCGTCGGTGACGTCGAGGGCCACGAGGCTGCCCGCTTCGGCAACGTGCGGCGGACAGTTCTTGCAGGCTTCCCGCTGTCGGGCCAGACGGAGCTCATCGGCCAAAATCTGCTCGGCCGCGTACTGAAGATCGATGTCAATTGTGAGGTAGATGTCGTCGCCCGGCACTGATCGCTGCAAGACGTCGACCGTGCCGATGACCCGATTCTTAGCGTCGATTTCGACTTGACGAAGACCTGGGACGCCACGCAGAACACTCTCGAAGAGCCGTTCCACGCCTGCCAATCCCAGTTCGTCGCCAGGGAAATAACGCTTCGTGCCGTTGGCCGCGTTCAGCTCGTCGGCCCGATCGGTGTTTGTCACCGTGCCCGTGTACCCAATGATGTGCGAACCAACGGCCCCGTAGGGATACGTGCGTATCCACTGTCGCTCGACGCTGAATCCGGCGAGGCTTCGCTCCTGAACCGACACCCACACCTGATCGCCAACGTCTTCGGCCACGACCACCGGTTTCAACGAACCATTCCGGGCCGACTGGAACTGACGCTCGAGATCTTCAACCTTTGTCTTGATTCCGGCCCCATTTAGCTCGCTGGCCACGTCGGTGTATACGGCGAGACGTTCGTCGTCGTCGAAGTCGCGAAGTTCGGTCCAGTCGAGCAGGACGACGAGCGACTCCTCACGACCGGCCAACAAGCGACCCTTGGCATCGAAGATCTGCCCCCGAGGTGCCTCGGTGTAAATCTCACGCGTGTTGTTGGCCGCGACGGCCTGTTCGAAGGTTGGAGACTCCATAACTTGCAGAAACCACAGGCGGGCACCGAGCGTCGCAAACAACGTCAGGGCGAGGAGCGCCAGGAAGCCCAGCCGTCGACCACCGTTCTCAACCATCGCCTGCCGCCGATCTGGGCCCGACCATCCATTGAGCGACCCGTGCAACCGGATGAACGAGGACGGCGCCGAGCAGCGCCGACAGGGCGAGGCGGACGAGCCAATCGCTCCCCCGTGGCGGATCCTGACCGAATATCCCGCCTGCAAACCACGTGATAGCGGTGACGAGGGCAACAGCGCCAGCGCCCTGCACCGTGCGGAAGGAAGCCCCTGCCTCGAGCATTCGGATGCGCGTCTCGGCCAATGCCCACCCGGCCAGGCAATACACCAGGGCATGCAACCCGAAGGGCCCAAATTGCGTGAGATCGACGAGCAGGCCGACCCCGAAACTAAGAATGGCGGCCTCATCGGCGCGAGCCACGAACCCGATCCCGACGACAAGGAGTAGCGGAAGATCAAGTCGGCCACGACCGAATATCTCGGCCTGGTCGAATCCCGCAGACTGCACGACGACGGCGGAGATCACGACGAGGGCGCTTGCACCCCAACGAATGTTCATTCGGGCTCCGGTACGAGCAGAACGGTCAGATATCCAAGCCGGTCGAGGTCGGTCGCCGGCTCGATTCGCCGTATCTCACGTTCATCGTCGATCTCGAGCGTTCCGACGGGAATTCCCCCCGGATACCGGCTGCGGTCGAAGCCGCTGGTCTCGAACCGCTGGCCGCTGCTCACCGCATCGAGGGCTGATTCTTCGATGTTGACGTTCAGATCTCTGTCCTCGCCGCGCCCAGCTATGACACCAACTGCACCGGTCACCGGCGACACCACCCCAACGCTGAACCGAGGATCACTTATGAGCCTCACAACCGACCGGTCACTCAGTACGAGATGGATCCGACCGACCAAGCCCTCGCCCGTTACGACCGGCATCCCTTCCTCGATGCCATCATCGCTCCCTCGGTCGATCTCGACGATACGTTCGAGACCGGTGCGACGGTCGCCGACCACCCGACCGGTGACTCGAGGCATCTCGCCCAGGAAGTCGAGTTCGGTCGCAAGAAGCAACTGCTCTAACTGGATCTCGGTAGCCGGCAGCTGTTCAATTCGTCCCTCGAGCTGAGCTACTCGTTCCCGGAGAAGGGCGTTCTCTTCCTCGAGCTCGTCGTAGTGGACGGCACCCCGCCAACCATCCACCGCTGGGCTGACTGCCCAACGAAGGCCGTCACCGACCGGCCGAATAGTGCCCAGTGCCAATCGTCGGGCTGATTGGACTGGCCCGAACCCGCGGGCATCGATGGTCATCAACGCGAGCGCGGTAACGACGAGCAACACGAGGAGGCGACGCGACGGAAGCGCAAGGCGAGCCACTGAGACCGAAGATCAGTCCTGCTGGTTTGGATACAGGTTCCGGAGCGAGTCGTAGGCCTCCAGATACTGACCTGATCCGATGGCAACTGCGTGGAGCGGGTTGCGAGCAACAATAATGGGCATGCCCGTTTCGGCGTGAAGGCGGGTGTCGAGCCCATGCAACAGCGCTCCCCCACCAGCCAACGTAATGCCGTGCTCCATGATGTCTGCTGCCAGCTCGGGAGGCGTCTTGTCGAGCGTCACTTTCACGGCATCGACCACGGAACTGACCGGCTCAGCCAGAGCATCGCGAATTTCTTCGGTCGTGGTCACGATCGTCTTCGGAAGGCCGCTGACCAAATCTCGGCCACGGATCTCGGCTTGGTACTCCTCGGGCAGCCGATCAGCTGAACCGAGCTGGATCTTGATCTCTTCGGCTGTGCGTTCGCCCAGAGCGAGCGAATATTCCTTCTTGATGTAGTTGATGATCGACTGATCGAGCTCGTCTCCACCGATGCGGACCGACTGGCTGGCGACGATGCCACCAAGCGAGATGACGGCCACCTCGGTGGTTCCACCACCAATGTCGACGATCATGTTGCCGGTGGGATCCTGCACGGGCAGGCCAACACCAATGGCGGCGGCCATCGGCTCTTCGATAATGATTGCTTGCCGGGCTCCAGCGAACTCAGCAGCATCACGAACCGCCCGTTGCTCGACACCGGTGATTCCCGACGGCACGCAGATCACGATGCGGGGCTTGGCCACCCAACGACCCGGGCTGACCTTCTGTATGAAATACCGCAGCATTTCTTCGCAGATGTCGAAATCGGCGATCACGCCGTCCTTCAGCGGTCGGATGGCCTGAATGTGGCTCGGCGTGCGGCCGATCATCCGTTTGGCCTCGATACCGACGGCAAGCGGACGACCGGTGTTGACGTTGATGGCAACGACCGATGGCTCGTCAAGCACAATGCCGTGGCCCCGTACATACACCAGAGTGTTGGCGGTGCCGAGGTCGACGGCCATATCGCGGGCGCCTACAGAGCCAAGAATGCTCGATAATCGTTTTGCCATGCTGCACCCCCCTCCACAGGGAGTTTTTCATCCGATGAATCGGACGCTGCCACCACAAGTTTGCCCATGGCTGCCAGAACGGCAGCGTAGAAGAGCCCCGGCATCGCCACAAGGGCGCCCCCGGGCTCGAGACCGATCAGAGACCGGGAAAAAAGATGCCGATCTCTCGTTCGGCCGACTCGTTTGAGTCCGAACCGTGCACGAGATTTTCTGTTGTCGTGAGGCCGAGATCGCCTCGAACAGTGCCGGGAGCAGCCTCGGCCGGGTTGGTGGTCCCCATCATCGAACGAACGATGGCGAAGGTGTCATCGGGTCCACCGAGCACAGCTACCAACGCTGGGCTCCGGCTCATAAAGGCCGTGAGATCAGCGTAGAAAGGCCGGTCGACGTGCTCTTCGTAGTGCTTGGCTAACAAGTCGGCATCGAGGAGTCGCAGCTCGGCTGCGACCAAGGTCAGACCCTTCTTCTCGAATCGTCCGAGGATCTCACCAACAAGACCTCGCTCGACGGCATCGGGTTTACAAATCACCAGTGTTCTGCTCACGGGCGGAATCCTAGCCACCAGTGGTGGTCAGCCACCCTGGGTGAAACAGCCGATTGATTGCCTGGCGCTTAGCCTGGATCCACCGTTTGGTGAGTGGGTGAGGTCGGCCGCGTCCACCAAAAAGGCCTCCTGAGCTGGGAGTCTGTTGATGTCTTACGTCCGCATCCACACAGCCACAGGAGGCACTTTCTGTGAGTGCATCATCGCGCAGAATCGACCGGTTGGAACCGATCTTCGATCACGACCGTCTCGTGGCCAACGCCGGCCTGATCTTGCCGGCCACACTGATGACCCGCCTCGGCCTCGAAGCCCTCATCAATCAACGGATCACGACAGGTTCGTTCCGGCCTGGCCGCAAGATTCTGACGTTGGTTGCTGCGATGATCGCCGGCGCAACACACATCGACCACGTCAACATGCTGCGGGCCGGCGCAACCCAGACGGTGTTGCCGTTCAAGGTGATGGCACCCTCGACGATCGGGACGTTCCTACGCGGCTTCACGTTCGGTCATGTCCGCGCCAACTCGACGCTGTGTGTTCCCGGGCGTTAGCTCGGGCCTGGGCCGCCGGGGCCGGCCCCGGCGACAGCCGTCTCGTGATCGATTTGGATTCCACGATTTGTGAGGTCCACGGCAAACAGAAGAAAGCAGCCGGCTACGGCTACACCAAAGTGTTGGGCTACCACCCGCTCCTCGCCACGAGGGCCGGGACCGGTGAAGTCCTATTGGCACGCATGCGACACGGATCGGCGAACACCGCCCGCGGTGTTGACCGTTTCGTTGATGAACTCGTTGGTGTCCTCAACCGGGCGGGCACTGTCGGGCCAAGGTTCGTGCGAGCTGATTCGGGGTTCTGGTCATGGAAAATGATTGACCGTCTCGACGCCCACCGTGTCGGCTGGTCGATCACCGTCCGGCTGCACAAGTCCATGCGCCAAGCAATCGACAGCATCGACGACACCGCTTGGGTCGACATCGATTACACCCTCGGCGGCCGAGCCCAGGTCGCCGAAACGATCTACAGCAGCGGCAAAGGCCGACGACAGCGCACGGTCCGGCTGATCGTTCGCCGCACCCGACTCACCGAGAAATCCCAGGCACAGTTGTGGCCCGATTGGCGCCACCACGCGTTCATCACCTCCGACCGTGACATCACCATGGTCGACGCCGACCAGTTCCATCGAGAGCACGCAGTGGTCGAACTCGCGATCCGGGACCTGAAAGAAAGCGCCGGACTCGACCACATCCCCTCCGGACATTTCCATGCCAACGCCGCCTGGCTCGGATGTTCGGTGCTAGCCCACAACCTCGGCATCTGGACCAGTCTGATCACCGGTCAGCCCCAGGTGACGAACCGGACCCGACGCACACAACTGATCGCGTTGGCGGCAGTGATCGTGAACCGATCCGGCCGGCACCTACTCCGGTTCCCGACCGCATGGCCATGGGCCGAACAGTTCACCACCATGCTCAAACAGATCCGGTTAATCCCCAAACTCGCGTCGGGCTGACAACGATGCCCGGGACCTGACGCACCCCCACCAAACCAAGCGTCCACAACCCGACCATTACGCCAACAGCCTTCACCAACGCGCCCCAACCACCGATCCAGCCCCTCCCCTCGCCCCCCCGCCATCAAAGACCGCCACAGGCCCGACCTTCAGAAGCCAAACGGTGGATCGAGGATTAGGGGCTCAGCCGGTAGGTGGATTCTTGGGGCTCCATCGATCTCGGTAGTCGATGAGTCTGGCGATCATGAGCACGGTGGTGGCGAGGCGGAGTGCGGCGTGGCGGTGGCGGTTTCGCCGGTCGG
>JBLINY010000119.1:0-13349 GCA_047638695.1 Acidimicrobiales bacterium | reverse complement strand
TGCATGGCGAGCACCCCGAGCTGATCGAGGGGCGTGCCGTCTTGATCTGCCGCGTCTCCATCGGCCGCGTCTCCATCCGCGTCGTCATGGTCGCGGTCGTCTTGATCGGGGTCGTCTTGATCGGGGTCGTCACGGTCGGGGTTGGATGGAGGCACCTGCCGAGTTTCACCCCTTCGACCGGTAACGTGCCAGCGTGCGGTGGCTTGTGGTGCATGCTCACCCCGATCCCGACTCCTATAGCGCCGCTCTCCGGGACAGCGCTATCGCGGGGCTGGAGGCGGGCGGAGCCGAAACCAGGATGATCGATCTCTACGCGCTCGGCTTCAAGCCCGCTATGAACGACGACGAGCACCGACGCTACGAGGAGGTCGCCAACGAACATCCCGACCCTCTCGTTGCCGAACACATCGAACATCTGGCGTGGGCCGAGGCCTTGCTCTTCGTCTACCCCACCTGGTGGGGCACGCTCCCCGCCATGCTGAAAGGTTGGCTCGACCGCGTACTTCTACCCTCGGTTGCCTTCAAACTGGACGACACCACTCGCAAAGTCCGGCCCGGACTCACCAACGTGCGCAGGATCACGGCTATCACTACCTATGGCGCACCCCGCTGGCAGGTTCGTCTGCTCGGCGATGGCGGCCGCACAATTCTCGGCCGAACGCTGCGCCTAGTTTGCCATCGGCGCAGCCGGGTCACCTTTCTCTCGCTTGACCAACTCGATGGTCGCAGCGATATCGAGCGCCAACACTTCTTGGAGGAAGTGACCCGGAAACTGAAGGCCATAGCGTGAGGGCCGGCTCGTGAAACAGAGGCACACCAACACACTCGTGGTGATCTGCCATCCGCGAACCGACTCACTAATCCGCGCCGCGGGCGAGCGCGTCGTCGCCGGTCTTGAGCGAGCGGGGACCCCGGTACGAGTCCTCGACCTCGACGGGCTTGGCCTGGGCGGCAGCAACACGGCGCCTTTCGACCCCGTGCTGAGCCGCCACGAAAAGATCAACCATCTGAGCGATCCCGACGATCGCCCCGATTTGGCTGATCATTTCGACGCACTCCGATGGGCCCATCGGATCGTCTTCGTCTATCCAACCTGGTTCAGCGGACAGCCCGCCATGCTCAAGGGCTGGTTCGATCGGGTCTGGGCCAACGGGGTTGTCTTCGAACTTCCTCCCGAGGCCACGCGTATTCGAGGGCTGCTCAAGAACGTAAAGCGGCTAGAGATTGTGACCAGTCATGGGTCGAGCAAGCTCGTGAACCTGGTGCAAGCCAACTCGGGCCAGCGCGTGATCTTCCGCAGCCTGCGGGTTCTTTGCCACCCTCTCTGCCGCACACACCTCACCGCTATCTACAACATCGACCGAGCCGAACCGGCCATCATCGAGGCATGGCTGTCAGAGGTTGAAGAGCGTTTTAGTAGCTAGACGGTCCTGCAGCTAGACGGTCCTGCAGCTAGCGAGGCGCAACCCCCATCCTCGGCACAATAGTTTTCAGTCGGCGACAAGTTCTGAATCTTCTTCCGTGGAGCTCTCTGGCGGCCGTGAACCGCGGCGAGCCGTGGTGCGGGCCACCACTCTCCCGATCCGCTCGACATAGGCAACGATCCGTTCCTGGGCTGCCTCAGCCTCGGGCGAAAGACCCGTGAGCTGTGGGACTCCCCAATAACGCATCACGACGGGTTCAAGAATCTGCTCGTAGTGAGCGACCATGTCGTAGATCCCGGCTTTGGCAATACGCTTGGAATGAGCCTCGAAATCGGGAATCCCGGTACCTGGCATTGCGAAGTTGACGACCTCGTTCTCGAGAGCAATCACCATCTGCGAGGGGTTGGCTTCGAAGCCAGCCTGAGCGATGTCGCGGTAGAAGAGGAAGTGGTGGTTCTCGTCAATGGCGACCTGGCGCATGATGTCATAACCAGCGCGGTCTTCGATGAGCGCACCGGTGTTGCGGTGCGAGATCCGAGTGGCGAGTTCCTGCAAAGCGACATAACACATGCCAGCCGCAGCATTCGGTGGCTCAGGCACCTGACCGCCGCCCATCTGCACCATCCGAGCTCGTTCGAGAACAACCGGATCGATAGCGCGGGTAATGGTGAGATAGTCACGGATGGCAACGGCGTGGCGCCCCTCTTCTGCGGTCCAGCGACGCACCCAAGTGCCCCACGCGCCATCCCGGCCGAACATGCGCTCGATGTCACGGAAGTAGTACGGCAAGTTGTCCTCAGTGAGGATGTTCACAAAGAGGGCGCTTCTGACCTCCTCCGGAAGATTCGCCTCTTCTGGCGACCACTCATAGTCGTCGGCAAAGTCTTCACCCCGACTCCAGGGCACCAGGGTGTGCGGGTGCCACTCCTTGGTTTTCTCGAAGTGTCGGTCGAGCAACTTTTCAGCAACCGGTTCCAGCTCGGCAAGGAACGCAACATCGGAGTCAAGCACCATGAACGCAGCCTACCTACCAGTAGGTAGGCTGCGTTCTATGGCGGCGAAAAAGTTGAAAAGCCTGCTCGAAAGGGTCACCAACCGCCAAAGAACCCTACGGTCCAACCATGCCTCGTCCCTTCATTGCCCCGATGAAGGCCGTGATCGGCTCGTTGCCAACGGACGAAGGCTGGGCCACTGAGCTCAAGTGGGACGGCATGAGGCTGCAGGTCGCCATCACCGATGGCACATTGACCGCCCGTTCCAGTTCCGGACGCGATGTCACCTCGCACTTTCCTGAGCTGGCCGACTTACCCACTTCAATCGGCACCGACGTTGTACTCGACGGCGAGCTCGTTGCATTCGAGAACGAACGCCCTTCGTTTGCGCGGTTGCAGCATCGAATCCACGTCGCCCGGCCGACGGCAACTCTCCTACGATCTCATCCGGTCGTGCTCATTGTCTTCGACCTACTTGAGCTAGGCGACAACAGCCTCCTCGGTCTCCCCTACCGAGACCGTCGGCGGCTTCTCGTCGATCTTGTTGACGAGGGGCCAACCTGGCGCGTACCCGTCGGCAGTGATCACGGGGGCGAAGCATTGCTCGAGCTGGCCACGCAACGCGACCTCGAGGGCGTGGTCGCCAAGCGCCTCGACAGCCCCTACCGGCCCGGTCGACGTAGCCCCGACTGGATCAAAGTGAAGGTGCGAAAGCGGCAGGAGTTCGTGGTCGGTGGTTGGCTCGAAGGATCAGGCGGCCTAGCCGGCTCAATCGGCTCTCTCATCGTGGGTGTCTACGACGACGGCCGACTCCTTCCGGCCGGCTCAGTGGGTTCAGGCCTCCGCGACGAGGACCGCGATCGGTTCGCCGGGTTGTTCGAGCCAGCTGAGTGCCCCTTCGACGTACCTATCGGTGGGCTGTCTGGCCCGCCTCATTGGGTGCTGCCCGACCACGTCGTCGAGGTCGAATACTCACTCTGGACGTCGGGTGAGAATCTCTGGCACCCCGTGTTTCGTGGTCTAAGGATCGACCGCGATCCCACCGATGTCATCCGCGAACTGCCCCCAATGAGCCGGCAGTAGACTTCAGTCTGTTATGCAGGACGGCACCACTGACACCATGCGCGTGCGCTTTCCGGCGGCGGCTGCCTACGCCCGCATAGGCCGCGTAGCTGTCGCTGGCCTCGCCCTTCGCCTGGAGATCGACGTGCAACGGGTCGAGAACCTCCGCCTCGCCGTTGATGCCGCAGTGAGTGCTCTGACCGGGCGGGGCGAAATCGTGGTCTTCGTGCAGTGGTCGCCAGGCGAGCTCACACTCGACATTGGTAACGACGACGCACATCTGTCCGCTGACGCCACGGCCCAGCTCTCCGAGCTGCTCTCGCCTCTGGTCGACGGCTATGACGTCACCGATGTCGGCGTGACACTCGGCCTTACGTCAGCCTGAGCTTCCGAACCCGGACGTCCCGCGATCGTCGGGCGAGGGCGGAAGCTCGCTAGAGGCCACAAGCATGAACCCGGGCAACGGCAGAGCCAACAGCTGAGCGACGCGCTGCCCCCGTTCGAAGACAAAGGGCTCGTCGCCCAGATTCAACAGGATCACTTTGATTTCGCCGCGGTAGCCGGAGTCGATCAGACCGGGAGCGTTCATGACCGTGACTCCGTGGTTCAAGGCCAGACCCGATCGCGGCAGGACGAGAGCACATGCGCCCAGTGGCACGGCGATGGCGAAACCGGTCGGAACCAGCAAGCGCATGCCTGGATTTATGACCCCGTCCTCGCGGGCTGGCAGGTCGACGGCCGCGTCACCAGCGCGAATCCGCTCCGGAACAGCCAGGTCGGGATCAAGTCGAAGGACGGGAATCTCGAGTGGGGCCGACG
This sequence comes from Acidimicrobiales bacterium, assembly GCA_047638695.1. Taxonomy (GTDB): domain Bacteria; phylum Actinomycetota; class Acidimicrobiia; order Acidimicrobiales; family SZUA-35; genus JAHECQ01. Next base: position 9,052 of record JBLINY010000119.1, on the reverse strand, counting down.
TCATCGCGAGAGCGTACTTACACCGGCTGTAGGGTGAGTCGTATGCTCGCATGGATGGATCTGGAGATGACCGGCCTCGATCCAAAGCAACACGTAATCGTCGAAATCGCCACCCTTCTGACCGACGATGATCTCACGATTGTGGCCGAGGGACCGGAGCTCATTATCCACGCCAGCGAATCCGAGCTGGCCCTGATGGACCCCGTCGTCGTCGAGATGCATACGAAATCGGGACTGCTCGAGCAGATCAAGGCGTCTACGGTTTCGCTCGAGGAGGCAGGCAGTCAGACGCTGGCATTCTTAAAAGAGCACCTCGAGCCGCAGAGTGTGCCCCTGTGCGGGAACTCAATCGGCATGGACCGACGCTTCCTGGCCGAGTACCTGCCAGTCATCGAACACTTCCTGCACTACCGCTCAGTTGATGTCTCGACAATCAAGGAGCTGAGTCGCCGCTGGTACCCCGACGTTCTCTCAGGTGCACCCCGCAAAGCGGCAGCGCACCGAGCTCTCGACGACATCAAAGAGAGCATCAAAGAACTGGCCCATTACCGATCAACTGTTTTTGTACCGCCGTCGGGCCCCACTTCGTAAGGATTGTCGGCAAGCGGAGTCGAGGTCGCGGTAGCGGCAATCGCCTCCTGCGCCGTTCCTCTGTCACTGATCCACCAGACCTCGGCTTGTTGACCACGACGACGAACGGCTAGCTCTACCCGCGACCCATCACCAATGCCGTTGCGGTACTCAACCACAAGGCGCCGTCCGATATCACTGCCGTCTAATCCGAGTTCCTCCATAGCCGCCCAGTAGGCCGCATTGTTCATGTGATTAAAGAGGTCGAAATCGACGGTGCGAAGCGGCCAAGGCTCGTTGGCATCGACTGTTTCCGGCAACGAGTCATGCGAGAGGCGAGCGGTCACCGCTCGGTCGCCGGCCGCTTCGGCGTAGATCTCAAGAAACTGCGGGGTCAGTTGTTTCGGACGACCGGTGGCCTCGTCCAGATAAATCCACAACGTCGCCACTTCATAGTGTCCACCCGCCTCCCCAACTACCTCAAGACGACGCTCAGCCCAGCGACGACCAAGGCCACTACAGAACGTCGTAAATTCAAGGTTCTCACCAAAAACGGCCGGACGGATGAGATCGATGGTCGTGCGCCGGACGACCCACGCCATGTTGTCATCCAACTTGGCATCAGTTGTGTCGTCGTTAGAAACGTCCTGGGTGTATCGGGTAAGGGCATCGAGCCGCAGGTTCCCCGACGGACCCACGTCCCCGAGCCGAACCTTGCGGATGCCTTTGAACAGGCGACCACCCGGTAGTCGACCGGCTAACGATTCGGGTACCTGTTCGCCGGTTTCTGTCACCCAGCGACGGTACCGCCCGAGCTTTGCCATTTAATTCGGTTGACAGTTCTTCCAATGAGGTGTTCGCTCTTAGCGCACGACGAACCCGGTCGATTGAATTCGACCGGCCTGAGGAACCTGGAAGGAGTTCGCACAATGCTGACAATGACGCACACCACCGGCTCCGCTCCGACGGCAACCGACCGGACGCGCACGGCCGCACGCGAACTCCATGCCCGCGACCTCCACGCGACCGCAGGCCATCGAGTCGACGCAACCACCTTTGCGACTTGGCTCTATGAGCAGAAGACCATTGGCAACCCGATGTCGTTCTGCAAGCACGACTACTCCCAGCGCCAGACCTGACCTGAATCCAAGGTCGAGGATCGCAGCCGCTGGGAGCACAAGCTCCCAGCGGCTCTTTCGCTTTTGGGGCGGTGCTCCCACGAACTCGACATCTACTCACCACTCACACGCAAACAGAAACGCACCTCAGGAACCGCAATGACACTCGCACTCGAACCAACGGAATACCTCCGGCCTCCTAGAGCCACCGCCAGTCCTCTCGCAGAGGACTGGTGGAGTGCTGCCACCTGCCGAACCGTCTCAAAGGCCAAGGACATCTTCTTCTCAGAGGATCTGCCCGACATCGCAGCAGCCAAACAGGTCTGCGCTGATTGCCCCGTCATCGCCCCATGTCTCGAAGGCGCAATCAGGCGCGGTGAGCCCTGGGGTGTTTGGGGCGGGCAGCTCTTCGCCAAGGGCCGCATTGTCACGATCAAGCGCAAACGAGGGCGTCCACCAAAAAACCCGCGGCCCGAAGATCGGCTGCCGGACATCCCGGTCCCCGACCACCTCCAGAGGCTGATCGCCTGAGGCGAACCATTGGCAGGGGACGCCCGTCGTCGAGCGCGGCGGTGGCAACGTACAAAGCGAGCCACCGCTGACGCCGCGACGTGAGCCACTGCCGGTGGGTCCTCACGCCTCCTTTGGCCGGTGCCGGAAGCCACATTTTGGTGGGCGTTCCGGTGCCAATCGGAATTCATTGGGAATGACAGGGCGCCATGCAAGGTTCACTCCCCACATGGCATCGCCCACGCCCAATCCCGGTGACGAACCGGCCAACGACGATCAGCAAAATCCCCGTACCGGTGGGTCGCTGTTGCCCCTAGTAGCGACGGCCGCCGCCGCCGTCGTTGTGCTCCTCGTTATCTTCAACGTCGGAGGCGGGTCGGACGACACCACTTCCGCAGCTGGGCTGGACGCGTTTCAATTCGAGACACCCGAGGGCGAAACCATCTCGCTCGACACCTACGAAGGACAGCCACTTGTCCTCAACTTCTTCGCCAGCTGGTGCGCTCCCTGCCGAGCCGAGTTGCCTGAGTTCGAGGAAGTTCACCAGGCCGTACAGCCCGACGGCATCACCATCGTCGGCATCAGCCGCGATACCGACACCAGCAGCTGGCAGGGTCTAATCGATGAAACTGGCATCACCTTCGACACCGTGTTCGAGGGCAGCAGTGCCGGAGCCTTCGAGTTCTTCGACGCCAAAGGTATGCCAACGACCGTCTTTATCGAGAGCGACGGCACCGTCGCCGAGATATTCAGCGGCATTCTCAACGGAGAAACGCTGCGGTCGAAAATAGATGAACACCTGCTCCCGAGCTGACTGCGAGACCTAGACGACATGGCTGATCTTTTCGACCCTCGGGCATTTGCCCTCGGCATGGTGGCGCTGGTGAACCCCTGCGGCTTTGCCCTGTTACCGGCCTACCTCGGCTTCTTCCTCGGCCTAGACGACGAGGAGTCAGGTTCCGAAAGTCGCATCGTTGCGCTTAATCGAGCCCAGATCGTCGGACTGTCGATGTCAGCTGGTTTCCTCTTGGTATTCGGGCTCCTGGGCCTGGTCTTCGCCGGTTTCTATTCGAGCATTGCTGAATACGTCCCTTGGCTCACATTGGTTATCGGTGGCGCCCTGGTGCTGCTCGGTCTGGCCATGCTGCGGGGCTTCCAACCGCTCTTGAAGCTGCCAAAGCTCGAGAAGGGCACCGGTAGCCGATCGTCGGTCAGCATGTTCCTCTTCGGCATCTCCTACGCCATCGCCTCGCTGTCGTGCACCATCGGTTTGTTCCTGAGCGTGGTGGGAACGTCCTCGACGGGCGCCGGTTCACTCGCCTTTACCGAACGCCTCGGTGGCTTCCTCTCCTATGGGCTCGGGATGGGCCTGTTGGCAACCGCTCTCACCCTCGCAGTTGCGTTCGGCAAACGGGGCATGGTCACTCGTTTCCGTCAGCTTCTCCCCAAGATCAACCTCATCTCCGCCATCGTTCTGGTCGTCGTCGGGGTTTATGTGACGCTCTACGGCATTTGGAGCATCCAAGTGTTCCGTGATCCCACCGAACTGACGCCGTGGATCAACAGCATCATCACGAACGCCGAAGAGTTCCAAGCCAAGATGACCACCTGGATCGACAAGCGCACCACGGTCCTTGGTTGGTCGTTCCTGATCCTCAACGTTGGTCTCGCCGTCGCTGGCTTCGTCGCTCGGAAGAACGAACAAAGCCGGACACCCCAGAATCCCTCTTCCAAAGTCGCCGCCTGATCGCAACTCTGGCACCCTGAGGCGGTGCCCGCCGCAGACACAAAAGCAACCGGTCCGGAGGCCTTCGCCGAGCTGCTCTCTCGTCCGGGCGTTGTCGAGGTCGTCGACCTCCGCAGCACCTTCGGTTTCTGTGCCTTCCATGGCGGCAACCTCGAGCGGTTTACCGACCAAGTTGCATCGGAAGCCGCAGCCCGATCAGGCTCGTCGTTCTACGGCGTCCTCCAGCCCGCTGGCATGCGCCACCACATCTCATCGAAGTACGTGAGCCCTTCGGTCTCCGAACAGCTCCGATCGTTCATCGATCATTGCGACGTGGTTGTCGCTATCCACGGGTACGGACTACGGGGCCGCTGGTCAGACCTGCTGCTCGGCGGCACCAATCGGGCGTTGGCGGCTCACGTTGCCCGTCACGTCCGCGACGAGATCCCTTACTACCGGGTGATCGATGATCTCGACGAGATCCCCAAGAGTCTTCGTGGGCAGCACCCCGACAACCCCTGCAATCTGTCACGCTCAGGCGGCGTCCAGATCGAACTGCCACCACGTGTTCGAGGCCTCACACCCATGGCTCAATACTGGCCCGCCAGCTCGCGGCGTACCGGCGTGGGCAGCGATCGCTTCCCTCACACCGAGCGTCTTATCGAAGGCCTGGCCACAGCAGCCCGATCATGGGCACCTCCTACTGCGTCATAGCCAGGCTGGCGGCCACCCACGGAACGCGGTCAGCGCTCCCTAGGGAGCGTGGCGCGTGATACGCCACCGAGAGGACTCCTCGCCCAACCCGACGTCCGTTTCGAGCGTGTACCGCAGCCGGTCGTGGAGGCGACTGGGGCGACCCTGCCAAAACTCGATCCGATGGGGTGCGACTCGGTAGCCACCCCATCCCGGCGGCCTTGGCACGACCTCACCGAACGTTGCGTCGAAGTGGACGAGCGCGTCGTCGAGGACCAAACGATCCTCGATGACGCGGCTCTGGTTGCTGGCCCAGGCCCCCAGCTGCGACGCACGCGGTCGTAGCGCAAAGTAGGCATCGGATTCCTCGGCTTGAAGCGGCGTAGCGGTGCCGACGATGTTGACCTGACGATGGAGGGCCAGCCAGGGAAACGTCAGGGCCACAGCCGGATTGGCCTCTATCTGAGCGCCCTTGTCGCTGCCGTAATTGGTATAGAACTCGAGCCCCCCGGTGCTGATGCCCTTCAACAACACATGCCGTGAATGCGGTGCCCCCGTGTCATCGACGGTCGAGAGAACCATCGCGTTCGGTTCGGTAACCCCCGCACTGATGGCGTCGTCGAGCCACATCTGAAACTGCTCGATGCCATCAGAGACAACATCTTGCTCGAGTAAACCCCTCGACTCGTAGTCGTGACGCATTCGGGCCAGATCGATCAACCGGTCTCTGATCTGTCAGGTCTCGCGGGGCGGAGTAGAGGCAGCAAATGCTTCCGACACCGCCTCGAAGGTCAGCGGCTCTTCGGCAACGCCGGGTGCCGACTCAGCGCTGGACACACGAGCGAGTTCTCGTTCGTCCGCCGCACGATCGTGGGCAGCCAGACGTTCGAGATCGCGCGCCCGTTGATCAACTCGGTCCCGATCGGTTTCGGCCACGGCCCACTTGGTAAAGATCGTCACGATGATTACCCACAAGACGAGCCCGCCAACCAACTTCATTACTGCACCGGCGGCTTGCTGGTCGGAAAGCACATCGATGCCCCACAACCGATCAGGAGTGTCGTAATGGCGATAAACAACACCCTCAGCGAACACCAGCCACCCGCCGGGAACGGTCGGAACGATCGACATCGAGAACAGGTAGATGCACTGACCCAACGGTGCCAGCCGCCATTCACTGATCGGACTGAGGACGGGCATCCACATCAGGAGCCCGGCAGTGAACACAGCAAGGTGGAATCCAAAGTGCACTGGACCGATGTCAGCCGACAACTGCACGATCTTCGACCAGTGCAAGAACAGCGTGAGGGCGTTGAAGATCAATCCCGCCACCAGGGGTCGGGTCGCTTTGCGAAGTCCGGCCCACAGGCGACCCTGGGGATCAATGAGAAGTTCGATCAGCCAGCGGGGGGTGGCCAGCACGAATGCCGCCGGTAGCAACATCGACAGCAACAGATGCTGCAACATGTGCACCGAATAAAGGTGATCTTCGGCGATGTCGTGCACTGGCCAATCGGAGGCCACCCAAATCCCGACGAAACCGAGTGTGAACCACACCTTCTGGGCTCGCGTAATGGGCTCGTACCCAGCGGCAACTGCCTTCGGTTGCAACACTTTGGCCGCATACCAGCCAAGGGCCAGCGCGCCGGCCAGAAGCATCCAGACCTCGGGGTGGGCTGTCCAGGGAACCAGACTCACGCCCAAGCTCCCACTAGATCGTCATCCGAAGTACGAGATCTGAAACTCGAAGGCAGCAAACACGATGAAGAAGACGGCGATGGCCAGGATCATTGCCCCCGCAAACGCCCAGGTGAAGTACTTGCCGTTGAGCGCCTTGAAGTCGAAATAGAGGTGCATGAAGATTCCGGCCACCAAGAAGAACTTGATGGTCATCATCGTCATAAGCGGCAGTACCAGAGCGGGACCGCTAAGTCCCATGTACGACCAAGCCACCTCGAGCGCCGTGAACGCGGCCAGTACCGCAAAGACGACCCAGTATTGCTTCTCGGTCGGGTGGTGATCGTCGTGGGCCGCTACCTGCACGCTCTCGGCGTCGGCAACGGCGGTCTCAGTTGGAGCAGACATCAGCGTTGGGTCCTAAGGGATCAGATAGACGATGGTGAAGATGAGCACCCAGACAATGTCGACGAAGTGCCAGTAGAGGCCCACCAGTTCGACGGTCTCAGCACGGTCAGAGTTGAGCTTGCCCTTGAACGACAAGAACAGAATCGAGAGCAGCATCACAATGCCTACGCTCACGTGGATGCCGTGGAACCCGGTAAGGGTGTAGAAGGCCGAGCCGAACAGGTTGCCTGTGTAGCCAAGGCCTTCCCGGTAGAAGGCAGTGAACTCGTAAATCTGACCACCGATAAAGATCGATCCAAGCAGGGCGGTTGTACCGATCCAGATCCGAGTGTTCTTGTGGTCGTTGCGAAGAACGGCCGAGTGGCCCAGCACCATGGCGAGCGAGCTCATCAGCAGTACGAATGAGCTGAGTGATGTGAACGGGATGTCGAACATCGGCTCGACTGATCCTGCCTCTTGGAACTCAAGCATGAGTTCCGCCGGCATGGTCGAGACGACCTTGGGGTTACCGGCAACGACCTCGGTGATAAAGCGAGTCTTGCTGAGCAGGAAGGTCGAGATGAGCGCACCGAACAGCAAGCACTCAGATCCCAAGAACAACCAGAAGGCGAGCTTCATGTTGGACAGACCAAGGCTGGAGTGGTGGCCCCCACCGTGATCGTCGTGATCGTGGTCGTCGGTGGTGTCGGGTGTGACGACGTCGGTCATGATGAGGCTCCGGCCAACTCGTGGTCATCGTGACCGTCGTGATGGACGTCATCGAGGTCATCGGCGGGCTCGAGTGACCAGCCGTACATTGATAGAACCAGCAGCAAGCCACCGGGGATGGTCAACCACAGGCTGAACATCAGGCCATAACCAATGAGCGGCAGTGAAGCAGCCAGGATGATCGGCCAGTAGGACGGGGCTGGCAGGTGCACGCCTTCGCCATTGCCAGGCTGAGCGAGCTCTTCACCCGTGGCGACCCGGCGGATCTTGCCGTTCTCATCCTCCACGTACTTGCGATGCCAGAAATCGTCGAGTGAGGTGATCTGGGGATCGACGTCAAAGTTGTGGCCTGGAGCCGGTGACTGGATCGACCACTCGATGGTGCGTCCATCCCACGGATCGGCGCCAACGTCAGGCCGCCCGGCCCGCTTCCATTTGCGATTCGACAGGTAACCGTTCAGCAGGACCAAGACCGTCGAGATGCCAAGAATAAAGGCGCCGATGGAGGCAATGAAGTTCCAGAACGTGAATCCCATGGCATCGTCATAGGTCTGCATACGACGGGGCATCCCCTGGAGGCCCAGGATATGCATCGGCCCGAAGGTGAGGTTGAAGCCGATCACCATTCCCCAGAAGTTCCACTTGCCCAGCTTCTCGCCGAGCTTGTACCCGAACGCCTTCGGCCACCAGAAGTACAGACCGGAGACGAATCCGAACAGGGCCCCACCGAAGAGCACGTAGTGGAAGTGGGCAACGATGTAGTAGGTGTCAGTCTGCTGGGTGTCGGATGGGGCGATGGCGTGCGACACGCCGGACAATCCGCCGACGGTGAACTGGGTGACCAAACCAATGGCAAACAACATGGCCGTGTTGAGCGTGAGTTTTCCGCCCCATAACGTCGCCAGCCAGTTGAGAATCTTCACGCCAGTCGGAACGGCGATAAACATCGTGGCAACCGAGAAGGCCGAGACAGTGAGAGGTCCGATGCCAGAGACAAACATGTGGTGGGCCCACACACCCCAACCCATGAAGCCGATGGCGACACCGGAGAACACCATGAAGGGGTAACCAAAGATTGGCTTGCGAGAGAACGTGGGAATGACCTCGGACACAATGCCGAACGCCGGCAGGATCATCAGATACACCTCGGGGTGGCCAAAGACCCAGAACAGATGCTGCCAGAGCAGTGGGTCGGCGCCTTGTTCAACGTTGAAGAAGTTGGCGTCGAACTGACGGTCGAGGAGCAGCAGGACCTGCGCCACGGTGAGAACCGGGATGGCGAACAGCAGCAAGAACTGGGTAACGAGGGTCATCCACACGAAGACGGGCATCTTCATGAACGACATACCTGGGGCCCGCATGTTGAGCACCGTGGTGATGAGGTTGACGGCACCGGTCAGCGAACCGATACCGGCGATCAGCAGACCAACGTTCCAGAAATCGATGCCAGCCGAGGGCGAGTAGGCGATGCCATTGTTCGGGGCGTAGTTGAACCAGCCCCCGTTGGCGCCGCCGCCAAGAAACCAGCTGGTGTTCAACATCAACCCGCCGAAGAGGAAGACCCAAAAGCTGAATGCATTGATGCGAGGGAAGGCAACGTCGCGGGCACCGACCTGCAACGGCATCAGGAAGTTGGCGAAGG
>JBLINY010000118.1:0-13567 GCA_047638695.1 Acidimicrobiales bacterium | reverse complement strand
CGAGACAGCACAGTGATCGAGACAGCACAGTGATCGAGAGAGTGGCAAGCGGCACAATTGGTGGCGGTTTCGGCCGAGCCGCTGGATTGGCGACGAGTCGAGCGCCATCGGACAGCCGAGCAACAGAGCGACTCGGTGTTGTCGTCCTCACCGATGACCGTTTCGTCGCACCCAATTCCGCAATTGAAGCAACTGAAGCCTCGGTCCGCGACCTTTGCAGCCTGAGCGTAGTGTCAACGTCGATCAGCGACGGGGTCGAGCGGCTACTCGGCGAGGCAGACATCGGGCACGTCGGCCTGATATTGGCGGGAGATGTCGCCTCTGACATGGCGAGTCGCTTTCTTGCCAGTGAGCTGACCGCGGATCTCGACGTGCTGTATGGCGATGAGGATCGGCTGAATGATGAAGGACGTCGCCACGATCCCTTCTACAAACCCGCATGGTCTCCCGACCGGCTTCGTCATCAGATGTATCTGGGGGGTCTCACCATCTACAGCCGCCGATGCCTCGAGACCATCGACCTGTCGTCGCTGGCATCAGCGACGTCCACTCTCGAGTTGGCGCTGCGCGCTACTGAAGCCGCCAAGACGATCGCCCATCTGCCTCTGGTGCTCTGTCACAGACGGAGCGTCGACACCTGGGGTGACGTCTCACAGCAGCTAGTCGCAGCGCATCGAGATCGAGTCGGAGCGGACGAGCTGCTGGGTTTCCCGGTCGGCGATCCGCGCAGTGGCGTGAGCAGGTCGCGTGGCTCGGTCAGCCTCGTCATCCCTACAGGTGGTGGCCATCGCATGATCGATGGGGTCGAGGTCGAGCTCATCTCGAACGTCATCGCGTCGCTGTCATCCACCACCATCCACGCGGATGTCGAGATCGTTGTCGTCTTCGACCAGCACTCCAGTTCCGAACTGCAACAGCGAATTGCGGCGCTGGATACTCGTATTGTCGCCGTCCAAGACCAGCGGCCGTTCAACTTTGCCGCCGCATGCAACCTCGGTGTGGCGGCCAGCAATGGCGCGGTCGTGGTGTTGCTGAACGACGACACAGAGATGGTGCAGGCCGATTGGCTCGCCGGTCTGGTCGCTCTCGCGACAGAGCCTGAGGTCGGAGTCGTCGGTGCCAAATTGGTCTACGGCGATGGCCGGATCCAGCACGGCGGAATTCTTGGCCGGCACGGGACGGCCGACCACCGATACCGGGGGTATCCAGGGCAGCATCGGGGCTACCGAGACGAGCTTCTGACACCGGTGAATGTGTTGGCCGTGACCGGTGCCTGCCTCGCCGTTCGGCGCACCGTGTGGGACTCCGTGGGGGGAATGTCCGAGTCGTTCCCGTTGAACTACAACGATCTCGATCTTTGCCTGCGTCTCCAACAGCAGGGGTATCGGACGATTCAGGCGAATCAGATCGTCGTTCGCCACCTCGAGACATCGTCAAGGTCAGCCGGCAGCGAGTCATGGGAGGACGACGAGCTCCAGAGCCGCTGGGCCGACGTGCTTAGCGACGACCCGTATGACAACCCAAACCTATGCTCCGGCTACGAAGCTCAGCCGACCCCACCGGCGCTGCAGAGACTGCGTGAACACCTGGGCCATCGGCCAGCAGCTCGCGTATGGACCGCTCGGAGGTCGCACGCCGAACCACACTCGGGCAGTAACCTCAGCACGTGAGTACTGACACCGCCGAACCGTCCGACGGCCCACCCCTCGAAGAGCTGTACACGGCCTCGTACTACGCATCGAACCTCGGTATTCCCTACGAGCGAAACGATCACTGGCTCACCTTCTTCGGCAAGGTCGGTGATCGCATCGTGTCATCCATCGCTCCCCAGACAGCCCTCGATGTTGGCTGCGCGTTCGGATTCTTGGTCGAGGCGCTACGAGATCGACGGGTCGAAGCATCGGGCACTGATGTTTCCGAGTACGCCATCAGCCAAGTGGGTGGATCGGCTGTCGGTCATTGTCGTGTCGGCTCAGCCCTCGAACCGATTGAGGGAACCTACGACCTCATCTCCTGTGTCGAGGTGGTCGAGCATCTGGTTCCCGACGACGGTCGGCGGGCCCTTGAGAATCTCACCAATGCGACCGACCGATTGCTGTTGTCGACGACTCCTCACGATCACGCCGAACCGACCCACGTGAACGTGCAGCCGCCCGAATATTGGGCCGAGATCATGGCCGAGCTCGGGTTCTTCCGAGATGTCGATCACGACGCCAGCTACCTGACGCCTTGGGCCGGGCTGTTTGTTCGTTCCGACAAGCCGGTGTCCTATCTCGTGAAGGACTACGAGCGAAGTAACGTGCGATTGCGGGAAGAGGCGGTTGCACTTCGCAATGCGGTCCTCGAGCAGCACGCCCGTATCGATCTCCTCGAGTCCTCGGGCGATGCCAATCCGACCCTTCGTCGAGTAAACGAACTCGAGACCCAAATGGGCGAGGTGAAGACAGCGGCCGCGGCCCGTGAGGCGCAGCTGAACCGTGACGTTCTGATCGCCCGCGATACCGCCGTGGCGGCCGAAGCCTCACGGGCAGCGATCGTGTCCCGGCTCCGAACCGTCGAGGCGGAGCTCGGAGCAGCCAGGTATCATCAGGAGGCGTGGGACACCCTCATCGAGCAGCTTGAAACCGGGAATTCAGAGGCGTTGACCGAAGAGTTGGCCAAGGCCAGGCAGCGAGTACATGACCTCGAGACGTCCACCACATGGAAGGTTGGACGCGGCGTCATGGCGCCCTACCGCCGCCTGACTGACCGAGCCTGAAGAGATGCACGACGAGATGCACGCTGCGGTGCCAACGGTCTCGATTGTTGTCCCCGTCTATCAACCTGAAGTCGCCCACCTCCAAGCCGCCGTCGATTCGGTGCTGACCCAATCGTCGTCGGACTGGCAGCTGCTGCTCGTTGCCGATGGTCCGCAGCCTGGTCCGGTGGATGAGGTCCTCGATCGACTTGACGACGAGCGCGTGGTGCTCCACCGCCGAGCCGAACAGGGTGGCATTGTCGCCGCTAGCAACGATGCGATCGGTCTCGCCACCGGGGACGTAGTTTGCTTTCTCGACAACGACGACGTGCTCGAACGCGGCGCCATTGATGCCCTGCAGCAGGCTTTTGCTGACTTCGACGACACCGACCTTGTGTACACCGACGAAGACAAGCTGGATGCTGGTGGACTCCGGGTTGCTCCATTTCACAAGCCGGGCTGGTCGCCGGAGCGGCTTCGTAGCCAGATGTACCTCGGGCATCTCGTTGGGTACCGCCGAAGTTTGATCGAGAAGGTGGGGGGCCTTCGGGCCGAATTCAACGGCGCCCAGGACCACGATCTGGCACTACGAGCCAGCGAACAAGCTCGTCGGATCACTCACATCCCTCGCGTGCTCTATCACTGGCGGATGGTCGAGACGTCGACCGCTCTCGACCCCGAGGCCAAGCTTTGGGCCTTCGAAGCGGGTGTGAATGCGGTGCAGAGCCATCTCGACCGCGTCGGTATCCCTGCGGTTGCCTCCCTTAGCCATCGGTGGACCGTTACGGTCGACCCGGCGCTGACCGATCACCCCCTGGTCAGCATCATTGTTCTTACCGGTGGTTCGAAACGGATCGCTGGCGGTCGTGAGATTTTGCTGGTCGAGAACGCCATTGCTTCGGTTGTCGGCATGTCGAGCTACCCCAACTACGAAATTCTGGTCGTGCTCGACCGTGGTGCTCCTGACGAGCTGGGCCATCGATTGGTCGAGCTTGGCCAGGGGCGAGTTCGCATTGTTCGTGACACCGAACCTTTCAGCTTTTCCGGCGCGAACAACATGGCCGTGGGTCACGCCGACGGAGATCTCCTCCTCTTCCTGAACGATGACACCGAGGTCATCACGCCCGACTGGCTCGAGCGCATGGTGTTGCTGCTCGAGATCGACGACATCGGGGCCGTTGGCTGCCGCCTCGAGTACCACGACGGGACGATTCAACATGCCGGTGTGGTTGGGCGCCATGGCGGCCCGGGCCATCGTTCGATGGGGCTGCACGGCGACGACAGCGGCAGCTTTCAGTCGCTGCATATGGCTATCAACACCCTGGCTGCGACCGGCGCCTGTCTCGGTGTGAGCCGAGCAAAATTCGAGGCAGTTGGGGGCTTCTCGTTGGCGTTCCCCATGAACTTCAATGACGTCGACCTGTGTCTGAAGTTGGTGGCGCAAGGGTGGCGGACCGCGGTCGACAACCGCACCCGTCTCGTGCATTTCGAGTCGTCTACCCGAGAGTCCACGGTTGAATCGTGGGAGCATTTGCTGCTGCTCGACCGCTGGCGTCATCTGTTGCACAACGACCCATGGGACAACCGAAACCTGCACGGGTATGGGGTCGAGGACCTTCCGCCGCCGACGGCGCTCACCCGTCTTCGGGAACTGACCGGTCGCACATTCGAGTCGCGCTCGTGGCCAATGGCGGTCGAACCCGCCTGATCTTCAGCTGCCGGTTTGTGGACGGGCTGTCGTCCACCGGTTGGGAAGCTCGAGCATGCCATGGCGTTCGATCGACGAGCCGGGCTGCACCGGCATTTTGTGGGCCCGGTCCCAGCTATCGAAACAGTGCAGTACATCGGCTGAGTACACCCCGGTAGTGATGAAGTACATCCCAGGGAGCAGCGTCATTCGGTCGACCTCGATGTCGAGGAAGCCGCTGCCGGGCTCGATGATGGGTTGCTCCACACCCGCCAACTTGTTGTTGGGGCCGGCCAGGTGGGTGCCGTTTTCGTGGTAGATCCCGATGCCGAACACAGGGTGACGAACAGTGCTTGCGGCCGTATACCACAATCGAATGATGAGAGGATCGCCGCTGCCGGCCGACTGGCGGGGCGAGCCGTCGACATCGTGGTAGGTCACCTTCGTGACCCGGATTTCGCCCGACCCCCGGCGATGAGCGTCATCAACGGCCAGCACGGTGGGTTCGGCCTCGGTCGCAGCCTCGATTTCTTCGGAGAGTCGTTCGTTCTCTTGGGCGTTGACCTTGTTCAGATAGGCCTCGATCGTTCCCGTGGGAGAGCCCGATTGTTGGAGCTCGCCGTGGTCGAGCCAGGCCACCTCGTCGCACAGGGTCTCCATCGTGCCGGCGTCGTGGGAGACCAAGACGATCGTCGTGCCCTTACGGCGTAGCGAATAGATGTGATCGAAACACTTCCGCTGGAATTCTTCGTCGCCGACGGCAAGCACCTCGTCAACGAGCAAGATCTCGGGTTCGACGTGCACCGCTATAGCGAAGCCGAGGCGAACATGCATTCCGCTCGAGTACACCTTTACGGGAGCGTCGATGAAGTCGCCGATGCCGCTGAACTCGGCAATCTCGTCGATGGCTGCAGCCATCTGTTTCTTGCCGAGCCCAAGCATGGCCCCGTTGAGAAACACGTTCTCACGACCGGTGAGGTCGGGGTGGAAACCAGACCCCAGTTCCAGCAGAGCAGAGACACGGCCGTCGACGTCGATGCGGCCCGACGTTGGCTTGTGGATGCCGGCACACAGGCGAAGCAGAGTGCTCTTGCCCGATCCGTTATGTCCAATGATGCCGTAGAACGAACCCTTCGGAATATCGAAACTGACGTTGCGGAGGGCCCAGAAATCGGTGTCGTTCGAACGTCGACCCCCGAGCAGCGCTTCTTTGATCGATGATGGCCGGTCTCGAGACAGCGAGAACTTTTTCGAGACATCAACGATCGAAATCGCAGGTGAGGTAACCGCCGATGGGCCGGTTGAGGAGAGAGCCACGTTATCTACAGCTCCTCACTGATGGCCATTGCTCGACGACGGAAGAACCACAGCCCAAAAAGGGGTGAGATGGTGGCATAGAGCACCATGGCCAGGACCCGTCCGGCCGATGGCACCTCAAGGAAGTAGACGACGTCGTGGGCTGCCTGCACGAATTGGCTGACTGGATTCCATCCCACAAGTTCTCGCGCCGGTAGTCCGTAGGTGTCGATGTCCGGTTGCTCAAGCAAGCTGATCGGATACACGATTGGGATCAGGAAGAACTGGAGGCTCAGCACGATGCCAGTGAGGTAGCGGATATCGCGGTAGCGAGCGTTGAGGACCGATACAACGAAACCGATGCCGAGAGCGAACGAACCCGCCCCCAAAAGGATGAAGGGGAGCAGCAGAAAGGTCCAGGAGATGTTTGTAAGGGCAAGCATCAGAATGAGCAGAACGGCGATCTCGAACATGGTCTGCACCGCTGTGGCGACCGCACCGCCGAGAATGGCCGTCTCAGTGGGGAAGTAGACTTTCTTACGCAGGTCCATGACTCCAGCGAGCCAGTCCATCGAGCCGTTGACGATGCCAGCGAAGAAGTTCCAGACGACCAGCCCGGTGAAGAGGTAGACGGCGAAGAGCTCGGCCTCCCCGTTGGCCGTGACGGGAGGTTCGGTCCGAAGGAAGACGCCGAAAACGAGGCTGTAGATGACGACAGTCGAAGCTGGATTGATGAGCGACCACAGCCAGCCGAGCAGGCTTCGCTTGTAACGTGACCGCATTTCTCGCTGGGCGAAGTTGATGATGAGCGGGCGAAGCGCTGCGGTCGACGAAGTAAAGGCGGTCACGGTTGGTGAGATCGTACTGCGCAGGCTCTATGGCTCGGTGTAGGCCCCGGATTGGCTCGGTGTAGGCCACGGGCCGAGTAGTTTGTCAGGGTGAAGCTGATCATCCAGATCCCCTGCCTCAATGAGGAGGACCAGCTCCCCACAACGTTGGCTGATCTTCCACGGAGCGTCCCCGGTTTTGATGTCGTCGAGTGGTTAGTGATCGACGATGGATCGTCCGATCGCACCGTCGAGGTGGCTCTCGCCAACGGTGTCGATCATGTCATTTCGCTTCCCCAGAACCGAGGTTTGGCGAGCGCGTTTCAGATCGGTCTCGATGGGGCACTGAAACTGGGGGCCGACGTGATCGTCAACACCGATGCCGACAATCAATATCGCGCCGACGCCATTCCGGCGCTCGTCGCACCCATCCTCGAGCACCGGGCCGATCTCGTCGTCGGTGACCGAGAAGTCCGCAACCTCACCGACTTCTCGCGGACGAAGCGATGGCTCCAAGCCACCGGCAGCCGCGTTGTTCGGATCGTGTCAGATACCGATGTTCCGGACACCACGTCGGGGTTTCGGGCTTACAGCCGTGACGCTGCGCTCGGACTCACCGTCATCAACAGCTACACCTACACAATTGAGTCGATCATTCAGGCTGGCAGAAGCAATTTGGCTATCGCCGCCGTTCCCGTTGGCAGCAATCCCAGCACACGCCCGTCTCGCCTTTTCGGCTCGACGTGGTTGTACATCCGGCGCAACGCAGTCACCATCATTCGCGTCTTCGCCGCCTACGAGCCACTGAAGTTCTTTGGCACGATGGCCTTGTTACTCTTCGGCGCCTCCATTGTTTCGTTCGTCCCGTTTCTTCTGGACTGGATCATCAATGGCGACCGGTCGGGCCATCTTCAGTCGATCATCCTCGGCGCCATATTGGCCCTGGGTGCCTTGCAGGTGATGGTGCTCGCTGTCGTTGCCGACCTGATTCACGCCAACCGTCGCGAGACCCAGCGTTCGATGCACCGGATCCGAGCGATCGAGATCGCGCTTGGTGTCCAGCCCGAGCACTATCAGTCCGGGGCTGTCCAGTCTCCGGACGGTTCGAACCGCTGAGCATCGTCGGAAGTTGACCGGATGAACAGCGTCACTCTTGTCGGGCCAACGCACCCGTTTAAGGGAGGCGTCGCCAAGCACACGAATGATCTGGCCCTTGAGCTAGCCAGGCAGGGCAGCGACGTCGAGATTGAGTCATGGCGTAACCAGTATCCCAAGCGGCTGTATCCGGGTGAACTCTTACTTCCCGGCCAACGGGCCGAGGGCGAGATTTTCGAACCGGCCACGCGACGCATGGACTGGTTCAATCCAATCACCTGGATTCAGGCTGGCCGAAGAGCGAGGTCTCGCGACGTCGTTGCCGTGGTTTTGGTGACCACGGTGCAGATCCCGGTCTACCTGGTGCTGCTAGCCGTTGCCCGGCCTCGATCGGTTGCAGTCATTTGCCACAACGTGCTCCCTCATGAAGCTAGACCCTTCGATCGTCCTCTTGTCCGGGCGCTGTTCCGGCGGGCCGACATCGTGCTCACCCATACCGATGTCGAGCGCGAGCGAGCGCGTGAGCTTGGGGCCGCCGAGGTGCGTCTGGTCGAACTCCCCGCGCACCCTCCGACGACGGTCGTCCGCAGCCAGGTAGGAGCAACAACCCATCATCGGTTGCTGTTCTTTGGCTTCGTCCGCGAGTACAAGGGTCTGCACATCTTGCTCGACGCCCTCCAGCGAATCGAGGGTGTGTCACTCACCGTTGCTGGTGAACTCTGGGGATCACGCGACGAGTTCGACGCTGATCTCGTCCATCGTGGTTTGGTCGGCCGAGTCGACGTGGAGGCCAGCTATGTTCCTGCTGCGGATCTGCCCGATCTCTTCAGCCGTCACGACGCACTCGTGCTGCCCTATTTGAGCGGGACGGCCTCGCAGAATGTGCTGTTCGCCAACCAGTTGGGACTCCCCGTGATTGCATCTGCAGTCGGATCGTTTGGTTCACAAGTTGCGGAGGGAAGCACCGGCTTTCTGGTCGAGCCAGGGGATGTCAACGGCCTGGTCGAAGCGGTGGACCAGCTCTACGCCGAAAAGAAGCTCGACCAACTCAGGAGGGCAGTCGCAGCACGCCCGACGGGCGGATCGGCTTGGGCGGCCTACATTCGTGCGCTCGCGCTTGATGAGGAAGAGCTGGTCGAGCATCCAGGGCCGGCAGGAGAAGAACAGTGAATGCACCTCTGACCATCAGCGGCTGGATGCGCTACGACGTCGTGCGACGTCACATCGAGGACCTAGCACCATCTTCGATTCTCGAGTTCGGCGTGGGGCTGGCAGGTATCAGTTCACGGATTGTCGGCGGCCGTGACTACTACGGCGTGGAACCAGACGACGAGAGCAGACGTCAAGCGCAGCAGCGGTTGCCCGGCCACCACGTAGTTGCCAGTCTCGATGAGGTGCCCGTCGGTCGAGTTTTCGATCTGGTTTGTGCCTTCGAGGTGATCGAACACATCGAGGATCATCACGCTGTGGCGAAACAGTGGGCCGGCCTTATTCGACCGGGAGGGCATCTTCTCCTGTCGGCACCCGCCGACTCCGGCCGCTATGGCCCGTGGGATCGGGCTGCCGGACATTTCCGGCGCTACGACCGGGTGGATGCCGAGGCGTTGGTCGAAGCAGCGGGCCTCGACGAGCTCGATCTGAGGCACTACGGCTACCCCGTTGGCAACGTGCTCGAGATGGCTAGGAATCGGGTGGCCGACCGATCCGATCGGGTTCAAAAGCCAATGGACGAAGTGACGGCCGACAGCGCCCGGCAGCTGCAGCCGACTGCCCGAACGGCGCCGATCACCCAAGCAGTCGGGTCAACGCTGGCCCGAGCCCAACGGTCTTTTGAGAAGCGAGGTCGAGGGACTGGCCTGGTGCTCTTGGCCAGACGACCTACGTGAGTTCCGATCATCCTGCGGTTCGTCAGGTCCTCTCGGGGCTTTACCTTGCTGCCATCGTGGTCTTCACCGTGGTCTTTCTGCGCTCAGAGTGGAACGAGATCGTCGAGCATGTCGGAGCTGTCGGTGCCGGAGCATTGGTTCTCGCCTTCGGTTGCAGCGTCTGCGGCCTGATCGCCGGCATGTTCGTTTTTCGCAGCATCATCGGAGGGCTTGGCCATGGGCTCCCCTTCCGAGGCGCGTTCGTCGTGTATTTTGTCAGCCAAGTGGGGAAGTATCTGCCAGGTTCGGTTTGGCCAGCCGTCGTGCAGCTGCGGCTTGGAACTACTTACGGGGTGCCCCGGCAGGCAAACTTGGTCAGCTTCTTCCTTGGTCTCGTGCTGTCACTGGTGGTTGGTGTCACCACCGGCTTTTGGGCCCTCGCTATCGTCCGGCCATCAGCATGGCTTCTCCCCGCGCTGCTAGCGATCAGCGCCGTCGCGGCTGGTTACTTGCTCCTCCCGGCTTGGCCCACGGTCGTGAGCCGGTTGCCAAGCATGATGAGGAGTCGGCTTCCTGGCGAAGCGCCAACGGGACGCTCGTACGTCGAAGCCACGCTGCTGCTGGTTCTGAGCTGGGTCCTTCACGGGCTTCAAGTTTCGATCTTGGCCCGGGCCCTCGGCATCGACATCGATTGGTTGACGCTGCGTAGCATCGGAGCCTTTGCGCTGGCCTATGCCGGCGGAATCCTCTTTGTTGTTGCACCAGCAGGAGCCGGGGTACGGGAGGTAATTCTGGCCGCGCTACTGGGCGGAGACGATGTCGCATTGTTGGCGGCCTTGGTGCTGCTCAGCCGAGTTGTGCTGCTCATCGCCGACCTCGGACTGGGTGCCGTTGGGGCCTACCTGAGTACGTCGGTCGGAGCCTTCAAGACAGGGGAAGCCCGCCCGCAATGAAAGCGGCCTCATGTTCGGCCCGCAGGAAGAACGTGTTCAGCCCCGAGAGACTGTTCGCCACGAGACTCTCTCCGTCATATCGATAGGCCGTGTAGTCGAGGGCGGCCAGCAGCGAGAGGGAACGCTCGGTGGGCTCTTCGATCAACAGGATCGGACGAGCCCGTTCAATCGTGGCCAGCCCGCCGGCCACAACGGGCCCATCGGCTCCCTCGACGTCGATTTTGATGATCGTTGGGTCAACGGCGAGTCCATCGATCGTGGCGAGCGGGGCGGCGTAGGTTTCGACCGAGGCTCGCCCCTGGCTGAACCGAACGAAGGAGTTGTCATTGAGGAAACCGCGAGCGGCGTCGGGAGAGGCCGCTGCCCTCGTGTCGTAGAGGGTGTGGCCGTACCGCGGGACGTGCAGCGTCAGTTGGCCCTCGGCCTGATCGCTCAGTGCAACGTTATGCACGGACACGACATTGGTGTTTGAGGCCGCTTGCAGGGCCTTCGCCAGTATCGGATTTGGTTCGACAGCGACAATGCGCACCGATTCGAGGACAAGGCCGATCGAGCGAATGCTCTGTCCGCGATTGGCGCCGACGTCGAGAAAGACCTGTGCACCCGCTGGCAGGTGCCGGAAGGCAAGGAAGTCGGCCTCATGCGGCATTCGACGCAGGCCCAGATCGCGGAGGCTCCGCAATGAAAGCAGGCTGGGGCTTGGGACATACGACACCGCGGTGCGTGCGAGCCGCATGGCCTGTAAACGGGCCGGGAACCGGCGTCGTGCCGAGGGGGTCACGGAGAGAGGAACTGCCGGGTCAGTTCCGCAGCCGCTGATGATGCCGACTGTCGGCCCCCGCTGACCTGCAGCTGGAGGTCAGCCACTGCTTCGGCATAGCCGGGGCGGCCATGGAGAGTGGCTAAGACCATCTCGTTGATCGCTGCGGTCATCGCCTTTTCGGCTTGAAGCGATCGCAGCCGTTCGATCGACTGATTGTTGGCCAGCCGTTCCCAGGTCCCGAGCACTTGTGTCGATACGGCCGAGACACTTGCCGTATCGAGTGCGCTGCAGGTCATGACCTCGGTCGGTGCATCCCACTTCGGACGAACCAGGTGCAGCGCATTGCGATAGCTGTCTGCGGTCTGTTGGGCCTCTGCGACCCTTGCCCCGTCTGCCTTGTTAACAACGATGAGATCAGCCAACTCCATCACACCACGCTTGATGCCCTGTAAGTCATCACCGCCGCCGGGGCCGATGAGAAGCAGGAAGAGGTCGGTGACCTGAGCTACCGCGGTCTCCGATTGTCCGACCCCGACGGTCTCAACCAGCACGGTGTCGTAGCCGGCCGCCTCGCAGAGCAGGACGGCGTCGCGCGAGCGCACCGTGACGCCACCTAGCCTGCCCCGGCTCGGCGAGGGGCGGATGAAGGCGCGGTCGGACCGATTGAGCTCGAGCATTCGAGTCTTGTCGCCCAGAATCGAGCCGCCCGTTGTCTGCGAACTCGGATCGACAGCCAGTACCGCCACGCGCCGGCCCTGGCTGAGCAAGTTGAGCCCAAACGCCTCGATGAAAGTACTTTTTCCAACACCGGGGGTGCCACTGATGCCGATGCGCTGGGAGTGCCCCGTGGCTTCCAGCACTTCATCGAGCAGCTCGTTGGCCTGGTCACGATGTTCGGGCCGCGATGACTCTGTGAGGGTGATGGCCTTGGCGAGGGCGGCCCGTTCGCCGGCCAACAACCGAGCGGCAAGTTCGTTTCTCTCGGGCGCAGACACGTCGAGGAGCGTAGGCCTTAGTCGATCGCCGCCTTTGCTTTCTCGACGTATTCGTCGCTATTCACGAGCAGGGCGGCCAGGGCGATCTCGTCTCCAGTTTGGAGATACGTCGCCCAGTAGTCGCGACCGGCTGCATCCGGCGAGCGGTCCAGCAGCGACGCGTAGAGGCTGTCGACCCGTCGAGCACCCGATTCCTTGGAGTGGTAGACGACCGCAGAGAGGGTGCCGCGGGGCTCGCCTCCGGTGAGGCGGTTGGTCCAATACGCATGACCGCTCGCATCGGGACCCCGATCGAGGATGCCTTGATAGAGGGCGTCAACGAAGAGGGCGTTGGTGCCGCCGACGGACGCGAAGTACTCGTCTGAGGCAAAGACACTGGCAACGATCTGTGACGTTGGGGTTCCGGTCGTTAGGCGGCCGACCCAGTAGTTCCGCCCACTGGCATCGGGTGCCCGCCCAAGCACTGACTGATAAATGTCATCGACAACAACACCAGCCCACTCATCGGATGCAGCGAACTGGTAGGCAGCCTGGCTGCGAGTGAGACCGCCGCTAAGCCGGCTCGCCCAGTAATCGGAACCGGCCTGATCAATCGATCGACCGAGCAGGTCTTCGTACACGACGGCGAGCCAGGGACGAACCCACGTGCTGCCTTCCCAGCTCGTTTCGGCTGAGCCTGTACGTGCCGCGTTCTGTCGAAACATGGCCCACGGGGCGGTTCCGAGGGGTGCGTTGGTGGTGAGAACGGTGACGGTCAGGTTGTCACCGGCCGAAGGTCCGGCCCCGGTGACTTCGTCCATGTTCTGAACGATGATGGTGGCCTTGCCCTGGTGGTTCACCACCGTTGGCTGGGCACGGGACACGTAGCGGAGATTGATTTCGTGATCGGTCTCGGTCGAACCGTCACTGCCCTGCATGATGATCAGGTGCGTATGGATGTAGGCCACGACCTCGTTTGCGCCGTCATTGTCGACATCGGCGATCGAGACCGAGGTGCCGAGGCCGTTGAGGGCGCTGTGGGGGCACGGAAAGCTGGTGTGAAGCGCACACGTTGACCACTTCTGGGCGCCATTGTGCTCGTAGACCATGACCTGTCCCGAAGCGTTCGATGTGGCAATTTCAAGTTGAGGGTCGTCGTCGAGGTTGCCGACAGCGGGCGATGAGTTGTGAACGGCCCCAGTATCGACGGGGAAGCCGGCGACGGTGGCGCCGGTAGCGGCGCCGAAGGCATACAACCGGCGGGCAGCGGTTTGGTCCCGGCCGATCGGGTGAGGGCCATCAGCGCCGAAGTAGAGCCCGGAACCAATGATGACCTCGAGATCTCCATCAGCATCGAGGTCAGCTACCGC
>JBLINY010000117.1:0-13571 GCA_047638695.1 Acidimicrobiales bacterium | reverse complement strand
GGCAACCCTGGCAGTAATTTTGGTGGTCGCCGTCTTGGTGGCCTTCTTCTTACGTCGCCCCAACTCAGTAATGAGTGCTTGCAGCGTCAGCTTGGCGTCGCCAGGTAGGGCAATGTCGACGTTCTCGTCTTTGCCGATTTCGTCCGGGTTGTTGGTGTTGTGGACAAGTACAGCGTCGCGCGGCACGCGCTGGCCGTAGGGGGTGCGGG
Source organism: Acidimicrobiales bacterium (assembly GCA_047638695.1). Lineage (GTDB taxonomy): Bacteria > Actinomycetota > Acidimicrobiia > Acidimicrobiales > SZUA-35 > JAHECQ01. The sequence continues at coordinate 13,362 of JBLINY010000117.1, read as the reverse complement.
TGAGACTCGAACCGATGGCCAACAACAGATCAGTTGTTTTGAGCCATGCAGCAGCGGGCGCCGTGGTGGTCATGCCGCCAGCTCCCAGCGAAAGGGGATGACGCTCGTCGAACGCGGACTTGCCTTGCATGGTGCAGAAGACCGGTGTCGCCGTGAGTTCAGCGAGTTCTTTGAGTTCGGCGGTCGCGTCCGCGAGCAGAACGCCGCCGCCGGCCCAGAGCACTGGATCCTTGGCGCCGAGCAGAGCGTCGACAGCGGCCGTGACTCCGGCGGGGTCGGGGGCCTGGAGAGCCATTGGGGGAGGGGAGTAGCGCTCGAGCGCCCCCTCGGGCACCTCCTGTGCACAGACATCTGCGGTCAGTTCCACCACGACCGGCCCCGGTGTGCCATTGCGCAATGCGCTGAAGGCGCGACGCATTGCGGCGACGATGTCATCCGGTTTGTAGACGGCCTCGACCGACTTCGTGATGCCCTCGTAGTTCCGGACGGCCGAGTAGTTGGGGCGAACCGCTATCTGGTCAGTGTTGACGCCGCCCGGCAGCACGAGGATTGGAATGTTGTCGGCATAGGCCTGAGCGATCCCGCCCAGAGCATTCTCGGCTCCGGCTTGGGACTGCACGGCAACGACGCCGAATTTCTTACGGTCGCTGGTGCGGCTGAACCCATCGGCGGCCATCACGGCCCCACGTTCGTGGCGGAACGCAACCGGCCGGATTCCGATCTTGGCTGCTGCCTCGATTAGCGGATTGTTGGGGAAACACGCGATCCACTCGACACCCTCGCGTTGCAGAATCCGTGCGATCAGCTCGTTGCCATTCATGGAACCGAACCCTTGCCGGGCCAGACGCGCCTGTCCAGCGGGAAACCGGTTCGAGCCCGGCGCTGGCTCGTTGGCCGTTCGGCCTCTTTCCACTGGTGTGACGGAATTGACGCTCTAGGTGGCGCTGGTGTGCCGATAGATTCAGAAGGCGCCCTGTGACGATTGGCGTTTCCCCGCCAATTCAACCAAGGGCTTTGTGACTTCAACTTCAGTGTCTTCTCCGACGGTGCCGCCGCGCCGTTCTATCTTCGCCGTGCTTCCTGGCGGGTGGATGGACAACCCGAAGGCCGACCTTCTGTCTGGCCTCGTGGTTGCGCTGGCTCTTATTCCCGAGGCCATCTCGTTCTCGATCATCGCCGGCGTCGACCCCAAGGTTGGTCTGTACGCCTCGTTCTCGATCGCCATCATCATCTCGATCACGGGTGGGCGGCCGGGCATGATCTCGGCTGCCACTGGCGCCATGGCGCTGGTGATCGTGTCGTTGGTGAAAGACCACGGCGTCGAGTACCTGTTCGCTGCCACCATCCTGGCCGGCTTCTTGCAGGTGGGTCTCGGCTACCTCGGTGTTGGTGATCTCATGCGGTTCATCCCCCGGACCGTGATGGTCGGCTTCGTCAACGCTCTCGCCATCCTGATCTTCTTGGCCCAGATTCCGCACATCTTGCTCAGCGACGCCGCCAACTCCGATCAACTGCCGCTGAACCTCGGCTTCATCGCCCTGGGGTTGGCAATCATTTACGGACTTCCCCGCATCACCAAGGCTGTGCCTTCTCCGCTGGTTGCCATCGTTGTCTTGGCCGGAGTTGCGATGGTCCTCGACCTCCAGCTGCCGACCGTCGGTGACATGGGCGAGCTGCCCGGTTCGTTGCCGATCCCAAGCCTTCCGTCGGTGCCGTTCAATCTCGAGACGCTCGGGATTGTTCTGCCCTACGCCATCACCCTGTCACTGGTCGGCTTGCTCGAGTCGCTTCTTACCGCCCAGCTGCTCGATGACATGACCGACACCGACTCCAACAAGAACACCGAGTCGCGAGGCCAAGGCATCGCCAACATCGCCACCGGCTTCTTCGGTGGAATGGCCGGATGCGCCATGATCGGCCAGTCGATGATCAACCATAAGTCGGGCGGTCGAACCCGGTTGTCGACGTTGGCCTCGGGCGTATTCCTGCTGGTGCTGATTCTGGTGCTGGGAGATTTGGTGGCCCAGATCCCCATGGCCGCTCTGGTTGCGGTGATGATCATGGTGGCGGTCGGCACCTTCAATTGGAACAGCGTCTCAGCGGGCACGCTCAAAGCCATGCCTCGTCCCGAGACAGCGGTGATGGCCACGACCGTTGGCATCGTGGTTCTCACCCACAACCTCGCCTACGGCGTTGCTGCCGGTGTGGTGCTGTCGGCTGTGTTCTTTGTCCGCCACGTAGCGCACGTCGTGCGGGTAACCAGCGTCGTCGATCCAGACAACATCGAGCGTCTGTACGCCGTCAGCGGCGAACTGTTCTTTGCGTCCACCAACGATCTGATCCATTCGTTCGACTATGACGCGGTCAAGGTAAAGCGAGTCGAGATCGATCTGAGCACCGCTCGTATCTGGGATACCTCGGCCGTCGTTGCCCTCGACGCCGTTGTCGCCAAGTTCGCCGAGCGAGGTATCTCAGCCGAGCTGGTGGGACTCAACCCGCACGCCGAAGCGTTGCATTCCCGCACTTCGGGCTCGGTCTCGGCCGGTCACTAGCCCAGTTGGTGATGGTGTCGGGAACGGCTGCGGCCCATACTGGCGTGTGACCTCCGTCGACGCCGTCATCATTGGTTCGGGGCCGAATGGGCTTGCGGCAGCGGTCACGCTGGCCCTGGCTGGCCGCTCGGTGGTGGTGTATGAGCACGGGCCGCAGATCGGCGGCGGTCTGCGAAGTGGACCGCTGGCCGAGGAGGGCTTCGTTCACGATCTCTGCGCCTCGGTCCATCCGCTTGGCGTGGCCTCACCGTTCTTTCGGTCGCTCACCGAGAAGGGCCTGCTCTCCGACCTTTGGCGCTACGCCGAGGTCGAATTCGCTCACCCGCTTGACGATGGTCGGGCCGGCGTCGCGATGGCCGACGTGACACAGACGGCCGCCGATCTAGGTGTCGATGCTCGGCGCTACGAACGGCTTGTTGCTCCGGTAGCGGCTCGAATGGATGCGGTTCTCAGCGATGTGCTGAGGCCACCATTGGCAGGCCTTCCAAGCTCGCCAGTGGCACTGGCCACGCTCGGCATTCGCAGTCTGTGGCCAGCGACTTGGCTTTTTCGAGCCTTCGATACTGACGAGGCGCGCGGCCTGCTTGCCGGTTGTGCAGGCCACGCCATCATGGCCCTCAATCGTCCGGTCACCAGCGCGTTCGCCGTGCTGTTTGCTGCCACCGCTCATGCTCGACGGTGGCCCCTCGTGGCCGGGGGCTCGGGCCAACTGGCTGCAGAGCTGGCCGCCATCATTGAGGCGAACGGTGGTCGATTCGAGACTTCGAGAACCGTCACGTCGCTCGATCAGCTCCCGTCGCATCGGGTTGCACTTTTCGATACGAATCCAGCGCAGGTCGCGGCGATCGCCGACCAACGTCTGTCTGACCGAGATCGACGCAGGCTCACAACGTTCCGGCACGGTCCGGGAGTTTTCAAGATCGACTACACGCTCGACGGTCCAATGCCCTGGACCAATGCCGACTGCCGCCGCGCCCTCACCGTTCATGTCGGTGGAACGGCGCCTGAAGTGGTGCACTCCGAACGCGAGATGGCACGAGGAAACCATGGCGATCGCCCCTTCGTTCTGGCCGTCCAACCAGCCGTGGTCGACCCCGGGCGGGCCCCCGAGGGAAGGGGAATCCTGTGGGCGTACTGTCACGTGCCGGCCCATTCCACCGTCGACATGACGCGGCGCATCGAAGACCAGATCGAGCGCTTCGCTCCCGGCTTTCGCGATCTGGTTCGTACCCGTACGACGACCACACCCACCACACTCGAAGCGCGGAATCCAAACTGCGTGGGCGGTGATATCGGCGGCGGCGCCATGACCGGCACGCAGTTGCTCTTGCGGCCCAGCCCAACCCGTCGCCCGTATGACACGTCGAATCCGGCCGTCTTGCTTTGCTCCGCCTCAGCGTCGCCCGGGGCCGGTGTGCACGGTATGGCCGGCCATCATGCGGCCAAGCGAGCGTTGGAAACGGTGCTGGCCTGAGGTTTCAGCGTGAGGCTGTCATGCGATGGTTTGCAGCTGTCGCCCGTCAGCGCGGACACGGTGCCAGGCCGTGGCGATGAGTAATACCGCAGCCACGAGGATGGCATATCGCCCCAATTCGGCGTAGCTCCGAAGGGCCACGATCGAACCGGACGCAAGGCCGCCGATGGCCCCACACCCACTCATCGCCAGATCGGCCGCGCCCTGAACGCTTACTCGTTGATCGACCGCGACCGATTCGGTCAGCAAGCTCGATCCGGCGATGACGCCGAACCCCCAGCCGAGACCGATGAAGAAGTTGCCGATCATGACTCCAGTGGAGTGGACGGCGCTGGTTCGGGCCGCGAACTCAGCGCCAGTAATGAGCAGCATGGCACCGATGGCGATCATGGGCAGGCGACCAAAGCGGTCAGACAACCAACCGATAACTGGCGAGAACAAGTACATCCCCAGGATGTGAACCGTCATCATGAGGCCGATAGCCGATTTCGCTTGCCCACCAGCATCCATGTGCAGCGGGGTCATGGTCATCACTCCGACCATCACCACCTGTGACGTGATCATGGCTCCGACTGCGATGCGGGCCTGGGGTTTGGACAGAATCAGCTTCGCCGCTCGCTTCAGTTCCGTCGTCTTGGATTCCGTGCGAGGTGCGGTGTTGAGTCCGCCGGATGCCACCAGTGGATCGGGCCGAAGCTGGGTGTGGACGATGGCGGCAGCGACCAAAAAGATTGTGGTCGAAAGCACGTAGGGCCCCGCTAGCTCGGGGAGGCCGACCCACGCCGCGACGCCAGTGGCCAAAGCGAGCGCCACGAATGACCCCGAGGCCGAACCGATGGTGGAGGCCCACACGATAGTGCCGATTGAACGAGCTCGACGTTCTTCGACCGCGAGGTCGGCGGCGGCGTAACGAGCGGCCAGGTTGCACGCAAGGCCGACGCCGACGCCGGCGACACCGAGGAGCAGCAGGGGATAGAACGACAAGAGGGCGGACGCGAACGCGGCGCTGGCACCCATGGCGCCGATGAGATAGCCGAGTCGCATGCCGGGTCGCCGGCCATTGCGGTACATGTAGCTGGCCAGTGGGAAAGCGGCCGAGCTCGATCCCACCGACAGCATGGCGGCGGCTAGACCGGCCAGCGTTGCGCTGCCGGTGATCTCCTTGGCCAGCAAGGCGGCGGGGATGTACCCCGACACCAGCCCCATGCCACCGAAGACCTGACTGCTCATCAAGACCTTGACGGTGCGCGCCTGCAACTGCTCGCGTTCGGGACCCTCGGGAACGAACCCTTCCTGAGCAGAGCCCGTTTCGAGTGCTGAGGGCGAGACATCGACCATGCGGGCAACGCTACTGCAGCCGCCCGCCCTCGCTCGATTCACTATCACCACCGAAGACGGCGGTTTAGGAAGGCGGGGTGCGGTTGCTACGTTCCGACGATGGCCACAGACGCTGTCCGACTGCACGTACTTGGTGCGGGATCGATGACTTCCGCCCTCAGTTCGTTTCTCGATGGTGAGGAAGGCGACATCACGTACCCCATCCCGGTGTACGTGATCGAGCACCCGACCGGCCTGGTCGTTGTCGACACCGGGTTGCACCCGGAGCTGGCAACCTCGACCACCCGAATGAAGAAGCTGGCGTCGATGTTTCAGGTTCATCTTCCCGCCGACGGCTCAGGAAGCGTTGGTCGGGTGCTTGACGCCGCGGGATTTGATCCGGCCCAGGTCGATATCGCGATTCTCACCCACCTCCATTTTGATCACACCGGCGGTTTGTTGGAGCTGCCGAACGCCCGGGTCGTTGTTCAGCAGCGAGAGTGGGCTGCGCTTGGTGATGAGCGGATGGTGCGCAGCGGCGCCTGCAACCCCGACGATGTCGATCTTGGACACGAACGGCAGGAGCTTGACGGCGACTACGACCTATTCGGAGATGGCAGCGTCACCTGCCTGCTGACCGATGGCCATACCGCTGGCCATCAATCGATTCGGGTGGTCACTGAGTCGGGCACGTACGTGATCTGCGGTGACTGTTGTTATGTGCGCAAGAGCGTCGTCGATGAACAACTTCCCAACTACACCCTCGACCGCGACCGGCATTTGGCTTCGATCAAGCGACTGGCGGCCGAGGAAGCCGACGGAGCCACGCTGATCTTCGGCCACGATCCCGATCAGTTCGCTGCGATCGCGACTGGAGGCTTACGCCCCGGCGTGTAGCCGACCACGGCGGTAGTCTCGGAGATGTCCAACATCAGGATCGTGAACAGCGACGCTCAGCGGCTTGTTGTACGTCGGCTCTTTGGTGAGTATCAGCGGGGTGTCGAACGCCTACTCGCCGGCTCAGACACCTGTCCCTGATTCAACGATATGGAAGACGAGCTCGTGCAGCTCGCAACGATCTACTCTTCACCGGGCTTCCTTCTGCTGGCGAGCGACGATGAAGGCCAACCGGTGGGCTGTGTTGGGCTTCGGATGCTTCAGCCTTCGATCGGTCCTCGCAGCGGCGAGATACGGCGGCTGTTTGTTCGCGATTCCGCCCGAGCGACCGGGCTGGGGCGTTCGCTGGCTTCTCGCCTCATAGAACTGGCGTTGACCGAGAAGTTCGATCGGCTTGTGCTGAACACGCTGCCCGAAATGACCGAAGCCGTTGGCCTGTATCGGGCGCTCGGCTTTGGACCGGTCGATCCGTACGTCGATGAGCCGATCGAGGACACCCTCTATTTCGGGCTCGAGCTATCGCCGTAGCTGGAACTCTGTGCCGTCTAGCTCTTTAGGGCGGCCTTCTTCTTCGGTTTCTTCTTCTCCGGGGGCATAGCGGCCACGTGAGTGAGCGCCTTCTCGACCCATGGCGTTGACTGTTCATGGCTCCAGCCCGTTCGCCGATTGCCGCTCGTTCGTCCGAGGTCGAGTGATACCTCGACCCGGCCCATTCCCCGGCGGGTTTCGACCTTTGCCCAGGTCACGACCATGTGGATCGTGCATCTACCTGGCGTAACGGTGGCGTTACTCAGTCGACCAGTCGCAGAAATGCCGGTCGTCGCGTGATCTGGTGACCGAGTTCGACACCCCCGGCGGCCCCCTGCGAGCCAACAACGGAATCAGCTTCAGCGTCGAAGCCGGTTCGGTGCTTGGGGTGCTGGGCGAGTCCGGCTCAGGCAAGAGCGCAATGTTGCGCACGCTGCTCGGGATTCAACCTCGCCGTACTCGGATATCGGGCCAGATCCTACTCAACGGGACCGACCTACTGCAGCTGTCGGCGAAGGAGCGACGCTCACGTCGGGGCAAGGACATTGCGATGGTGTTCCAGGATCCGTTGACCGCTCTCGATCCTGTGTACACGGTGCGACCGCAGTTGGTGGAGACCGTTCGTGCCCACGACGACCCTGGCAAGAGGGCGGCAAAGGCCCGGGCCCTCGAGCTTCTCGAACTGGTCCAAATTCCGTCGCCTGAGCGTCGTCTCGATGCCTATCCGTTTGGGCTCTCCGGGGGTCTGCGGCAACGGGTGGTCATCGCTATGGCTCTGACTTGTTGGCCCACCCTGTCACCTACCAGCTCAATGTGCAGAAGGCCCCGTTCGATGATGTGCGGATTCGTCAGGCGTTGAACTACGCAGTCGATCGGGAAGGAACCGGAGCGTTGATCAATGGCGTCGGCTATCCGGCCACGCAGTATCTCTACGACGGCCACCCTTGGTACGACCCGTCGTGGGAGGGCTATCCGTACGATCCGGAGAAGGCGAAGGAACTCCTTGCCGAAGCTGGCTTTGCGGAAGGCCTCGAACTCAACATGGCCTATCCCACAGGTGGCTCGGGCAATATGTTCCCAGGTCCAATGAACGAGAAGCTCCAGGCTGACCTGCTGGCTGTTGGCGTCACCGCCAATCTCATTCCAATGGAGTGGAACAACATCATCACCGGCCTGCGGCAGGGCCTGCAGCATCCGGATTGGCAGGACATCGACGCGCTGTACATCTCGCTGGCTCCGCTGTATCCGTCGGGCATGCGGCTGTACATCACCGACTTCGCTCCCGAGACAGCAGGGTTCGGTACCGCATCGTGCTGCAACGCACCTGGCTACTCGAATCCCGAGGTCGATCGGTTGTACTACGCGGCCGCCGCGGAGTTCGATCCGGATGTCTCGAATGCACTCCTGATGGAGATGCAGTCGCTGATGATGAAAGATGCTCCGGTGATCGTGACCGTACACGATCTGAATTTGCGTGTGCTTTCGCCCAACGTGAAGAACTTCGTTCAGCCCCAGTCGTGGTTCGCTGACCTCACCTCGGTTTATGTAGAGGAGTAGTCGGTAGGAGAAGGTCGAGGCCTTCGAGAGTGTTCTTGAATCGGCCCTGATTCATGTTCCCGACCAACGCCCGAAACGTTGGTCGGGAACACTCTCGGAATCGAGGTGACGGTTCCGTCCTCACTCATCTCCGAGACAGGAGAGTTCTGCCCATGCAAAGCGCCGATCGTTCTGTGAGTCGTCATGATGCCAAGGTCACCGCAGGTCGGCACGTGGCGGACCTGCTTCGGACGGAGATTCTGTCGGGAAGTTTCGCCTGTGGCACGGCGTTGCCGACCGAGGCTGAACAGACTGATGTGTGCCTACGGTATGGGCCGCAACGTTGTTCGGGTGGCACTCGATCTGCTGCGCTCTGACGGATACGTCACTCGACTACAGGGGCGTGGAACGCTCGTCGTGTCTCGACGAGCGGTTCACGATCTGGCGAGCAGCAAGGGCATCGGTGTCACGTATCGTGGCGGGGGACAGCGGGTGATCACCCGCTTCCGTTCGGTCTCGACCGAACCAGCGCCCCCAACGGTCGCTGTCAAACTGGGGCTGGAGCATGGAGCGCCGTGTTTTGTCGCCGACTATGAGACTCTCATCGATCGCGATCCCTACGCCGTGGCGACCAGCTATCTCGCCGGGGATGCGGTTGCTGACGTCTTCTCGGGAGATCTTGATGGCGACTGGTACGGCGACTGGTTCGATGTGCTCGCAGCCCTCGGAGTCTCGACCGGCCGATTGGACGTTCAAGTCGAAGCGACCGCCGCTGATGAAGCGGTCGCCGAGCTCCTCTCGGTGCCGGTTGCGACGCCTCTTCTTCGGTTCGAGCGTCTTCTGCATGATGACGTTGGTGATCCGATCGACTTCGGCTTCTCCCGTTGCAGATCCGATCGCATCGTTCTGCGGGCGGGCAGGCCCGATGCGGAGGTGGGGATGATCCCGGAGGCCTAGAGGATTGACCGCCCAGACCCGTCGGTCCCGCGAGTTGTGAGCCGCAGGCGGCGCTGGTGGACTGGGCTGATCTCCAACCAGCCGATCTCCAATCGACGTCATTCCAGCCCCACTGTTCGACGTCTGCGCCTCGCAAGCTGGGTGCTGTCCCTGCTGTGCTTCGGGGCTGGGTTGTGGGTGGGCATGACCACCAATGCCAATGTCGGTATCGGCCTTTGGCTCGCGTCAGCCGGATTTGCGCTTGTCCCTTTCGCCGCCCACCGGTCGCACATCTGACCAGTTCGGGTCTGATCTGGAAGACTGCTGGTTGTGACGACCAGCGAACGAGTTGACCAGTCGGAAGTCGGGCTGGTCGCTGAAGCGGCAAGGCTGCGGCCGCTCATCGACGCGGACGCCGTGGCCGGTGAGGCGGGGGGCCAACTGACCGAGTCGGTTGTTGGCGCGCTTACCGAGAGTGGCCTGATGGCGATATGGGTGCCAGGTGAACTCGGTGGCTCAGAGCTTTGGCCGGTGCAGAGCCTGAAGGTAATCGAGGCGTTGAGTGGTGCCGACGGCTCGACCGGTTGGGTTCAGATGGCAGCCAATCTTTCAACTGGCACGGGCGCGGCCTACCTCGCCTCCGAAGTTGCCAGCGAGCTATTTGACGGTCAGCTCAGTCTGATCGCCGGCCACGGTGCCCCACTGGGCCGAGCCGTATGTGAACCGGGTGGTTTCCGGCTCACGGGCGAGTGGTCGTATGCGAGTGGGCTGCTTCATGCCGACTACGTGCATACGGGCGGGATCGTGTTCGACGGCAGCAAACCGCGGATCGATCCCTTAACTGGTCTACCGGAGTTCCGAGTGTTCGTTGTCCCGGTCGACGACGCCACGGTGAAAGGGAACTGGGACGTTCTCGGGCTTCGGGCAACGGGAAGCGTTGACTACTCGATCACCAACATCTTTGTGCCCGAGGGCTCGACACACCTCCAGGGCACCAGACTCGCCATCACTGGCGGTGATCTCTACAAACTGGGGATTCTTGGATTCGCAGCGATTGGCCACACCGGGTTCGCGCTCGGCCTTGGCCGACGATTGCTCGACGAGATTGCAGCGCTCGCCCGCCACGAGGGCGACCGGCCATTCGTGTTGGCCGAGCAGGGCGGGAGCGAGAGCTTCCAAGAGCAGTACGGCCATCTCGAGGCCTCGCTACTCGGGGCCCGGGCTCTCACCTTTCAGGCCTGGAGCGACATGGAAGAAGCCATCAGCGCGCCCGGACCCATTCCGACCCGGCCCTTCACCCTGGTGCGGCTGGCCCTGAACCACGTCACCTCGGTTGCCAACGACATCGCCCAGTTCGCCTTCGAGTATGGCGGCGGTGGCGCAGCCCGTTCGGGAACGCTGCAACGGTGCGTTCGCGACATGATGACCGGCGCCCAGCACGCAACAACATCACCCCAGATTCTGCGGGAGTGTGCGAAGGACCTCTTGGGCCTTGCCGATGGCAAGGTGTGGTCGATGCGGGCGCTCATAGATCCAACATGAAGACAGACCCAACGTGAACTCGGACCCAACATGAAGGTAGGTCGATTATGAAGGTCGTCTGGATGAGAGCCAATGACGAAGGGCAAACCGTTTTCGAAGACCTCGACATCGAGGCGGTTGATACCGGTCGGGGATTCACCACCTCGATGATTCCGCTTGTTGGCGCCATATTCCGCACCGGCCAGCCCGGGCTCGATCTTGATTTCCACAACGCGCCGCGACGCCAGTTCGTCGTCCCCGTTGGCGGCGAGATCGAGGTCGAGGCAGGCGACGGCACGATCCGGACGATTGCGTCCGGCGAAGTGCTGCTGGCCGACGACCTCACGGGGCAGGGCCACCAGACCCGCGTTGTTCAGCCCGCGGCATCGACCTTGATGCTCGCTGTCCCCGATGATCTGGACCCGTCGCAGTGGCGTCGTAGCTAGAAGCGGTCGAAGTACTCGCGCTGCTCCCAGTCGGTCACCGCTTGGCTGAAACGATGCCACTCGGCCCGTTTCAAGGCCACTAGATAGTCGACAACGTCGCCGCCGAGCGCGGCTTGAAAGACGTCGCTTTGGTCGAACTCCGTCACGGCCTCGCCGAGGGTTCGAGGCAGGGCGACGCCAGCGTTGGTGGCATAGGGAGAATCGGTCGGCGGCGGCGGAACGAGCTGATTCGTCAGACCGTCGATTCCGGAGATGACCTGTGATGCGAGCAAAAGGTACGGGTTGGCGGCCGGATCGCCAGCCCGATTCTCGATACGGGTGGATGGATCTCCCGTACCGCCAACGACTCGGATCATGGCGCCGCGATGCTCGTTACTCCAGGTGATGCGGTCGGGGGTGACGGCGTTGGGGCGGTACCGCTTGTAGCCGGTCACCGTTGGAGTTGTCAGCAGGCATGCGGCGCTGGCGTTCCGCAGGATTCCGGCGACGAAGTGTTCACCGATCGGGGAGAGAAGCTGTTCGCTATCTGGCGGCACGAAGAGGCTGTCGAGGTTGGAATCGGAGACGAGCGATTGGTGCACGTGCCAACCACTCGGGAAGTTGTCACCGCCAATCGATGGACGACTCATGAATGTTGCCTGGTGGCCATGACGACGGGCCGTATGCCTAATCGCAGTCCGAACCAGAACGGCCTGATCGGCGATCTCGAGCCCGATGGCAGGCTCGAAGGTCAGCTCGACCTGGCTCGGTCCGTGTTCGATCTCGATGGTGGCCGGCGGCATGCCGAGTTCGGACAAGCAGCGCCGGAGCGCTTCGAGGATCGGCTGCAGGCGATCGAGACCTTCCTCGCCTAACAGATCCCAACCCTGGTGGCTGTTGTGCAGCTCGCCGCTGTCGTCGCAGCGAAACAGGTGGAACTCGAGTTCGAGACCGGCCCGAAAGCGATGCTGGCTATCGAGTGAGCTCAACGCCTTTCGGTAGATCTGTCGGGTCGAGAGTTCGATCGGCGCGCCCGAGGTCGTCTCGAGATCGGAGAGGACGACGGCGGTACCGGGTTCCATCCACGGGATCGGTCTGAAGGTGTTGGGGTCTGGCCGCAGCACGATGTTGCGGGCGCCGACAAGCTCGTCGAGCTGGCGATGGCCGGTTGGTTCCCACAAGCCGATGACGTGGTTGCCTCGGAGGTCCTTGTGCAGCAACGAGCCGGGCACGCCGATGCCGTTCTCGAACACGGTTGCCATTGTTGAGGCCGCTATGGCCTTGCCTCGTAGGAGGCCGTGCTGGTCGGTGAAGAGAACTCGAACGGTGTGGATTGCTTCGGACCGGATGTGCTCCAAGACGCTGTCTGTTGTCAGGAGGTTGTCTGTTGGCATGACCCTGTCTGTTGTCATGAGTACTCGATCGGTGTGGCCCAACTTGACCCCTCCCGACGGACTCGATCGAGATCCTGCCAGGCAGCGTCGAAGTCTTGACCGGTGGTGACGGCATCGATGGCGGCTGGCCCGGCCAGATCGTGCGCCCGGCCGATCAGCGTCGTCGGGTCTGGCTGGTTGGCGGCAGCGAGAAACATGCGCCGGTGGGTTCGGATACCGATGTCGGTTGGTCCGAGATGTTCGTTGGTTCGGTCGAACAGAGGGCCCTGCGATTCAACGGCCCACTGATCGTGCACGTTGATGTCGGTGCCCATCCCGGTGAACGTGGCCCGCTGCTGTTCTTCGGGGTTGTAGCCCCACTGGTTGTGTCTTCCCGTTACCGGCTCGTACAGGGGGAGTGTGACTTGGCTGATGCGTTGGCCTCGCATTTGGTCGGCATCGACCGGTTCACCGAAGCTGACGAACATGGCGTACCAGTAGCTGGTTGTTTCGTTGATGGGCACATGCCATTGCGTGATCGTCATTTCTCGACTCATGGCAATGGTGATGGCGTTGGGGAAGATGCAATTCGAGACGCGCACATGGCGGAACTGCTGGCGGTAGTCCCTGGTGGTCCTCATGCGGAATCCGAACGGGGTGGCGGCGGTCTCGATGTTGGGCGCCGACGCCTCGCGCATCATCTCCGTCGTGGTAATCCCGGTGTCAGCGACGTAGTCGCGGAATTGCTGTCCGTAGGTCTCGGGGTCGTCATCGAAGAACCGATGCAGAAACGGTGCATGGGC
>JBLINY010000116.1:0-13629 GCA_047638695.1 Acidimicrobiales bacterium | reverse complement strand
TCTCAGTCTCGACTATCTGGGCCCCGACGGCGCGACCCTATGACGAAACGCTATGAGGACACTGCTATGAGGACACTGCTATGAGGACACTGCTATGAGGACACTGCTATGAGCAACGCACTTCGCGGCATCCGCGTACTTGACCTGGCTAATCGATCGGCCGCCCTTGCGGGCCGTATTCTGGCCGATCTCGGCGCCGAAGTTGTCCTGGTCGAACCGCCCGACGGCAACAGCATTCGGGCGCTCGAGCCGAAGCTCACAGGCGTCGACGATCCCGAAGCCTCGTGCGCCCATCAGTACCTGAATGCCAACAAACGTTCGGTAGTGCTCGACCTGGAACAGCAACAAGAAGCGTTTCTGGCTCTGGTCGCCTCTGCCGATGTCGTTCTCGACACTGAGGCTCCCGATCGGCTGGCCGACATCGGGCTGAGTCACGACGTGCTGCGAACCATCAACCCCTCGCTGATCCAGTGTTCGGTGACACCGTTTGGACTGAACGCCGAATGGAAGGACTGGAAGGCCAACGATCTCGTTGCCGGGGCGGCCGGCGGCCTCGTTTGGCTGTCTGGCGAGTCGAGGGGCAAGCCGCTGCAAGGCGGCGCCCACCCCTCGTATGCCATGGCTGGATTGACCGCCGTCTCAGCCATCTCGATGGCGCTCCATCAGCGCGATCATTCCGGGGCCGGCAGCGGCTGCCACATCGACGTCTCGCTTCAAGAAGCGACCGTTATGGCCGTCATGCAGTCGGCCACACCTAGCCAGTGGACGTGGCACGACCGGTTGCCCCGCCGCCCCGGTCTATCCAATGCTCTGCGGTGCGCCGACGGCGGCTACGTCGGCCTGCTGGTACGACCCGACAAATTCGACGGCTTCCTGGCCTGGGCCGATCGGGTCGGCATCGATCACGGCATGACGATTGACGATTGGGAGTGGAGCCGTCTTGATGCTCCACGAAAGGACAACCCGGTTGCCGCCTGCACGCTGGCATTGGCGGCCGCCCTCTCCCGCGACGACTTCGCAGCGGGCGCCCTCGAGGCCGACATCGTGTGTCTTCCCGTGCTGGGCTTCGAAGACCTCGAGCGCTACGAGCAGTACATCGTCAACGAACAGTTTCTGACCGTCCAACATGATGCCCTTGGTCGACAGCTTGGGTTCGTACGATCTCCGGCCGATGCCATGGCCGACGGAGTCGAGATCGGCCGCGCTCCCCTGCTTGGCGAACATCAACGTCTGCTCGATGGCCTCGAACCAACATCGGCCCTGCCATCGAAGGTCCCGACCGCCACGTCGCTCGATCCATCCCAGGCACTAGCCGGGCTGCGTGTCGTCGACTTTGGCTGGGTGCTGGCGGCGCCAATAGGCACCAGGCTGCTGGCCAGTTTCGGGGCCGAGGTGATCCGGGTTGAGTCGTCGGCCAAACCCGACTCGATGCGAAGTCAACCCGGGCCTGACGGCACGCCGGACGCCGACCTGGGGGGCCTGTTCAATACGGTGAATGCTGGCAAGAAGTCGCTGGCCATCGATCTCACGACCGAGGACGGCCTGGCGCTCATCAAGGACCTGATTGCGACGGCAGACGTCGTTGTCAACAACTTCCGTCCAGGAGCGATGGAACGGATGGGCCTCGGGTACGAGGTTCTCCGCGGCATCAAGGACGACATTGTGCTGCTGAACCTGCCGGGCGCGCACCGCTTCGGCCCGTGGGCGGTTCGGTCGAGCATGGGCAACATCTTGATGGCCGCCTCCGGGTTCAACATGCTCATGGGGTTCGAGGGTGAGCGTCCCCGCGGCGTAGGAGTCGCCTACCCCGACTTCACCTCACCTCACCTGCTCACGGCCACCATTCTGGCTGCTCTCAGACACCGAGAGGCCACAGGCGACGGACAGGAACTGCACCTCACCCAGCTCTCGGGCATGGTGTCGCTGCTTGGCATCGAGTGGATGCACTACAAGGACACCGGCACCCAGCCACCCCGAAGCGCCAACCGCGATGCCAACTACTGCCCCCACGGAGTATTCCAGACCCAGAGCAGCGATCACAGCGATGACGAATGGCTGGCGATCGCGGTTGGTAACGAGGCCGAGTGGACGAGCCTCTGTCGAGTGATCGGGCGAGACGACCTCGCCACCGATACACGGTTCGCCAGCCATGCTGGCCGCAAAGTCAACGAAGATGCCCTCGATGCCATCATCGAGGGCTGGACCGGAACCTCCGACAAGTGGAGTCTGGCCGAACGCTGCCAGGCTGCCGGAGTACCGGCCGCCCCGGTCGAGCATCTGGTCGATACCTACGAGCGCGACCCCCAGCTCCGCCACCACTACCAAACCGTGCACCAGCCCTCACGTCCACAGATCGACATTCCGATCGACCGAGAAGCTGCTCAATGGGTCGGGGCCGACCATCGCATCACTCGTTCACCCGGACTGGGCGAACACAACGAGCATGTCGTTCGAGAGCTGCTCGGCCGCAGCGAAGAGGAGTACGTCCAGCTGCTGCTCGATGACGTCCTGGGCTGAGCGGCCGAGATCAGTTCTGGCCGAAGATGCGGCCAAGAAGAAAGAACTTGACGACCCAAACAATGCCGTAGCCAGCGAAACTGGCCGTGTTGACGGCCAGGCCGGCGCCAAACAGCCGTTGGGCGACGGAGGCGCAGATCGTCGACACA
The DNA here is from genome assembly GCA_047638695.1 of Acidimicrobiales bacterium. Taxonomy (GTDB): domain Bacteria; phylum Actinomycetota; class Acidimicrobiia; order Acidimicrobiales; family SZUA-35; genus JAHECQ01. The sequence continues at coordinate 10,963 of JBLINY010000116.1, read as the reverse complement.
ATCAACCCGGCGACCGTGATGACCCAGAAGGGCAACACCTGACCGTGCAAATCATGGGTGCCTTCGACCTTCCAGACCCAGCTTCGAGTGAGCAGAAAGGCCGGCCCGCACACCACCATGGCGGCGAACGCGTTGGCCAGCCCACCGCTCCAATCCCATAAGCTGTTGGTACAGAAGAGGATGCTCTGGTGGGCAGTGATGTTGAAGATCGACACCAGCAGGTACCGCACCATTGTCTGGGGCTGAGTTATCTCGGTGACGACCGCGAGATTCATGTCTGAGTACCCACCCTGCCTTGATCGGCCAGGCGACAAGGAAATCAACCGGTTAGAGGGCCCCCGACGATCACATGCCTGTCACTTGCGGGGATAGAAGAGATAGATCACCAGGGCCGGCATCACGCTGAAGAACGCGAAGACGTAGAAGACCCGATCGAACACCTCGAACGGGATGGGGTCGGCGTCTCCCAGAATGGCGATGACGATGGCGACTCCCAGTCCTCCTGCCAGGTTGCGGACGGTGTTGAATGCCGCGTTCACTTCGCCGAACACCTCTTCACTTACACCCTGCAACGCCGCCCCATTCAGCGGTGAGAAGGTCAGGCCAAACCCGGTGCCGAACATGGCAACGGCCGGAAAGAACGTTGTCCAGTACGCCGGCTCTGGCGTGAAACGGAGCGCCATCCAGAGCATGACGAAGATCGGCAGAAGCGATCCAATCGAGATCAGCAACCGGGGTCCGTGACGATCGGCGACCCGCCCGGCCACGATGCCAAAGAACGTTGAGCAGATGGGTCCCGGGGTGATGGCCAGGCCAACGTGAAACAGGTCGTAGCCCCAGATGCCGCTGAGGAACAGGGGCCACACCAGCCAGATCGAGAGGCCCATCATGGACATGAAGACATTGGCCACCGACGAGGTCCAGACCGTGCGGACCTTGAACAAACGAAGATCGAGCAGCGGTGCGGGATGCCGCAACGACCGAACGACAAAGGCAGGAAAAAGCACGGCTGCCATCACTACCGATGCGACGATCGCAGGCGATCCCCATCCCCACCGAGGTCCCTGCACGATGGTGAAGGCAAGGAGACCGATGGCCAGCGTGCCCATCGGGAAGCCGAGATAGTCGAGGCGCTCGTCGCTGGTCACGCCCTGCGACGGCGTCAGCAGCCTGCGCCCGGCGACGAGAATGAAGACGCCAATCGGAACCGATATGAAATACACCCAACGCCAGCCAAAGCCTTCGACGATGAACGCAGACAGACTCGGGGCGGCAGCTGCGCCTGCAGACCCGCTTGCCGTCCAGACGGCAACAGCCGATGTGCGCCGGCTGTCTGGGAATCCGGGTAGAACCAAGGCCAACGACGACGGAACGATCAGCGCTCCGCCCAAACCCTGAACCACTCGGCCAGCGACGAAAACGATTGCTGTCGGAGCAAAGGCGCACAGCAACGACCCAGCAAGAAACACCTGCACACCGGCGAAGAACACCCGACGGCGGCCGAGACGATCGGCGACCCGGCCGGCCAAAACCATGAAGGTGGCTAGGGCGATGCTGTATCCCGACAGCGCCCACGACAACGTGGCCCGGCTGGCGGTATCGAACTCGGCCTGGATCGATCCGAAGGCAATGTTGGTGCCGGTGACGTTGATCGAGGTGATTGTGAACGAAAGCGCGGCCAGACCCAGGGCCATCCAGCTGCGGGTCGGTACCGCTTCGAGGCCGCCAAGGGCCGCCGAGCGAGGGTGCCGAGCTTTCAGCGCGGCCCCACAAGCCCGCTCTGGCTGCTGATGGCGAGTAGGTGTCCATCCTCAGACCAGAGGTTGACGTTCCCGTGGCCTAGCCCGGCACCGACAGAGTGGATCTTGATGTCGGCCAGCACCCATTGGCTGGCGCGCGGGTCGACGATGCGGATTGTGTTGTCGATGCTGCGGGCCCGCACGTCGGCCTTTACCGCCGCGGCGACGCCCACCGATACGTCGTCGCCGACCACGGCGAGCGCCGACGCAGCGGCCGGGACACCCCCGGGCATGGTCGCCCACAGCGCCGACCGGCCCTCGTCATCTGCCAGTAGGAACCCATCTGGTCCGTTGGTTGCGGTCCGTTCATCGATACGGGGTCGGAGGCCACCGCGGCGCTCCTCGTTTGCCATCTTGCGTGGTGGACATTGGGCCGGAGGCGGCACGTCTGGCATGGTCTCCCATCGTCCGGCCGCGATCTCTTCTCGACGGCCCACAGCCACCAGGCCGGTCAGAAACAGCTCGCCGGCAACCGAACCGATCACCCTGATCTGCGACATGCGGTGACCGGCGGCCACTACCTCGACCTCGAGGTCTATGACATCCGGGGCCTTAGCCCCACCAACGAATTGGCACGTGGCCCAGGCGGCCGGCTTGGCCGTCAGACCTTCGGCCGCCTCGATGACAGCGGCGAGACCACACCCGCCATACAGGTTGCCCCGGCCGCCACAGATCTCGTCGGTGACCGGGAGGCGCCAGCTCGAACCGCCGTCGTCTCCCTCCAATCCGAGAAAGGCTCGAACGATCTCATTCGGCGAATCACTCATTCTGATCAGACCTTCCTTGCTGCGTCGATGGCGAGATCGAGCAGCGTTTCGCGAACGTCGGTTGCCTGGTTCCAGCCACGAGCATCCCAGTCGTCGGTGGCCAGACTGTCGCCGGCATACAGGAACTGGCCGAAGCGCACACCTCGGAACTGACAGACCGCAGCGAGGGCCGAGCATTCCATGTCAACCAAGACGCAGCCCTCGTCGCGGCGGCGCTGAACTTTGTCCGGCGTCTCGCGAAATAGGCCGTCTGTAGTCCAGACCGGAGCCAGCTCGTGCGGTACGTGCCGCTCGGTAAGAAACGCGTCGAGGGTCCCAGCTACCTCGGAATCGAGGTCAATGAACCGCGACGGCGGTAGATAGTGAAATGAGGTGCCCTCGTCTCGCAGTGCCTTGGTTGGCACGACCACGTTGCCGAGCGCCAGCTCGTCCACCAGCGCTCCAGCGCCGCCGACGGCGACCACGGTCTTGGCCCCAGCAGCGATGACCAGCTCGAGCATCGTCACCGACGTGGGCGCCCCGGTACCCGGGTTGAGCACTGCGACGGCATCGTCGCCCTCGCCAACCTGCCAGATGGTGCGCGGCCCGTTCTCAATATCTCGAGTGCCGAGTTCGGTCCAGCCGGAGGCTGGATCGGCACCTCGTCGGGCCAGCACATCGAAGAAAAAGCACAACACCGCTCGTTCGGGAAGCGCGAGATCCCCACCGATGTGCTGCGGCTCGAGAATGGCAACCCGTTCGGTGTCGAGTTCTCCTAGAGGAAGGTCAGCGAAGTCCATGGCTCAGTGTGCGTGCGGTGCAGGCGCATCGCCAACAGGATCGCGACCGGCGAGAAGTTCGTCGAGGGCCTCAACCGCGTATCCGGCATAAACCATGGCTGGTCCGTTGCCCTGCATCACCGTGACATTTAGCGCTTCGTATATCTCTTCGGTGGTAGCTCCGGCCTTGACGCAATCGCGAACGTGGAAGGCAATACACACGTCGCATTGCATGCTGACAACCAAAGCGAGGCCGATGAGCTCCTTTGTCTTACGGTCGAGGGCGCCTGCCTCCATGGCCAAGTCGTGGGTGCGCCAATAGGACTGGTGCAGCTTCTTCTGGTGGCGGCTCAGCTTGCGACCTGCGGCCTCGCTGCGGTTCAGGCGATCTTGATAGCTCCCTGGCTCACTCATTGTTCAATCCTACGGGTGTCTCAAGCCGAGGGCTGGCGACCGGGCAGGAACCGCTGATCGACCCAGCCCTGATCAAAGCGGGTGAAGAAGGCGACATCGATCGTCGTACCCGAGATGAGCCAGCCATCGACAGCCTCCGGAGCCCGGCGGTACGTGTCGGCATAGGTCGCCGCCAACCACACCGCTTCCTCGCCATTGCCGGTGCTATTGGTGCAAGGTTGGAACAGCAACCAGTGTCCCGTCGCCTCATCACCGTCGACCTCAACGATCGGGTTCATTACCTGATGACGAGCAATCGTGACTCTCTTGCTGGCTCCCCGGAAGTGCTTGCGGATCGCTTCCCGACCGTCGGCGACACCGAAGGTGTTCCCACCATCCCACACCGCGTCCTCGGTGAAGGTTCCAGCAAGAGCGTCGGCGTCATAGTTGTCGTCGCAGTACTTGCAGTAGCGGGCTTTGAGTTGCTTGATCGACTCGATGTCCTCGAGCCGGCGAAGGCGTGTCTCTAGGTCTGCAGTGGCCATGACCGCATCCTTGCTGGCAACGGGTCCGGCAACCAATTGCGGCCCGCTCAACGAACAACCAAGCTGCCGCCATGCAGTTCGGACTCATGGACCACGCCGAGACTCGACCGAGTGTACCACTCGGGCAGATATTTAGAGAGCGGATCGAATATGTGCAAGCAGCCGAGGACGCTGGCATCTGGGGCTACCACACCACCGAACATCATCTCAGCGCCCTCGATTCAACACCCTCGCCCGCTCTCTTGCTGTCGGCCATGGCCCCGATGACTGAGCGGATCAAGCTGTGCTCGCTCGTTCACATTCTCCCCGGCTATCACCCGGTGCGACTGGCGGAGGAGGTCATCATGCTCGACCACCTCACCAACGGGCGCTTCCAGATGGGCGTCGGCAAGGGTGTGAGCCCACCCGAGCATCGGCTACTCGATCTCGACACGGCAACCATCGCCGAAGTATTCGACGATCATCTACAACGGATGACCGCTGTCTTGGAAGGCGAGCCGGTTGATGGGGCAGCCAATCCCTTCGAGTGTGTACAGGACCCCTATCCCCCACTCTGGTACGCCGGCAACGCCGCACGAGCGGCCGAGTTGAACATGAACGCCATGGTCGGTGGACCGCCTCAAGCTGTGGCCGCTGCGGTGGCCGAACATCGCCGCATCTGCGCCGAACGCACCGAGCCGCCCCGGTACAACCCCACCATCACCCGGACCACCATCGGAGCGAGCCGCCACGTCGTCATCCGACCCGACAGCCAGGTTGCCAAGGCGCGGGCAGTGAAAGCATGGGAGCTCTACACGCCGCACATCAACCACCATTTCTGGCGAACCGGAGAGTCAGCATCAAAGGATCCGTCGTTCGGCGGAGACTCCGCAGCGGCAATGGCGGCCTCGGCTCTCGTTGCCGGCTCTCCCCAGGAAGTAACCGAGTCGTACATCGAGATGGCAAAAGTGGGTGGCCCCGACTATCTGCTTGGCGCCTTCTTCTGGGGCGACATCGACCAGGCGGAGGCCATGCAATCGTTCGAGTTGTTCGTCACCGAAGTGATTCCGGCGGTGGAAGCAGCCCTCGGTTAGTGGGCTGATCTAGGTACGACGCCAACTGGTTGTAAATCTGACCGGATCGGTCGAAGTCGAAAACGGCAGCGGCAGCGGCGAGGTTCGCCGTATGGGGCCGGGCTCAATCCTGTTGGCTGAAGACACCGATGGTCAGGGTCACCTCAGCCGCAATGTCGGCGGCGAAGAGCGCACCTGCCTGTTCATCCACCTCGACTAGCCATCCTCTCGACTAGCCATCCTCTCAACGTCTCGAGCTGACGGTTGCCTCCCAGCGCCCGTCGCCTGGCAAGATCTGTGGCATGGATGCCGAGACAGCTGACCAGATGATCGAAACGCTCGCCGCGTTCGTTGACAACGATGTGTTGCCCAACGTTCGAGACTTCGAGCTCGACGATCTCTATCCCGACGCGATGGTCGATCAAATGCAGGCGTTCGGTCTGTTCGGAGCCACCATTCCCCAGGAGTACGGCGGACTTGGCCTCGACTACTCAACCTATGCCCGCGTGATCGAGGAACTCTCACGAGGCTGGATGTCACTGGCCGGCGTCATCAACAGCCACCTCATCGCCGCCCAACTCGTTAACCGGTTCGGCACCGAAGACCAGCGCAAGCGCCTGCTGCCTGAAATGGCCGCCGGTACCCGTCGTGGCTGCTTCTCGTTGTCAGAACCAGACTCGGGAAGCGATGCCGCCGCCCTTCGTTGCAAGGCTCGAAAAGACGGCAACGAATGGGTCATCAACGGCACCAAGATGTGGGTGACCAACGGCGAACGAGCCAGCGTCGTCGCTCTCCTGGCCCGCACCACCGAAGACGACATCAGTTGTTTCATGGTCGAGAAAACTCCGGGCCCCGACGGCGACGGCGGCATCAGTATCTCGAAACACATCGACAAGCTCGGCTATCGCGGCCTCGAGACGGTCGAGATGAGCTACGTCGACCATCACATTCCCGAGAATGCTCTGCTCGGTGGCGAAGACGGTTTGGGCCAGGGTTTCCGCTGGGCGCTTGCTGCCCTCGAGCTGGGTCGTATCAACGTTGCCGCCCGCGGTGTTGGTGTCGCCCAGGCTGCCTTCGACGCTGCCCTCGACTACGCCCAGCAGCGGGAAGCGTTCGGCCGACCCATTGCCCATCACCAAGCCATTGGCTTCAAGTTGGCCGAGATGGCAACCAAGCTTCATGCGGCCCGCTTGATGGTCGCCGATGCTGCCAGACGGGCCGACAACGGTGAACGGGCCGACATGGAAGCCGGTATGGCCAAACTGTTCGCGTCAGAGACTGCGGCCGAGCTGGCGCTGGAGGCAATGCGTATCCACGGTGGCAACGGCTTCACCACCGAATACAGCGTCGAGCGGCTCTATCGAGACGCCCCACTGATGATCATTGGCGAGGGCACCAGCGAGATCCAGAAAATGGTGATCTCCCGTACCCTGCTGGCTCGGGCTGCCGAGGGCAGGTAACCAGAGGAGCTGCTAGGTAGGGAGAGCGATCTCGTGCTCGCTGGTGAGGATCACCGGAAGCTCACCGTCGATGAAGTTGGGCTCATCGTCGCGAGTCAGTTGATATTCACGACTAGACGCTGAAGCCCGCATGGCGTCCAGATCTTTCCACCAAGTCACGGCCATGCCATCAAACGGTGGCCGTGTCGCCTTCTGATAGGCGCCGAGCCGGACATGGCTCTGCACGTACCGGGTCATGGTCGGAATAGCAGCCCCAATTGGGCCGTGGGTTCCAAGCCAGTAGGCCTGGGCCTCAGCTGGGTCCATGTCGGGCTTGAAAATCAAGAACTCGATGCTCTTCACCGCCGGCTCTCCTGCTGCACCAACCGGGACGGGGTTGTCCTTGATGATGTGCTCGTCTACCACCAGCTCGATCAGCGTGGTGTCATCAATGAACTTGGGTTCGTCGGCCTTGGCCGCCGCGAACTCGGGGGTTCCGACGATCGCAGCGAGCGCTGCCTTGTCGTCGAACCACAACTCGGCGATGCCGTCGAACGGCACCTCGCCCCGTTTGTACCCGCCGAGCCGGACGTGACTCTGCACGTACCGTTTCAGCCCCGGAACCTTGGCAACGATCGGGCCGTGGTTGTGTAACCAGTGGGCCTGGAAGTCCTCGACCGACATTCCGGGTCGGCGGTTGACGATCTCAGTGACTTTGATCATGTGTTGCTCCGTTCAGAGACGAAAGAGAAGAATGAGGTCAGCCTGGCGGCTCGTCGGCGACGACGCCAAGAGCACGAAGCTCGGAACGCGCCGCCTCGTCTATGCCCGCGTCGCCCAGGACGGCATCGTTGTGTTGGCCAAGACCCGGAGCCGGCCCCAGTTTGGGATAGCGATCATTCAGCCGGATCGGCGTGCGAGGCAGCGTGAAGGGCCCAACCTCGGGCTGCTCGATCGTCTCGAGCAGTGCCCGGGAATTGAGCTGAGGATCGGACCGAACCCCGGCTGCATCCAAGACGGCGCCGGCCGCCACCCCGACCTCTTGCAGCCGGTACATGACCAGCATGTGATCGTGCGATGAGGTCCACTCGGTGATGGCCTCATCGATCTCGTCGTGACGGTCATGTCGTTGCTGTTGTGACAGGGCCGCCCAATCGGAGGGCAGCGCCATTAGAGCTACAACTGCGCTCCATTGCTCATCATTAGCGACCGAAATTGAGGTCCAACGATCGTTGCCGAGACATCGATAAACCCCATGGGGCGCCTGGGTTGCGTGTCGGCCTCCAGCCGGCACGTACTCGCCCCCCAACTGGGCCGCCACCAACTGATCGCCGACGCAGTTCACCATCGACTCGAATTGTGCGACCTCGACCGTTTGACCCCGGGTCACGCCCGCGGCCCGATCCCACACGGCGACCAAGATGCCGACGACGGCGTGCAGCCCAGCGATTGCGTCGGGCCAGGCCACGCCACCCTTCCAAGGATGATCATCGGCATACCCCGTCAGCATGGTCAGGCCGGCATGACTATCGAGGCATGAGCCGTAGGCAACCCAGTCCCGGGCCGGGCCGGTGCGGCCGTAGCCGGGCATCGTCACGGTGATGGTGTCGGGATTCACGGCCGCCAGGTCAACGTCAGCCAATCCAAACTGCGGCATCACCCGAGGACTGTAGTTTTCGATGACGACATCGGTGCCGGCAACGAGCCTCCGAAAAGTTTCGGGTCCTTCGTCTTTGGTGAGGTCAAGTACCAGCGACCGCTTGTTGACCGCGTACTTGTTGGTGTGGCCGAACCGATTCCAGTGGCGTTCGCCTGGGTCGTTGTCGGGATACTGCTTGGTCACCTCAACAACCGAGGCCGGAATGATTTTGGGTCCGCGGTTCCATGGAGCTTCGACCATGACGACGTCGGCGCCGAGATCGGCCAGAATCCTGGCCGCCAGTGGCCCAGCCCACACCCTGGTGAGGTCGAGCACTCGCAGCCCTGAAAGGGGTCCTCTTTTTGGATCAGCCTCGTGGTGCCCCACTCGACCCAGCAGCGGACCCGGGCCAACAGGCTCGGCGGCTGTCGCCGCCGGGGTTCGACCGGCCGCCCATGGATGACGACTGAGCCGCGTCGGTGGGCCGGGCAGCTGCAATCCGTCGGCTGCTTCCCACCATTGCCGATCGGCCAACTGGGCATCACCCAGCAGATCCTTCATAGCCAGCGCTGGGCAGGCAGGAATACGCAAGGCCTGAAGCAGCTCGACCACTTCGTCGCGTGCTCGTTCCGCTAGCCAGGGAACCAGCCCATCGTTAATCAGTTCGGGACGTAGCTGGAGGTCCTGCGGCGAGTCGATCTCGTCCAGAACCCAGGCCCGGTCAATGACGTTGAGCAGGCTCTCCATCTGTTGATCGGTGACGCAGGTGACCGCCACCCAACCGTCGGCGCAGCGGTAGATGGTGTTCGGCTCCCCCTGGCCGGTGAACCGATTCCCCATTCTGGTGAGAATGTCGTGCCCGAACTGGTGACGAAGCAATGTGAATTGATGCAGCGCAACCATCGCTTCGACATGGCTGACTTCAACCGTCTGACCAGCGGCTGTCTGACCCGCGACTGTCCGGCTCCCTTTGCCACTGTTGACAGGCTCGCCACCCAACATGGCGGCCATCGCTCCGACGCACCCGAACAGCCCCGCCGCGTACGCCGGCTGGTTGGGAGGGCCGGGGATCGGGTGACGGTTCGGATCGCCATAGAGGTGCTGATGACCGGACAGAGCCCAGTCGGTGAGGTCGGTCGATTGAAAATCGGCGTACACGCCAGTTGATCCATGTGGTGAAAGGTGGAGCCGGGTCAGACCATCGCGAGCGGCCACCACCGGCCGCAGAGGACTAGGAGCCGAGCTCTCGATAACCAGGTCGGCAGTTTCAGCCAGGTCACCAAGCTCGGATACAACGGTCTTTCCTGCGTATCCGCTCGCTCCCTGCGAGGCCTCACCTGATAAGCCTCCCCCATGCAAAAAGTGCCATGCCGCGTTCGCCGCATCGAGTGGCGGCGGGGCCGGGTCGACCAGGGTGACCTTGGCGCCACGGTCGGCCAACAGCTTGGCGGCATAGCCCCCGGCGATCGAGCCAACCAACTCAACGACCACGAGCTGGTCGAGCGGTTTTGAGATCATTTCATGACCGCTGGCGGCGGCCATTGGCCCGCGATCTCACCGTTGGAGGTGAGGTGGGCCACCAGAGGCTCGAGCAGGTCGGTCAGCCGAGCTGCATCGGCTGCACCCAGCCGAGTCGCCGGCGCCGACGAGAGACGGTCGGTCTCTCGTTCGAGGTCGGACCGAGCTTGGTGCCCGGCCGCTGTCTCGGTCTTGTCGGTGTTCAAGAAACCCCGCTCGATCAGACGCTCGGCCGCTGCATCCCATTCTTCCAACGTCCAACCTCGTATTCCCTCGATGGTGGCCTGGTTGCCGTGACCCCGGGCCGCCATCAGCAGATGGCACTCGACACCGTCGAGGTCGGCGTTGGCCAACGAGATGTTGTGGCTGTCGCCTCGGTATTCGCGCAGCAAGGTGCATGCGTGCAGTAGCGCTTTGGCTGGATTTGTCGGCCATGCCAGGTCGGCGTGGGCACCGAAGAGTGCCCGAGCACCCACATCCATTCCTTCGACCGAGCGCCGAGCCAACGCAGCAGCTTCCTCGATCGTTTCCGAGAAGACTCCGTCGCCAAAGATACGACCGAGCGCAGCATCGACCAGGCTGCCGTGGCTGGCGAGAGCTTCGGCCGGAGGCTGGATACTCCATACGCCGGGAACGGAGCGTTCGATAAAGCGGGGCGCGAAGTTGTAGGCGGTCGCGGTGACAACGCTTGCCGGGACTGGCCCCATCGGGGCGAAGCGATATGCGAAGTAGGCGTGCCACCACCCGCGATACCCGAACTCGGTCATCCGCATGATTTCGGGGGTGTAGTACACAATGCTGTGGAACGGTTCGAAGACGCTGGCCAGCAATCGGGTGCTGTCCCCTGGCTCGCTTCCGCGGGCGATTTCTCCCATGACTAAAGTCGTCCCTAGAACTTCGACATGATGTCGTCAACGAACTGGGTGATCTTTCGTTTGGCTTCGTCGAGGTCCGTAATCAGGTCGGGCAGCATCAGCGCACACATCACCCGGTCAGCACCGATCTGTTCGAAGGCGCGGGCCGTGTCGAGATCGAAGACGCTGCCGGCAGTGA
>JBLINY010000115.1:0-13773 GCA_047638695.1 Acidimicrobiales bacterium | reverse complement strand
ACGAAGGGAATCCAATCCAGTACCGCCTGCCTAAGACGGCGGTGGAGCCACTGGTTACTCCTCGGTCGGCACGTTGGTCCGAGCCCGTTGCCGAGGTCGTCGACGTTTCACCTGAGGAGGACTACGCACCGATGGTGCGGGGCTCGCTTCGGGCCGCATCGGCACTCTTTCTGACCCAAGCGCTCAGCGCCATTCTCATTGCCAATGCCGAGGGAGCGATCCTTCAGATCCGATTTGCCTACAAGGTCATCCCTCACGTCGCCATTCTGGCGACCCGTGATGTGTTCGTGACCGTGCTCACCTGGTCCACTGCCTTCGCCGTATTGGCCAGCTGTCTGGCTGTGATGATTGGTCTGATTCGCCACAGAGACGAGCAGAAGCTGCTCGACGGTTGGGCCAGTGGGCTGTTGATGTCCGGCATCCTCGTGATCTTTCAGTACGTGCGCCACGTACTCGACCCTCCTGCCATCGATGGTTGGGTTCTGGCGCAGACGGTGGCTGGCGTAGTAGCCGCCACAGTGATCTTCCTTGGGTTTCGGCCCGAGGTAGAACGCCCGGCTGAAGCCGGGCGTTCCAGCGAACGGGCTCAACCCCGTAGCAGTGGAGCAACCCGTACCAATCCCCGTAACAAAAATAAGGAAACGACACAATCATGAACAATGGCCGGATTTCTCGGCGAGCGGCCCTGCTCGCCACCGGCTTCATGGTGTTCGCAACACCGGCCTTCGCCTCTCTCGTAGTTCAGAACTACATGGAGGCCGACATTACGGTAGCGGACGCATGCTTTGTGAAGGTCGCTGGTCAGGACGCTACGACCTACGGCGCGCCTATCGATCCCGATGACCCGTCGGCTGGGTTCAGTGCCGACGACACAGCGAGCACCGGCGACATCATTATTGTGGACGGAGCGGAACTGCTCGAAGAGAAACTGACCGTGCGCGGCATGATTGGCGATCGCGTTACCTACACCGATGTGGTGCGCCACCAGAACAACTGCAAGGTGTCACTGACGGTTCAGCTGGTTGCGGGCGCCCGCCCGGCCACCGCTGGCTGGACAGATCGTTCGGCTCGTATCTACGTCTCGGACACAACACACGTGATCGGTGATCCGGCGCTGCTCTTCGCCGATCTTGGCATGCCAGGCTCTGCGGCGAGCGGTTGGAATGGCACCCCAATTGTTGTTGATGTTGGCGGCGCCATCACGACGAACACCCAGACGGGGCCCGTTGTTGTGGACCCTGGTGAAGAGATCTATGGCGCCATTTCCGTCTCGGCCGGGGTCAGCGCCCTTGTATCGGAGACCGGCACCGTGAACTGGGTCGCTCAGGCAACGAATACCAACTAGGGCCAGGTAGGACTTGGCCCCAATGGAGTAGCCGACTTCGCCACGATAAGTGACAAGCCGTCATCGGAACCTTCTGATGGCGGTTTGTCGCGTTTGGTGGGCTGTGGTTCAGCTGCCGGAGCGTCCGAGCACGAAGATGGCGGCGAGGCCGGCAACCGCCTTGCCAAGACCGATTGGTTCGGCGGCACCGCTGGTGGCGACCGGTAGACCTAACGCTTGGACGGGCTGGTCGAGCGGCAGGGTGGCGCTCCGCTCGATCGCGGCGTTCACCTCTGCACCAACGATCACGGCGATGGCGCCCAGCTGGAAGAAAATGATGATGGCGGCGATCGATCCGAGGATGCCGTAAGAAGCTGGCATACCGCCAGCGAATCTGAAGTAGAGGACGAACAAGCCACAGAACACAAGGAAGGCGAGGGTGCCGACGACGGCACCCAGGTTCTTCCAGGATGTCTTCGGATCTCGATCAGGCCCGAGGCGATAGAGCATGGTGAAACCGACCGCCATAACTACTCCGAGCACTGGGAAGCGTAGGACGTTGAGTAGTACCTGGGTGGGCCCAGACAACCCGACCTCATCCATAATCTTCGGGAGCGCTCCGAGAAGTAGAGCAATGATGACGACGCCAACGATGGCGCCGACGGTGAAGAGATACGCGAGACCTCGGACCTTCCAACCCTTGCGGCTCTCGATCGCGCCGTAGGCCAGATTTATGGAAAGCATCAGTTTTTGGACCGCACCCGAGGCCGAGAACAAGGCGAGCACAATGCCGATTATCAGGGCGACCACCCCTGAACCCTTGGCCTCGGACACTGCTGTTTCCAGCTGTGTCTTTACCAGCTTGGCCGTCTCGGGATCCATGTTCGCTGCCAGACGGTCGATCTGATCGGCGATTTCGGCTGGGTCAGTTGCGAGGGCGTACACCGACACCAGTGCGATCAGCGTTGGGACAAGAGCCAGCGTGGCGTAGAACGCCGTGCCAGCCGCCATGATCACCACGTTGTGAGCCTTGATGCGAGCCAGGATTGCCTTGATCATTCGCTCACCTCAGTGTCGCCGAACGCTGTCTTGCCCAACGCGGGGTCGCCGAACGCGGGGTCGCCCGACTCGATCAGGTCGATGATGTGGGCACCGGTGCGATCGCGTGTCGCCCCATCGCCTGGGCTGATCCGCACGCCGCGGGCCACAAACCGCCGCTGGGGAAAGTTGAGTCGATCGATTACTACGGCGATCAAGCCAAGAATCAAGCCTCCCGCACAAAGGAGGTAGATGGTGTTCTGGGTCACGTGGGTTCCTTGCTGTTCGCCCGGTTGAAGCGGCTACAGAAGCGCTGAGGCCAATTCGCGCCAAGCTTCCATAGGGATCGAAGTGTCGTCCTGCAGCACCTGAACACACACGTGGCTGGCGCCGGCATCGTGTTGAGCTCTCACTCGCTCCACGATCGTATCCGTGGAGCCCCAGGCCACGATGGCATCGACCAGAGGGTCCGAGGCGTCAGCGACGTCGGCTTCGGTGAAACCGAAGCGCAGCAGGTTGTTGGCGTAGTTCGGGAGCCCGAGGTACACCGCCATGTGCTTGCGAGCTATCTCCCTGGCTTTGGCCGGGTCGGTCTCTAGCACCACCATCTGTTCGGTGGCGACCATCTTGTCGGGGCCGACCGCCTCGCGCGCTATAGCGGTGTGCTCGACCGGCGCAAAGTAGGGATGGGCGCCGTCGGCCAGCTCGGCTGATAGAGCCAACATCTTGGGTCCTAGGGCGGCTAAGACAACCGATGGAGGCTCAGCGGGTTCGACTCCCTTGAACATGGATTTACCCATCCGCTCGAGGTACTCCCGCATCCGCGTAAGCGGCTTGGCGTACTCGTGCTTGCGCACATACTCGGTAATGGTGTGATGGCTCACACCCAGCCCGAGCAGGAATCGGCCGTCGTAGGCCTCGTTCAACGTTTTGCTGGCGTTGGCGGTCGTCATGGCGTCGCGGGCCCAGATACTGGCGATACCGGTGGCGACCTTCATGTTGTCGCACCCGCCCAGCATGACGGCCGCAGAAACGAAAGGGTCGCGCGACACCGTTTCGGGTATCCACAGGCAGGGCCAGCCCAACTCATCGAGCTCAGCCACCGTCTCGCGTACAGCGCCAGCCGGGTGCCCATCGAGCACGCCTTGCCAAATTCCAACTCGTCCTATATCGATCACAGTTGTGTCTCCTTCGAGCGTCGAACCTAGCCGAGCCGACCGAACTTCTTTGACTCAGCTCAAGAGGCTTGGACCACGATGGTGAGTGATGTGGCTGTGTGGTCGGCCCACGCCGTCTTGTAGGGCATGTCCATCCCGAGGTCGTAGGTACGGGCAGCCTTTTTCTCGCACAAAAGCTTGATCTGATGGAGCTGCAGCAAGTGGCTGACCGACAGCTGCCCGGCGTCCTCGACGTAGCTGAGTTGTAGCCCTCGATAGATTTCGTTCCGTACACCCCCGAGGATGTAGCCAACGTCGAAGCCACCAAGGCGAGCGATATGGCAGTGACATCGATCATTCGTCTGCAACCGGTCGATCAGGCGGCGATAGAGCGTGCTCATCGACGGGGCGGTGATGCCGCTGTCGGCTTGTCCCTTCCAGCTCTTCGACTCGATGGCTAAGAGTCGATCAAGCAGGTAGTCGTCGTTCGACGCGTCGTGGAAGGACAAGCCGGCTTCTTGGCCCTTGCGCTCGGCTACCCGAAAATTGCGACGTGACGACCGCGAGCGTCGACTCAACCACTGATCGAAGTCCCCGATTCGGGCCAATTGCCGGCTGATGCCCTGAGCACCACGAACCTCGCCCAAGACGCTCAAGGGGCGAGCGACGACGCGGGCTAGTTCCGCATCAGCAGGGAAGCCGGGCAGCACGAGCTGATCCCAGTCGCGGCGTCGGCTCAAAAGGCTGGCTACAGCGCCGGCCACCGTGGCTGGGTCCGGACCGAGGACGGGGCACGCGAAACCCCAGAGGGGTTCGAACCCGGCGATGATGTCGGGGCCTTCCGAGGAGGTGTAGCGAGCGAGAATAGCGAAGCCGGTAGCGGTGCTGAGAACGATCGGCTCGGCCTCCGGAGCAAAACCGTCCTTGACCGAGAGGACCCAATCTGGACCTGAGCACCACGGATCGATCCCTACGGTGAGGTCTGCTGCCTGCTCCCACAAGGTCGCGTCGGGCGGTTCTGGCCCAGCAAGATCGAATAGCACCAACTCAGTGTCGCCGCTGATCTGAGGTGCACTCAGTTCGTGCTGTCGTCGAGTTCACGTGCCAGTCGCTGATATGTCCGACGACGGAAGCGGCTAGTCATCGACTCGGCCAGGCGCACTTTGTGGTTGGCGTTCGTGAGCTGTTGGTTGAGTTGTTCGATGACGGATCGGTCGTCGATCAGGCGCTGGCTGGCTTCGGCCTCGGTTTGTTCCCACGTACTCCACGCACGTTCGGCTTCTAGCTCGGTCTGCTCGAGGCGTTCGAGTTGCACGGCAAGCTCGCGTTGGAGCTCAGAATGATCATGCTGGAGCTGCCGAAATTCGGTCTCTTCTTGCTCGAGCTGATCGGTGGTGAGTCGTAGCCGTGCCGCTATGGCTTCGGTCTCTGACTCGGCAACGGCGGCGCGCACCTCGGCCTGCTTGACCTGCTCGTTCATCCCGCTGAGCTCACTGAGCACGGCGGCCAGTCCATTAGAAACAACCGGATCACGAAGATCGATGACCGTCCGATCGAACTCGGTGTCGAGCCACTCACTCGGAAGTAGCCACGAGCCGTCGTCTGCCCGCAGCGAGTCGTCGACCTCTCCAGCTGTCAGTTTCCGCCTAAGTGCTCGTTCGGAGACGTGCCAACCGCGAACGGCCTCACGTATGCCCACCATGTCCCGCGCCATAGCAGGGAATCTACCCATTGACCAGCCAATTTCGTCTGGTGCAGCTGATTCACCAACGTGAGGCTCAACGGCCATTGTTCTGGTCGCACCCAGGTTGCTTGTTGTTGCGGTCTTTGAGCAGCTGGGATCGGAGCTCGGTGCCGCATCTTCGATCACGGCTGAAGACCACTCGCCATTGGCTCAGGCGTCGGGTGCCGTAGGGCCATCGCCAGCGAGAGGCCCGGCTTGCTGCCGGACGAGCCGTTCGAAGTCTTTACGGCGGCGCTTGCTCAGCAGCGCCTCGAGAAGATGGTTGGAGCGTTTGGTTCGAGCGAGTTCGCTCTGGAGCCATTCGATCAGGTCGTCGGTGGCATCTCGCAGTTCATCGGTGGCCTCGCGGTTGCGACGGAGGTCGTCCCTTGTTTCGGCCAACGTGGCTTCGAGTTGGGCCAGTTGCTCGAGTCGCACGTCGTTCTCGGTGCGCACCGTTGCGTTGTCGAGCTCCAGCCGTTGGCGCTCAGCCCTTTCGTTCTCGAGGTCGTCGCTGACCATGCGCAAGCGCCCGGTCGCGGCCAGGCGGTCGTGAAAGGCGACTTCTGCCTTGGCCTCTGCCGCTCCGACCCGTTCTCCTAGAACGGCCACCTCGCCTAGCATCTCGGCCAGACCATCGGCGACCTTTGGGTCGCGAAGGTCAATCACCAAGTCGTTCGGACTGTCGAGTTCGCCTTTCAAGTCCCACATAGCACGAACATTACTTTCAGCATCCAACGGAAAGGGGGATGCTTTCGGTGCCATCCCAATCGACGTCATGAATGTCGAAGCAGCATTCGTTCCAAGTCTGGCGGCCGTTTCAAGTCTGGCTGGCGAAGAGAGCGGGCTGGTGTGAGGGTGTTGCGATGAGCCGACTGAGCCGACGTACGACCGCAGAGATGACCAAGGGCCAACAGGAACTGTTCGCCCAAATGACCGAAGACCGCGAACCCGTCGCCGATGGACACATCGGTGGCCCGTTCGACGCGTGGTGTCTCAGCCCTGCCATCGGCCGCCGGTTTTGGCAGGCAGGTGGTGCCATTCGCTTCAAGCCCACAATTGATCGCCGTTACATCGAGCTGGCCATCCTGATCACTGGCCAGCTTTGGCAGGCGCAATATGAGTGGTTCGCCCACGAAC
This sequence comes from Acidimicrobiales bacterium, assembly GCA_047638695.1. Taxonomy (GTDB): domain Bacteria; phylum Actinomycetota; class Acidimicrobiia; order Acidimicrobiales; family SZUA-35; genus JAHECQ01. The sequence goes on along the minus strand of JBLINY010000115.1, from coordinate 7,391 downwards.
CAATGGCCCGCGACGCTGGCCTCCCCGACGACGTCATCGCTGCGGTTAAACGAGGTGAAGAGCCGTCGTTCGCCGATGCTGGCGACGAGGCCTGCTGGCGTTTCTGCACCGCGCTTCATCGTGATCACAAGGTGGACGACGCAACCTACGCCGCAGCGGTCGAGGTGTTCGGCGAACCTGGGGTTGCTGATCTCATCGGCACCTCGGGCTTCTACACGATGGTCTCCATGACGCTCAATGGCTTTGAGGTCCCTTTGCCCGAGGGCGTCGAGCCCCCGTTCCCGGTCTGAATCGGCATGGCTGTCTCGTTCGGACTCACCATCCCGCAACGTGGTGCCTTCATCGGCGTCGCTTCGTTCGCCGAGCTGCTGGCGATGGCGCCGCGAGCTGAGGAATCGGGCTTCTTCGATTCCGTCTGGGTCGGTGACAGCCTTACGGCCAAACCGCGGCCGGAGTCGCTCACGATGTTGGGTGCCTTGGCCGGTATGACCGAGACGCTTCGGTTGGGTGTTGGCTGCATGGCTTCCTTCCCGGTGCGAGATCCAGCAGTTTTCGCGTACCAGTGGGCAACGCTCGATCAGATCTCTGGAGGACGGATGGCCCTAGCTGCCTGCACCGGGATCGTGTCAGCGAACGGTGCGAGCGGCCACGAGGGGAAGAACTTCGGGGGCGTGGTCGATATGGATCGGCCGCTTCGCATGGTCGAGAACATCGAGGTATGCCGCCGGCTATGGGCTGGCGAGGAGCTTGATTTCGACGGGAAGTTTGTCAGCTATGAGGGTCTCAAGATCGAGCCACAGCCGGTGCAAGCGCCCTGTCCGATCTGGATTGCCGCTAATCCGGCACCCGGGAAGTACTGGGAGCGTGCGCTGCGACGGGTGGCGTCGCTCGCCGACGGTTTCCAGACGTGCTTGCTTGCGCCGGGGGTACTGCGGGCTATGCGGGCCGATCTCGACGGCTACCTGTCGGAGGCCGGCCGCGATCCCTCGGCCTATCCCGTGATGGCGTACCACAACGTCAACATTGGTTCCGATCGCTCGTCGTCGCTGGAGGAGTCACAGCAGTTCCTTGATGCCTACTACGGCCCGACTTTCACACCCGAGATGGTGAGGGAATGGACCGCAGCAGGAACTCCCGACGAGTGCATTGAACAACTACGCGATGTGATCGACCAGGGCGCCACGGAGATCACGTTGCGGTGTACGTCGTTCGATCAGGCAGGACAGTTCGAGCGCTTGGTCGCCGAGGTATTGCCCGCCTTTCGCTAGCTGCTCTCCGACCGATCCTCGCTAGGGAAGTGCTCGCCGAACCGTCGTGCTTGCCAGATCGATAACGATCGAGATGACGACGAGCGCGCCAACGACGCCAGTGACGGCGGCAAAGTTTCGACCAGCCAAGTGACTGCTCATCAGCTGTCCTAAGCCCCCGGCTCCGACGACGCCGACGACCACCGTCTCGCGGGCGATGACTTCCCAGCGGTAGAAGGCAAGCGCGGTCAGCCTCGTGCCGGCGGTTGGGAGCGTGGCGTAGAAGAAAGCCGTCAAGGAGGTTGCGCCCGCGATCACCAGTGCATCGCTGGGTCGACGGTCGGCATCCTCCAGGGTCTCGGCGAAGAGCCGCCCGAGCACGCCCAAATTGTAGATGCCCAGCGCAACAGCTCCCGGCCACAGGCCAGGAAACAGAATCAACACCATGAGGAAGGCCCAGATAGGAGCAGGGACGGCGCGAAACAACAACAACGACAGCCGCAGCATGAGGCGGCCCCCGCCACCGGCACGGGTAGGTCTTGCTGATTTACCGGTCGGCCGGCTTGCGAGCGCCCCGAAGAACAGTCCGCCAACTGCCGCCGCCAGGATTGCCAGGATCGACATCGCGACCGTGTCGGCCGAGGCTTGCAGCAGCTCGGACCAGCCGCCCGCACCGAGGCGGGCGGGAAAGAGGTCGGTGGCGAAATCAACGGCGAGCGAACGTCGACGCGGTGACCACACTGACGTCACATCGATATCGACCCACCACCACGAGAGCGGAACGAGAACGGCAACCGCGAGTAGCGACATTCGACCGAGTTGGGCCTCGGTCGAGCGGCGAACAAGCGTCGACCACCCATCGCCTAAGCCGCTCAAGATCATCAGTGCGGCGATGAGTGTCCATATTTCGTTGTAGCGCAGTGTCTCGAAGCTCAGGTCGAGTTGAAAACCGAGCCCGCCTGCTCCGATCACACCCAACACGGCGGCCGATCGGATGGCGCATTCGAGTCGGTAGAAAGAATAGGACAACAGCTCACCTCGAACGGCTGGCGCGATTCCGTACATCAAGGCCGTCAGTCGACGTGCACCGCTTGCTCGGAGATAACGAAACGGCGCAGGGTCGGTACTGTCGATGGTCTCGGCGAACACCTTGGCGGTAACGGCGCCGAAGGGGAGGGCGATGGCCAGTACTGCGACCAACGGATCGAAGCCGAACACTTGCAGCAACAACAGCGCCCAGATGATCTCGTGGATCGACCGCGGTACGGCCAGCAGCGCTCGGCTAATCCACCAGTGAATGCCTCCACCGGTGAAAAGGCGGGACAAGGTCAATGCTCCGAACAATCCGAGCACCAACGACAGAGCGGTGCCAAGAATGGCGTAGGCCATAGTTATGGCGGCGGCATCGACCGTGAGCTGAACGAACTCCCAGCCGAGCTCAGGTCGAATAGCGGCTCGCCAGAACGAAGTGAAGCTGGGCCAACCGCCGCCGTTCACCAGCTCGCCACCCACTCCGGCTTGGGCGACGGCCCAGACCAGGGCGGCTCCGACAAAGATGGTGACGCGACCACCGCCCGTCAGGAACCGTGACCCAGGTTGAGCCACCGGGGTAGCTGTCACCGCGGCGTTGATCCGAGCGGCGTTGATCCGAGCGGTGTTGATCCGAGCGGCGTTGATCTGAACGGTGGTGATCCTGCGGGGAGATCGTCGCCGTAGAGGTGCCGAAGGTCGTCGTCAGTCACATCGTCAGGGTCGGAATCGAACAAGATCCGACCGTGCTGCAAACCCACCAGCCTGGTGGCGTGACGCCGGGCCAAGCCCGGATGGTGCAAACTCACAACGGTGGTCCAGGGTGCGTGCTCGGGCGGTCCGCACAGCAGACCCATAACCCGGTCGCTCAACGAGGGGTCAACCGATGATGTTGGCTCGTCGGCCAGGACGAGCTCGGGTCGTTGCCGCAAGACACGGGCAACCGCAACACGCTGACGCTCACCGCCAGACAATGCATCGGTGCGACGTTGGGCCGTACCGGCCAGCCCGACGAGTTCGAGAATGGTGTCGACCGACTCACGGTCGTCAGGCCTGATCAGCGACCAGAGCGCTTCGCTGGTGCGCCAACGGCCGAGTCGACCGGCGTTCACGTTGTGCACGACCCGCAACGGGAGCGCCAGGTCGCCGGCCTGACTGATCGTGCCCACCCGTGATCGGTGGGCACGCGCTGTTCGTCCTCTCAGCTGAGCCGGGTCGGCACCGAACACGGCGATGCTCCCGGCAGTGGGCGGCACCAGACCGGCGAGCGCTGACAGCAGCGTTGTCTTGCCCGCGCCGCTCGGTCCGATGAGCGCAACGCGCTCGCCGGCGGTGACCACCAGGTTGATGGAAGTCAGCGCGCTCACTTCGGGGTATGTCACCCCGAAGTCAGCGATTTCAAGTATCGGAGCCAAGCCTGCTCCTCGAGTTGCTGATGCCAACTACTCGTTGATGAGGCCGGCCTCGCGGCCAACCGCCTCGATAGCGGCGTAGTTGCCGTTCGAGGTCGCAACGAACGATCCGGCGCCGAACAGCTCGAGGATCTCCACGTGACCAGGGTTGGCCCCGTCCAGCGTGGTCAGGGCGCCGACGAACAGGTCGGTGAACCCCGAGCCGAAGCGGTCGTCGAGGTCAGGCTGCGCCACCCAGTGGTAGTCGAAGTACGGAGGGGTCCGGAAGATCTCGATGACTTGGTCGGGGTCGACCGCACCTTCGACGACGCGATCGTCCCAGACCTGCGAGTTGAGGGCGCCGACCTCGAACGTCCCGGCCTTGACCAGCTCGATGGTTGCGTCGTGAGATCCCGAGAATCCGGGAGCGCCGTCGAAGCTCACGTCAAGATCGAGACCGGCCTCACTCAGAAACGACTGCGGCATCAGGCGCCCGGAAGTGGACGACTCGGAGCCGAAGGTGAACGTGTGGTCTTCGATGACCGACAGGCCGGCAACGTCAACGACCGGGTCGATCCCTGCGCTCGCGTTGGCGATGAACACCGAGGTAAACGCTTCGTCGATATCGCGTTGAGCGATTGCATTCGCACCGTCGACCTCGAGCCGGGCCTGCACGCCGGTGAGGCCACCAAACCAAACAATATCGAAATCCCCGGTTCGGAATCCGGTGACGGCTCCCTGGTAGTCGGTGACCGGAACATATTCGACGGTCACGTCAGGGAGAGCCGACTCGAGATAATCGGCGAGGAGCCCGTAGGTTCGTTGCAACCGTTCGGGCTCCTGATCGGGAATGGCCCCGATTCGTAGAACAGTCGTTGGCTGGTCAGAGCTCCCAGCGCCTTCACTTTCGGCTTCGTCGGTGCGTGTGTTTGCGTCGCTACTTCCTCCGCAGGCTGCTGCTGCGAGCGCGACGGCCACCAGGACCGTTGTTAGTGTTCGCCAACTGGCGAGACCCCATCGGGACGTCATGCCCGTCCTCCTCGAAATACCATTGTGTGTCCTCAATTCTGCGGCGACCGGTTGTCGCGGCCTGCTGGAATTTACCAGCCAGGTTTTGTTCCCCCCACCCATCCGCTGCGGCCGGCTCTCGAGCGACGGTTCGCCTGATTGGAACGCGTTGGGGGAACGAAACGTTGAGGGCCCATGGGAAGAATGAGAACGTCGATGGATCTGTTCAAAGCATCCTGGGCAGTGATCAGGCAAGACAGAGAACTGCTGGCCTTGCCGGTGATCTCGGCCATTGCCTCGCTGGCGACGATTGCATTGTTTGCCATCCCGGTGCTGGCTCTCACCGATTTCTCCGGCGCTTCGGCCAGCGGTTCAGTCGAGACGGGACCATTCACCTACGTTGTGTTGGCTGTTGCGTATCTGGTGTTGGCGTTCATCACCATCTTCTTCAATTCGGCGATTGTGCATGCTGCCAATGAGCGGATGAGCGGGGGAGACCCGACGGTCGGCTCGGCCTTAGCCGGGGCCTCGGGCCGAATTGGCCGGATTCTGCCGTGGGCGATCGTGTCGGCCACGGTCAGCTACACAATTCGCCAACTCCAGGAACGGGCAGGCATTTTCGGCGCCATCTTCGGCTTTCTGGGTGGTCTGGCCTGGTCGGCGGTGACGTTCCTGGTCCTGCCGATCTTGGTCATCGAAGATATAGGCGTCGTTGATGCGGTCAAGCGGTCTGCCGCTTTGCTCCGTAACGCGTGGGGTGAGGGCCTGGCTGGCAATGTGGGGATGGGTATCATCGGGTTCATCGCCATGGTTCCGTTCTTGGCCATTGGGGCGCTCGGCCTGATGTCGGGTACCGCGGCCGTGATGGTCCCGACTCTGTCCCTAGCCGTGATCGGAATCATCGCCGTCACCGTCGTGATGTCAGCGCTTTCAATTGTCTACCAAACGGCTCTCTACCGGTTTGCGACGAGCCAACCAGTTCCGGCCTTTTCTTCGGCAACGATGGAGGCAGCGTTCCGTCGTCGCTGAACTCTAGGTTGGCAGTATGTCTGGTGATGCGAATGTCTGGTGATGCGAATGTCTGGTGATGCGAATGTCTGGTGATGTGAAATGACGCGTGATGATCGACCGGTCCTGGTTTTTTTGCAGGCTCACCCTGACGATGAGTGCATTCTGACGGGAGCCACGCTGGCCAAGGCAGCGTCGCTCGGGCTTCGGACCGTTGTCGTTTATGGAACCCGCGGTGATGCGGGCGAGACCAATCAAGATCTTGGCGGCGAATCACTCGGCGATCGCCGGGTTCGGGAGGCGACGGCGGCCTGCGACCAGCTTGGTGTCGACCGCATCACCTGGCTGCCTCACGCCGACTCGGGAATGGCCGACACCGAGACAACCAAGAACCCTGATGCCTTCTCGAATGTCGATGCGGCGACCGTGGCGGCCGAGACGGCCCAGCTTCTCGCCGGCATGTCGGTGATGGCCGTGGTCGGCTACGACGCCAACGGCACGTACGGCCACCCGGACCATGTTCAGGTTCACCATGTTGCTCATGCTCTCGGGCAGCTGATGGATGTGCCGTGGGTGCTGGAGGCCACCTATCACCGGGAGTATCTGGCGTCGCTGCCCGATGCGGACGGCTCGCTCGATCCTAACTTTGCTGCTGCCGCCGCTGATCTCACACACTTTGTCGAGGGCGATCAATGGCTGCAACAGAAGGTGGATGCACTAGCCAACCATCTGTCGCAGGTGCCGGACGACTGGGACACCGAGAAACCCGACATTGAGGGTTTCCGCGTTCGGTTCGGCACCGAGTGGTTCATTGCGACATCCCCGACGGGGGTCATAGAACTTGGCGACGAACTCGCTGGTTTGTTCGAGCCCAAGTCTCGTTGGGTCTGGCCCGCTGCCTGAACAGAGGCCTGCCTGAACAGAGGACTGCCTGAACAGTTGTGCTGATTATCCCGGAGCGTGGGGCGAGCGTCGGGCTTCGATGTTGGCGTGTACATCGATCAGCACCGTCTTGCCCTGGGCATTCAGCTTCTGGGCCTTCTTCAGGGCGGCCTTTAGCTCCCTGGCCGATTTGACCGTGATGCCTTCGGCTCCCATGCCTGTGGCGATCATGGCGTAGTCGCCCTGCATCTGGGTGACCCCGAACTCGGTGCGAGCCGTTGTTGGATCCATCGGCGAGTTGTGAGGGTAGGTGGCCATGTTGCCGTTGTTCAGCAACACGGTTGTGATGGCGAGGCCAGACCGCGATGCCGTTTCTATGTCGGTTCCCGACATGCCAAACGCCCCGTCGCCCATCACGTTCAAGCAGAACTTGTCGGGATGGGCCATCTTGGCGCCGATGGCCAACGGGATACCGAAGCCGAGGTGCGTTGTCTTGCCCCACCCCACATACGAGTGCGGCGTCGTGGCGGCGTAGAAAGGCACAAGGCAATCGCGCGGCGCGCCGGCGTCGTGCGTGACGATGCTGTTGTCCTGGTCGAGGGTCGAGTTGAGTTCGGCGATGACCCGGTAGTAGCTCAGTGGCTGGGCTGACGACGTGAGCGCGACCTTCCAGATGGCGTTCCATTCGGCGTGAGCCTGGGCAACCCTGGCAGTAATTTTGGTGGTCGCCGTCTTGGTGGCCTTCTTCTTACGTCGCCCCAACTCAGTAATGAGTGCTTGCAGCGTCAGCTTGGCGTCGCCAGGTAGGGCAATGTCGACGTTCTCG
>JBLINY010000114.1:0-13929 GCA_047638695.1 Acidimicrobiales bacterium | reverse complement strand
CTGGCAGCTCTGCAGCAGGTGTTGCGATGACGACTGACTCCCCGGGGCAAGAAGGCACCCATCTCGTCGGCCGTGTACTCGAACCAAGCGCCGACCTCCGCCGCCGTGACAACGGTGCGATCTTCATCGGCGGTTCACCGCTACGCATCATCCGCCTGAGCGCAGCCGGCTCCAAGGTGGCCTCGGAGTGGTTTCGGGGCACGCCGGTTGGATCCAGTCGCGGTCAGGTCGACCTCGCGACTCGTCTGTTGGACGCCGGCATGGTTCACCTCGCCTCTCCGAAGAGTTCCTCACCTGACCCAACCGCCGATCTCACCATCGTTGTTCCGGTCAAGGACGACCAGGTGGGGCTTGAGCGGACCCTGCAGTCGCTCGGCATGCTCGCCCCCTTTGGCGTGACGGTGATCGTTGTCGACGATGGTTCGAAGCGCCCTTTGACGGTCGCGAAACTCTCGACTTCAGTTGACCCATCTGACTCCTTGGTTCGACTCATCCGTCGAGCCGAAGCGGGTGGTCCCGGGACGGCGCGCAATGATGGGGCGGGCGAGGTTGCCACCGCCGTCATTGCCTTCGTAGACGCCGGCGTTGAGGTCTCGGTCGAGGACCTTCGCCGCCTGTCGACAGCCTTCGATGATCCCGGAACTCTGGCCACGGCGCCGCGTATCGTGTCCTCGACTGAGGGTTCGTCGGTGCAGCGAACACGCTCCGCAATTGAGCGATACGAGCAGACCCGATCCCCGCTTGACCTCGGGACCACGCCAGCAATGGTTGGCCCAGGTCGCCGGGTGTCCTACGTCCCCTCAGCATGTCTCCTCGTTCGCACGAGCTCGTTCAGAGAGCTCGACGGTTTCGACGAAGGCCTGCGCTACGGCGAGGACGTCGATCTCGTTTGGCGGCTCTCTGCTCTGGGCCGCGTGCACTTCGATCCGTCGGTGGAAGTGCATCACCCTCCGCGCGGGAGCCTGTCGGAGTTCGTTCGTCAACGCGTCGGCTACGGCTCGGCGGCCGGGCCATTGGCTGTACGGCACGGCTCAGCCGTTGCCCCCGTACATACATCGACTTGGAGTATGGCGGTAGCCGGGCTCTTGGCCGCCGGCCACCCTCTGCCGGCACTCCTCGCCAGCGTTGGAACGTCAATCGCTCTGACGCCGAAACTCGGGTCGCTACCGGATGCCCGGGTCGAGGCGGCTCTGTTGACCGGACGCGGACATGGCTGGGCTTTGCGGTCGATCGCCGCTGCGTTGCCGCGCAGCTGGTGGCCGATGACGCTCGCCGCGTTGGTGAATCGTCGAAGCCGAAGAACCGCAACCGTCGCCCTCGCTGTCGGCATGCTGCAAAGAATCGTTGACCGGCCGCCCAGGGTTGCCCTCGACCTTGCCCTTGGTCTGGTTGACGATGTTAGCTATGGCAGCGGTGTCTGGCTCGGGTCGTGGCGGGCGCGTACATGGCGCGCGCTGGCCCCACGGGTGGCGAACTGGCCGCCAAAGGAAGAGAGTTAGGACGGGTAGAAGAGATCGAGCAGCTGACCGTTGTCGAGGACCGATGCGCCCTTGTCGATAGCGCTCTTTGTGAGGCTGGGATCATCGCTGACCACGACCACCGGCCACTCTCTGGGATACTGATCGATGACCTCGGCCGCAGCGGCGGATGCCTCGATGCCAGGGTGGGTCAGTCGGACTCGAACGGCCCGGGAAACGGGCAGTTGAGTTTCATCACCGACCGTGCCGTCGAAGACAACATCGGAGGCGGCACCGGTGTCGGCGGCCAAATCACCGAGGTAACTGACGAGCGCATCACGCCGCTCGGCGACGCCGAGTGAAGGCCAGCCGAGCGATGCAATCGGATCGCCGACGAGAAGAAGAACCACCTCGGGGGTGGTGACCATATGACGGGCAACAGCGAGGGGGTCGCCACTGATCGGCGCAATCTGTGCCCGCCGTTCACCGCTCGCGGCGACCGCAGCCACCGGGGCCGGGTCATCGAGGGCAACATCGGTCGGGTCAGGGGCCGGAAGGTATGCCAGGGCCGTCAGCTCATCAGAGTCGTCCGTGATGCCAAGAACCTCAGCATCCTCGATGGGCAGTGACTCGACGGGCGAGTCCGGCATCATGCTGACGGGGTCGGGGCCAGTGCTTTGGTCAGTGGTATCAGCGATGTCAGACACCTCATACACGTCAGAAACGTCAGCCTCTTCGGCACCGAGACCATAGGAGGCCAGGACGTCGTCGAGGTCTCGGGTGTCGGCTTCATCCGTTGCCGGAGCATCAACCGCTGCAAAGGAGTCCACTTCGTCGACGACACCAGCATCATCGGCGGCGGCGTCTTGTTCCCCGATGTCCTTAAAGGGATCTTCGAGTGGCAGATCGACGGCCGGGTCGCCGATGAACTCGCTCGGCTCGGCCGCTGAGGCGAAGGGCGAAAGGGTCGCAGCGATCTCTCCGACCGGCGGGGCAACCACCGCTTTTGCAATCGGCCCTGGCTCACCAAAGATCGTCAGATCCTGGTGATTTGCCGCGTCGCTCTGTTCGGATGCGTTGTCGTCGCTAAAACTCGCGTCCTGCGAGTGCTCGACCACCGACGTACTCCCGGTATCTAGGCTGCCGGCATCTGGGATGCCCGCACCGGACATCTCAGCTTCAAGATCGCTGAGACGCTGGGATGCGCCGCTGACGGCCCGATCGAGGTCGGCCGCGGCCTGAGACGTTTGACCAAATGCCTCGTCGACGCCATCGAGCTCGGTGGTGAGGCTGGTGGTCGCGCCTTCCAACACGGTACGAGTGTCAGCGAGGCGACTCTGGGCCAGTTCGAGCTTCCTGGCCAGGAGATCGCGTTCTGCCTCAACCCGGCCCAGCTCCGAACCGAGTTCGCTAAACAACTCGGCGCGGTTCGATTCGCTGGCCTCACGGGTTTCAGTGAGCTGCTGCAATTCGGTCTCGATGGCCAGGCGCTGCTCAGTGATCGAGTGCATTTCGACCCGAAGGTCCTGCCATTTGGCCGACACGTCGGCCAACTCGGTCTCGAGGTCGACGCGAGCTTGCTCGGCTACCTGCAGTCGGTTGGCGAGATCTTCGGTATGAGTCCGGTTGTCAGCCATGTTCTGCCATGCGTCGTCGCGCTCGGCCACGATGCTGTCCATCTGGGTGCGAAGAGATGCCCGTTCTTCATCGAATCCAGCGTTCTGCAGTTCGGCAGCGGCAATGCGCTCATTCGCAGCGGCGAGGTCGCTGGCTGCGTCCGCACGCTCGATGTCGAAGCGGCTGGCCTGAACCTGGTTGTTCTGGAGCTCGACCCTGAGTTCGGTCAGCTCCTGTTCAAGAGCGATCTGCTTGGCTATCGCTCCCTCTTTCTCGGTGAGGGCTGCGTCGCGCTCGTCGCGGCTCCGTTGCAGATCGGTGCTGGCCGAATCGAGTTGTGTCGTGAGCGCCGATGACTCGGCTCGACGTTCGACCACCTCGGATTCAAGGTTCTCGACCGACGATCCGACGTTTTGTCGCTCCTCGGCCAGTCGATCGACCAGACCTCGCAGGTTGGCGAGCTCGGATTCAATATCGTTGGGTCCGGGGCCGTCAGCTGCTGGCGCCGATGCAGGCGTTACAGGAGCAGGCTGAGCGGCCGCCGCGGGAACGGAAGCGGCCGGTGCGACAGGCGCTGGGACTACAGGAGCTGGGACTACTGGCGCTGGGGTTACAGGAGCTGGCGTAGAAGCCGCTGCTTCGGGTTCAGCAGTGGTAGCGGCCACGGTGCTCGGGGCTGAAGGCATGGGAGGAGGCACCGATTGGGTGGCTCCGGCGGCACGCTGACCCTGGGGGGCAGGCGGCGGTGGCGGAGCGGGAAGTGCTCCCGTGCCGGTGAGCGAGCTGAAGTCGCTTTCCCAGCCGACAGGACGGTGCAACCAAAGATGGCCGGCCTTGCCGACCTTTGCTTCGGTTGCCTGGGAAGCAACTCGGCTGCGGAAGTCAGGGTCGCCATCGATCACTCGATGGGCGACGGTCATAGCCCGACGCGGCAGCTGAGCTACGTAGAGGAAGCTCCGCATGGGCGCGGGAGGATCGACCGGGGGGTCGGCTTCGACGCCTTGGCGAGCGACCTCGAAGGCCAGCTTGCACGCCTCTGCGAGTGGATCAGCTTCCATGTGTTGTCATTCCTCTCGGTCTATGCGGACCACATCGGTGCCGTGGCCACACCAGCGACACAAGATCTCATCGACCGTTTCAGAGAGAATTTCAGTTTCTTCCACATCTCGTCCGCCGCCAACCGTGAAATGATGGAACTCCGTTGAGCGGCGGGTGACCTCAACATCGAACCGTGTGAGATTCCCGCAGGCATTGCATCGGAAGCGCATCAGGGACATGAGATGGAGGCTAGTCGCACTCCCAAAAACGTTGACATCGAACGTCTGTTCGACTCCAATGCGGAGCGTGACAGTGTCCCTACCGACCGCAGTCTCCTCACCGACCACAGTCTCGCCAACCACACCATCGCTGTTCGGGTCTCAACGTTCGTTCGACGATCTCGGCACGCCGCTCGCCGAGGTCACGTTCTGCGTACTCGACTTCGAAACAACCGGAGGTAGCGCCGCAACCTGCCTCATCACCGAGGTCGGAGCGGTGAAGGTAAGGGCCGGAGAGGTGCTCGGCACGTTCCAGACCCTGGTGAATCCGGGGTGCGCCATCCCGCCCAACATCACGATCCTCACCGGCATAACCGATCGGCTCGTTGGACGGGCCCCTTCCATCGACTCGGTATTGCCCTCGTTGCTCGAGTTCATCGGCGGCAGCGTGATTGTCGGCCACAATGTTCGCTTCGACATGGCTTTCCTGCAGGCAGCTACCCGTCGATGGGGCGGCCCCTTGCTCGGCAATCAGCAGCTCGACACCCTTGCCTTGGCCCGGCGCCTCCTGGTCGACGAAGTTCCCAACTTCAAGCTCGGCGAGCTGGCCAAACGACTACGGCTTCCTCATCAGCCATCGCACCGAGCCCTCGACGACGCGTGGGCCACTACCGACCTTCTGCACTATCTGATCGAGCGGGCCAGCGCCTGGGGCGTCACCGGACTTGATGACCTGGTTGCGCTCCCGACCATCACCGGACACCCACAGTGGAAGAAGCTGGCACTCACCAAGCCACTCCCCCGCCGTCCCGGCGTCTATCAGTTTCGCGACGCAGACGGCCGCATCTTGTACATCGGGAAAGCGACTGACCTACGCAGTCGAGTACGCAGCTACTTTTCGTCGGATCGTCGTCGAAAGGTGGCCCAGCTTCTCCGCGAGACGCACGACATCACGTTCCAGGTGTGTACTTCGACACTTGAGGCCGAACTCATCGAGCTCCGGCAGATCCAAGCCGAACAGCCGCGCTTCAACCGTCGGGGCCGCCGGCCGATTCGGCCGGTGTACGTGAAGCTCACCACCAACGAACGCTTTCCGCGCCTGTCTATTGTCCGCTCGATGGCATCCGATGGGGTTTACCTCGGACCCCTCACCTCGAGGCAAACCGCCGAACCCATCGTCGATGCCATCCAGACGGCGCTGCCCCTACGGCGTTGCAGCGGTCGAGTGGCACGCAACGCAAAGTTGCCAACGGTCGCCGCACCCTGCACCGCCCAGCAGCTCGGCGTTGCGATGTGCCCGTGCAGCGGCGCCACCAGCGAAGCCGACTATGCCGCCGTTGTTGGCTTGGCCAAGCGGGCGCTCACCGGTGAGCCAGCGTTGGTGCTTGGACCGCTCGAACAACGAATGCAGGCACTTGCCGCTGAAGAACGTTTCGAAGAAGCAGCCGACGTCCGCAATCGGGCCTCGGCATTCGTCAGCGCCGTTTCCCGCCAACGCCGTTTGGCCATGCTCGACGGCATCGAGCGACTGGTGGTCGAGACCGATCGAGGCGACCGCATCGAGTTGGGATCGATGACCGTGGGCCAACCAGCGACTCTCGACGAGGCGCTGTGCATCTCGAGCTGGCTCGAACGCAACGTCGAGAAGGTGCGGCTGGTTTCGACCACGGGTCAGCTCTCGTCGCCGCTGCCAGCACTGCCCGACTTCACGCCCATCGATGCCGTCGGACGCTAGCCACTGTCAGTAACGAATCACTGTCAGTAACGAATCACTGTCAGTAGCGAATGACGGTCAGGCGTTGGTGAACGAGATCGCCCTGTCGACCAGAACCCGGGTGCGGCCCTCGTCGATGGCCTCGGCTGCAGCGCGGATACCGCTGGCGAGATCATCGGTCAGTCCACCTACGACCAGGGTGGCGCCAGCATTGAGCAACACGATGTCGTAGCGAGAACCACGTTCTTCACCCGAGAGAATTCGGTTGAAGATGGCAACGTTGGCGGCTGCATCGCCACCCGACAGAGCATCCATCGACTCGGGCGGTGTGATGCCAAGAAAGCGAAGGTCGATCTCGAGTCGTTCGATGTTGTTGGGAGTGACGTCGAAGATCACCGATGGCCCGGTCGTGCTGAGCTCGTCCAGCCCGCCTGCGCCGGTGACAACCCAGGCACGCTCCGAACCCATGGCCTGGAACACCTCGGCCATGAGGCCAGCCATCGATTCATCAGAGGTGCCAACCAGCTGGCGCTTGGGCTGCCCGGGATGGGCAATCGGACCGAGAATGTTGAACACCGTCTGAATGCCGAGCTCGGCCCTGACCGGGCCGGCGTGACGCATCGATGGATGGAAGTCGCGGGCCAGGGCAAACCCGATGCCGGTCTCGGCCACGCACGCTTCGAGCTGCGGCCCACTGAGGTGCACCTGGATGCCGAGGGTTTCGAGAAAATCGAATGCTCCCGAGGTAGACGAGGCTTTGAAGTTCCCGTGTTTACACACGGTTGCTCCCGCCGATGCGGCCACGAAAGCTGCCATGGTCGACACGTTCAGTGCGTGCTGACGGCGGTGGGCCGAGCCTCCGGTCCCGACGATGTCGACCGCGTTGGCGGGCAAACGCAGCGGTTCGGCCGCCGCGAGCATGCCTTTAGCCAGGCCGGTCAGCTCTTCGACTGTCTCACCCTTCAACCTCAGCGCCACGATGAGACCGGCAATCTGGGCCGACGTCGCTTCGCCGCTCAGAATCTGGCCCATGGCCGCCTCGGCTTGTGGTTGGGTCAGGTCTTGGCCGGTACTGACGAGGCCGAGCAGGCCTGGCCAGCCGCCGAAGTCTTCAAATGCACTTCGATCAGTCACGGTCGCACCGTAGCCACTCCCCCCGCCCGGCAAGTAGGCCATTCCCTCAACCGGCGCCTCAGGTGAGCGAGCTCAGGCCGTCGCTCAGCCGTTCCGCATGACCCTTCTCGGCCCGGACCAGACTTTCGAGCCATTCCGCTATCTCGCTGAAACCCTCGTCACGGGCGATTTCCGAGAAGCTCGGATACATCTCGGTGTACTCGAGGGTCTCGCTGGCAATTGCCGACTTCAGGTTGTCCTCGGTCGAGTCAAGCGGTTGTCTCGTGACTGGATCGCCCAGCTCTGAAAGAAATTCGAGGTGACCAAATGCGTGTCCGGTCTCGCCTTCGGCGATCGAACGAAACAGGGCCGCGGCTTCGGGTTGGCCCTCGACGTCGGCCTTCTGAGCAAAGAAGAGGTAACGGCGGCTGGCGATGCTCTCGGCGGCCAGTGCGTGCCGAAGATTCGCTTCGGTCCTTGATCCCCTGAGTTCGGCCACAGATCGCTCCTCTTAGTTCTCAGTCCTGAATGGCTTCTTCTCAGTTCTGAATGGCTTCGTGCTTTCAGCGTTTCTAGCGGCCTTGAGCGCCACATCACCGCAGGTACGATGCGGGTTGTGCGCAACCTCGATTGGCCAGTGGTGCGGTTCGGAGCCGGATACGGACTGGCGCTCATCATCCCTGCAGCCCTGATCAGCGCCGTCCTCGCAAGCAGCGACAGCAGCAGCAACCTTGCGTTTCTCTTCTCGTTCCTGATCTTGATCGGCTTTGTGGTGGCTGGCTATGTCGCCGGGAATCGCCGAACCGACACGCCGATGATGCACGGAGCAGCGGCTGCGCTGTCGTGTTACGTCGTCGTCCAACTCTTCGGCCTTCTTCGCCGATTGGCGGCCGGTGACGACATCAACCTCTTCACGTATCCCCTGGCCGCATTGTTCGCCGCCACCTGTGGCGTTGCCGGAGCAGTCTTCGCCGATTGGAACCGTCGGCGCCTGTCGCGCTCCTGACCCCCTACGCTTCTGGGCTGGGTGAGTTGGCCGGGTGACCGCGGCTTCGGGCAACCGGAGCTGAGGAAGGTCGGGGCTCCACAGAACAGGATGCTGGCTAACGGCCAGTCGGGGGAACCCGCAGGAAAGTGCCACAGAAAACAGACCGCCGATGGGCCGGGCAACCGGTCACAGGTGAGGGTGAAACGGTGCGGTAAGAGCGCACCAGCGTTCGGGGTGACTCGGACGGCTTGGTAAACCCCATTCGGAGCAAGGTCAGACGGACGTATGGGCTGTTCGCCCCCGATTTCAGTCGGAGCGTTCGGGTGGACCGCACAGATAGATGGTCACCAATCGGGATCCTGGCAACAGGCCCGTGCACAGAACCCCGCCTACAGGCCGACTCACCCAACCATAAGGCTCTGACAAGGGGACATACTCGGATTAATGGTCCGAAATCGTCACCGTGACACGAATGTGCCACAGAATCGCCGAGAGTAGGCGACCAGTTACCAGGCGTGAAAGAAGTTGGTGGGTTACGTTGGCCGATAGTGCGGCGATAGCCGGCCGTCACACCCCAAACGGCGGGGCCAATCTCATGTTGAAAACAAGAAAGCTAGCGGTGGGTTTCGTGATCGCCGTACTGGCATCGCTACTCGGGTTCACGACGGCATCGTTGGCTGGCGCCGACAAGTCCGAGGTCTGCCACATCAACTCGCAGGGCGAATACAGCCTGATCAATGTCGACGACAACAGCTTCGACAAACACCTCGCCCACGGCGACGGCACGCCAGGCGGACTAGTATCAGACATGCTCGACTACGTGTTCGATGACAACTGTGTTCCGGTCACATCCGACACCGACGGCGACGGAGTGAACGACGGAGACGACAACTGCCCAGCCATAGCGAATGCTGACCAGTCCGACCGGTACGGCTCAGCCAAGGGTGACGCCTGCGAAGACGACTCGAACGGCGATGGCACCCTCGACGTCAACAAGGAACACATCTGCGTGTCCATCGACGGTGCCCAAGTCATCCAGAACGGCTTCGCCGGTTGCAGCAGCCATCCGACGACCGGCACGGCGCCCAACATCGCTGTAGGCCACGGCATCTGGACCGATCCTGACGCCCAGACAGGCGACAACAACACGGCCACAGCCGACGGCAACCGCACCAAAGCAACGGCCGCCAACGGCGTCAACGCCTCCGCCAACGCAAGCAACGGTGACAACAATGCGGCGACCGCTATCGGTGACGGCACCGAAGCTTCAGCCTTCGCTGGCAGCAACAACTTGGCGACGGTCACGGCCAAGTTTGGGCTGGCTAACGCTAGCAACGGTAGTTACAAGACGGCCACCTCCGCATATTTCAGGGGCCAAGCTGTAGCTAGGTGGGGGGACCGAAACACGGCTGTCGCCAACGGTTTCTGCCAAATCGAAGTGGGCGGCACGAGCGCAACGAACCTCATGTCGAACATCACCGCTTCCAGCCCGTAATGGTGACGTCCGCCCAGCGGCCGTCCAAAATGAGGCGGTCCGGCGTGAGGTTGTAGCGGCGACGACCGGGCCCAGGGGTTAACCGGCCCGACCGCCACCGCAAAACGCCGCCACAACCCAGACAGGACCGACCGAACATGAACCGGCCCGGATTGCGACAACGAAACATGCCTTGCCGAAAGCGGCCGCCGCCGACAGGCCCGGCACCTACCAACTCTTGAGATGGTCGGCACAGCGAACCCAGCGTGGCGGGGCGGGAAAGACCCGACTCCAGGTTCTTTTTGCGAAGTACTTCCAAGCCACTACCGACCGGGCGGACTTCTTCGCGACCATGGCGGCCACGTCGGGCGACGATGTCACCGACCTGCTCGACTCCGTCACTTGTCCCGTGCTGTTGCTGATGCGCCGAGAACTCGCCCCAACTTCTTCTCTGAGCAGCTGGACCCCGTGCAGCGTCTGGTCGACGCCCAAGCGCTCGCCGATCTGCTGCCCTCAGGCCGAGTTGAGATCCTTGAGGGTTCGAGCATGATGATCAGCAGCGATCCGGCCGCGACCACCGCGCTGCTCGGCTTTCTCCGCAGCACTAGACCAGCGTAGAAACGGCTGAAGGGAGACAGTCCCCGCTGCTGGCTCCAGGCCAACGAGGCGACACACACGATCGCTTCCACCACATATCATGCATTCTGGGATGGTCGGCCGGGTCGTTTCTGACTTGGCCTTGGTGGTGTTATCGAGCGCTTCTGGGGTGGTGTGTCGCCTCGATGCGGTCGATCGATGGGGCTCGTCAGGGCCACGATGAGATTGTCTTCGGCGAGATAGGAGCTGACGTCAATTAGTATCGATAGGTGAGAGGCCCTTGTTCCAGTGGCGTTCAGATGGAGACTCGCACTGGTTCGGTGACGTACGCTGGCCGCCCGTGTCTAGAACGAGGAGTTCGGGCATCGAGGCCGCAGAGACGATCCGTTGTACCGGGCCCGCCGGCTCTTGACTGGGCTGATGAACTTCGAAGACTACCGGATCTGAGCCCTGCTCTACGCCGGCAAACCCAACTGGGACCACTCCCCTCCATCCGTGACACCCTGGTCGCTGGTCAGCCATGACGGTGTCAGCCGCGGCAAAGGGGCTGCTCGTTGGATGAACCGGTGGAGGCCCGCCCTCAACGCCTTCGGAGGGAGACTCATTTAGAATCGCGCCGGGCAGGCCCCAACGAGGAATTGTCCGGGCCAGTGACACCGCTCAACCCACAGTGCACGTCGACCGCATGTATAGGCAAAATCGACGCGGTTGACTAATGGTGGTGGAACTGTCTCCGATACTTCGCGGTACGTCGACAAGGAGGGTGAAGCATGCCCGAGGTCAGTCCCGCAGCAATCGATTTCCTTGTTGAGGGCAATCCCCAACGCACGTGTGGGGTCCTTCAGTCGGTTCTCGACCACATTCCGTTCAGCATATTCTGGAAGAACCGGGAGGGGCAGATAGTCGGCTGTAACGACACGTTGGTCAAGACTTTTGGTCGGGCGCGTGTGGATATTCTCGGTCGCACGCTGGGTGAGCTTGTTCCGAACGGTGAGTTGTACGACTCGCTTCACGAGGAGGTGATGAGTGTTGGCAACACCGTGGTTCAGGACGACTTCATCGGCGATTTTGCTGCGGTGGGCCACAAGCAGCTGCGTCGGACCCTCGTCCCGCTTCGAGATGACACTGGGGCGGTTTCCGGGATGGTGTCGGCGATCGAGGATCGAACCGAGGTTGTCCGGCTGGAACAGCAGTTGTTGCAGGCGCAGAAGTTGGAGTCGGTTGGGCAGTTGGCTGCTGGTATTGCTCACGAGATCAATACGCCGATGCAGTACATCGGGGACAACACTCATTTCTTGAAGGCGACGATTGTTCGTTTGTTGGGTGTGGCCGAGGCGGCCCAGGCGGCGGTGGCTGACGGTGCGTCAGCGGATGATCGTCAGGTGCTGATCGAAACGCTACAGAAGTCGAAGCTGGTGATGCTGGCCGAACGGGCCCCGAAGGCAGCCGACGACGCGTTAGCTGGTGTAGAGAACGTATCGAGAATCGTGACGGCGATGAAACGGTTCTCTCATCCTGGCTCAGGCGAGATGGCGCCCGTGGATCTGAACGAGGGGATCAACACGACGATGATGGTGTGCCGGAGCGAGTGGAAGTACGCGGCCCGTATTGAGACCGAATTGGCGGAAGACTTGCCGTTGGTTGATGGCAATCTTGGGCCGTTGAATCAGGTTTGGTTGAACATGATCGTCAATGCGACGCACGCGATTTTGGATCGTCATGGCGACACCGAGGGTGTGATCACGATTGCGACGTCGGTGATCGATGATGGTGAGGCTGTGCAGGTCTCGATTGGTGACAACGGGGCCGGTATCAGCGAAGAGAACCTGGCCAAGGTCTTCGACCATTTCTTCACGACCAAAGAGGTTGGGAAGGGGACCGGGCAAGGACTGGCAATTGCTCATCAGGTGATCGTTTCCGAACACAACGGAAGCCTCACCGTCGCCTCAACCCCAGGCCAAGGCACCACCTTCACGATCACCCTCCCAACCACACACACCCCCACAAACACCGAAACCAAGAGGGTCGGAGACACACGATGACCGCAATCAGACCTCCGCCGAGCACCACCTCCAACCGGTCGGTGATACCCGACAGCCCGCCAGGTTCGCGCCTGGCGGTCCTGCTCGAGCGCCTCCCGGAGGGTCACCGGATCGACGACCAGTCTTTCGCGTTGCGCCACCGATTTGCTGTGTTCTGTTCGATCGGGCTGTTCCTCCTTCTGTTAGCTATCGGCAGTGCGGGCGATGATAGCGTTGCTCACACGTTGCTCGAGCTGAGTCCGATGGCGTTCGCGATCGTTGTCGGAGCACGGGTCTCAAGCCGCGCCGTCGCAACGTTCTCCGTCGCCTTTGCTCTCATGGCGGCGTCATCGTTGTTGGTTCATTTCACCGATGGTCAGATCGAGTCGCATTTCCTTTTCTTCGTTCTCCTTCCGCTCGTGGCGCTGTACCAGGATTGGCGAGCATTCATCGGCTCGGCTGGGTTCATTGTTTTCCACCACGCCGTGTTCGGCACCATCCGACCTGAGTCGGTCTACAACCACGAAGCAGCGATCAACAATCCGATCAGGTGGGGCATCATTCATGCCCTCTTCGTCGTCGCCCTCGTCATTGTGCTCATTATCGGGTGGAACTTCTCCGAGGCTGCACAGCGACTCGCGAGGGAGCGGCTGTCTGAATTGCAGATAGCCCAAGCTGAGTTGTTGCAGGCGCAGAAGTTGGAGTCGGTTGGGCAGTTGGCTGCTGGTATTGCTCACGAGATCAATACGCCGATGCAGTACATCGGGGACAACACTCATTTCTTGAAGGCGACGATTGTTCGTTTGTTGGGTGTGGCCGAGGCGGCCCAGGCGGCGGTGGCTGACGGTGCGTCAGCGGATGATCGTCAGGTGCTGATCGAAACGCTACAGAAGTCGAAGCTGGTGATGCTGGCCGAACGGGCCCCGAAGGCAGCCGACGACGCGTTAGCTGGTGTAGAGAACGTATCGAGAATCGTGACGGCGATGAAACGGTTCTCTCATCCTGGCTCAGGCGAGATGGCGCCCGTGGATCTGAACGAGGGGATCAACACGACGATGATGGTGTGCCGGAGCGAGTGGAAGTACGCGGCCCGTATTGAGACCGAATTGGCGGAAGACTTGCCGTTGGTTGATGGCAATCTTGGGCCGTTGAATCAGGTTTGGTTGAACATGATCGTCAATGCGACGCACGCGATTTTGGATCGTCATGGCGACACCGAGGGTGTGATCACGATTGCGACGTCGGTGATCGATGATGGTGAGGCTGTGCAGGTCTCGATTGGTGACAACGGGGCCGGTATCAGCGAAGAGAACCTGGCCAAGGTCTTCGACCATTTCTTCACGACCAAAGAGGTTGGGAAGGGGACCGGGCAAGGACTGGCAATTGCTCATCAGGTGATCGTTTCCGAACACAACGGAAGCCTCACCGTCGCCTCAACCCCAGGCCAAGGCACCACCTTCACGATCACCCTCCCAACCACACACACCCCCACAAACACCGAAACCACATCATGAAGATCCTCTTCGTTGACGACGAGCCCCGAATTCTGGCAGGGATCGAAAACGCCCTGATCTTCGCCGCCGACCACTGGGAGGCCGACTTTTCGACGTCAGGGGAGGACGCAATCAGGGCAATGAAGGCCACCGCCTACCATATTCTCGTCACCGACATGAAGATGCCCGGCCTTACCGG
>JBLINY010000113.1:0-14256 GCA_047638695.1 Acidimicrobiales bacterium | reverse complement strand
GCCTGAGCATTCCCGACCAACGAGGCGGAGGCCCCAAGACGTGGATCTTCTCGAGTATCAAGGCAAACAATTCTTCTCGTCCTACGGCATTCCGGTGTCCGATGGCGCAGCAACCGACAACGTCGAAGAGGCGTTGGAGATAGCTGAACGCGTCGGCTATCCGGTTGTTGTGAAGGCGCAAGTCCACGTAGGTGGCCGAGGCAAAGCGGGCGGTGTGAAGTTGGCTGCTAACGCCGACGAGTGCCGCGAGCACGCCAGGAACATTCTCGGCCTCGACATCAAGGGTCACATCGTCAAGATCATCTGGATCGAGACTGCCTCGGACATCGCCGAGGAGTACTACGCCAGCTTCACGCTCGACCGCTCAGCCAAGAAGCATCTTGGCATGCTCAGCGCCGAGGGTGGTGTCGAGATCGAGACCGTGGCCGAGGACAACCCTGACGCCATCGCCAAGATTTGGATCGACCCGGTCGACGGCCTCACCGAAGAGGCGTGCGCTGCTTGGGTGACGGCGGCCAATCTCAATCCCGATGCCAACGCTGGTGCGGTCGACATTCTGTTGAAGCTGTACACCGCCTATGTCGAGGGTGATGCTGATCTCTGCGAGATCAACCCCCTGATCCTTAAGCCGACGGGCGAAGTTCACGCTCTCGACGCCAAAGTCAGCCTCGATTCCAACGCGGTGTACGAGCACCCTGAGTACGAGCAGTACGACGCAACACAGCCCCGAGACGAGCGCGAGGAAGCGGCTCACGCAAAGGGCCTGCAGTATGTCGGCCTTGATGGTTCGGTTGGCGTTATCGCCAACGGCGCCGGCTTGGCAATGAGCACCCTCGACGTGATCAACCAGGTCGGCGGCAAGCCGGCGAACTTCCTCGACATCGGTGGCGGCGCAAATGCCGACGTGATGGCGGGAGCGCTTGAGGTCATCAACAACGACTCCAATGTGCGGGCCATCTTCATCAATATCTTTGGCGGTATCACCCGCGGTGAAGAGGTTGCCAACGGAATCATCGAAGCCATGGGTCGGGTCAAGCTTGACTCGCCCATGATCATTCGCCTCGATGGCACCAATGCCGAGGAGGGCCGGGCCATTCTCGAGCCGCACCTCAGCGACATGTTGATGATGGAACCAACCATGCTTGACGCGGCCGAAAAGGCCGTCAGCCTGGCGAAAGGCTGAGTAAGGAACCATGAGCATCTTTCTCGACGAAAACAGCAAGGTCATCTACCAGGGTCTCACCGGCTCGACTGGCCGGTACTACGGCCTCTTGAATCAGTCGTACGGCACCAATGTCGTCGGTGGAACCCACCCCAAGAAGGCGGGTACCGATGTTGAAGGCATCCCGATCTTCGCCAATGCATCCGAAGCGCGGGCCGAGACCGGCGCCAATGTCAGCTGCATCTTCGTGCCCGCTCCTGGCGTCCAGTCAGCGGTACTGGAGGCGGCTGAGGCCGGTATCGAGCTGGTCGTTGTCATCACCGAAGGTGTTCCGGCCCAGGATGAGGCCTATTTCTTCAACAAGCTGAAGCGGGATTATCCGAATACTCGTTTGCTCGGGCCGAACTGTCCCGGTCTGATCAGCCCCGGAAAGGCAAACGTTGGCATCACGGCTGGCCACATCGCCAAGTCGGGCGGCCCAGTTGGCATCGTGAGCCGATCCGGAACCCTTACCTACCAGGCGCTGTACGAGCTGCAACAGAAGGACATTGGTGTCACGACATGCGTTGGCATCGGTGGCGACCCAGTCCCTGGCACAAGCTTCATCGATTGCCTCGAGGCCTTCGAAGCCGACCCCGACACGCTTGCCATCATGATGATTGGCGAGATTGGTGGTTCGGCCGAGGAAGAAGCCGCCGAGTACATCAAGGCCAACGTCACCAAGCCGATCTCCAGCTACGTCGCTGGTGTCACGGCCCCTCCCGGAAAGAAGATGGGCCACGCTGGCGCCATCGTGTCGGGGGGCAAGGGCACGGCTGCGGCCAAGACCGAAGCACTCACCGACGCCGGGGTGAAGGTTGGCAACAACCCGACCGAAGCCGGCGAGCTGATGGCGGAGATTGTCGCTGCCCTTTAGCCAAGTGATCGGCCTTGTGCCGGTCGTTCTTGTCGATTGATCAACCTGTGAGCCTCGACCACCCTTTGGGGTGCTCGAGGCTCACAGGGTTTTGAGGTGGGGTGTCCGGGCGAAGCGCTGTTGTTGGTTCACACTGGTGCTGTGGTTCGCCCCCGTTTACTGCCCGGTTTTGTTGCTCTTGGCCTGGTCGTCGCGGCGTGCACCGTCGATGATGCTTCGACCGGTGCTCCCGCAACGACGAACGATGCCGCACGAGCGACGATGGTCGAGGCGGGCAGTGCCCAGGCCAACCCCAGCACACCAACGACGCTGCCTGTTGCCGAGGACCCGACGCCCTCGGAGACCGACCTGACCGGGCGGGCGGCGTTTGAACGAGAGACCACGCTCGACCGAGCTCGGGCGCTCATTACGCCGACGGGTGTGGTGGTTCCGGTGATCGAGGAAGGCGCCGACGGTTATCGAATCCTCACGCCGTGCGGTGATGAGGTGACCCTGGTCTGGGGCACACCGATTTACCGCGCCGAGGTTGCGATCGATGCCGGACATGGGGGCAGCGAGAGTGGGGCTCAGGGTCCGAACGGACTGGTCGAGAAGGATCTCAACCTGTTGCTGGCCCGACGGGCGGCTCGGGTATTGACCGATCGCGGGATAAGCGTGGTGCTCACTCGATCGGCCGACTATCGGATTCCCCTGTCGAGTCGGGCGGCCATCGCCAACGAGCTGGAGGTTGCCGTGATGATTTCCATTCACCACAACGCTCCGGTGGTAAATCCGTCGGCGGGGCCGGGCAGCGAAGTCTTCGTCCAGTCGGGGTCAGCTGAATCCCGACGACTGGGCGGCCTTGTGTACGAGGAGATCGTGGCTGCATTGGAACAGTTCGAGGATGTCGAGTGGGTTACGGCTAGTGATGCCGGAGCCCTTGCCGTTCTCAACCGCGACGACGAAGACGCGTACGGCATGATCCGGCGTCCCAATATGCCTGCTGTTTTGGCCGAGTTCGGCTACCTGGCCAATCGATCGGAGGCCGAGTTGTTTGCAACGGACGAATACCTCGACGTTGCGGCAACCGCGTTGGCCGATGCAGTGGAACGTTGGCTGGATACCGACGATCCCGGCAGCGGGTTTGTCGATGAGCCAAGGCGGTTCACGCCTGATGGTGGCACCGGTGGCAGCGGCGGATGCGACGACCCACCGCTTGAGTAGCCGGCGATATCAGTCCGGGTAGATGCTCTCGGCGCTGGGCTTCTCGTTTGGTGCATCGTGAATCTCTGTACAGCCGGCGCTAGCTTCGGCGGGGTGCGCGCACTTCTTTCTGTTTATGACAAGACCGGCATCGTCGACCTCGCTCGATCGCTGCACGAAGCGGGGGTCGAGCTGGTGTCGTCCGGTGGCACCGCCAAGGTGATCGCCGAAGCCGACATTCCCGTGGTGGACGTGGCCGATTTCACCGGGTTCCCCGCCATGTTGGGACACCGGGTGGTAACCCTGCATCCCAAGGTGCATGGCGGCATCTTGGCCGACCGTCGCGATCCCGCTCACCTCACCGATCTCGAGACCTACGGAATCGACCTCATCGACATCGTCGTTGGCAACCTCTACCCGTTCGGATCTGACCCTGGGATCGAGCTCATCGATATCGGGGGTCCAACGCTGGTTCGCGCCGCGGCAAAGAACCACGAATACGTCACCGTCCTTGTCGACCCGGCTGATTACGACGATGTGCTTGCCGAGATCCGGGCCTCGGGATCAACGTCAGCAACGCAGCGCAAGAAGTTGGCTCGCAAAGCGTTCGCTCACACTGCGGCCTACGACGCATCGATCGTCACGTGGTTCGATGACGAACTGGCCGACACCGATCCGCTGCCCTCGACAATCCATCTGGCTCTCGAACGAGCGCAGGACCTTCGCTATGGCGAGAACCCGCATCAGCAGGGCGCCCGCTACCGGGTCACGGGAACGTCGACGTGGTGGGACGACGTCAAACAGCACAGCGGGCTGGCGCTCAGCTATCTGAATCTCTTCGACGCTGACGCAGCGTGGCGGTTGGTGCACGATCTCGGCTCCAAGCCGGCGGTCGCCATCATCAAACACGCCAATCCGTGCGGCGTGTCGGTCCATGACGATCTAGCCGTCGCCTACGAGCAGGCTTTCCAGTGCGATCCTCGATCGGCGTTCGGGGGCGTCGTCGCGCTGAACCGTCGAGTTGACGAAGCCACGGTGGCTGCTATTGAGGAGGCAGCGCAGGCCGACCTGATCATTGCTCCAGGCTTTGACGAGGGCGTCATCGACCGTCTGATCGCCAAGCGGAAAAACACCCGCTTGCTCGAAGCGACCCCTCCCTCGATCCCCGATCTGACACTGCGGCCGCTTTCCGACGGTTTCTTGGTGCAACAGAACCATCATTTCGCGAGCGGCCCAGATACTTGGAATGTCGTCACCGACCGCCAACCGTCGCAGGTCGAAATGGACGATGCCGCACTGGCATGGAAGCTATGCAGCTATGTCAGCTCGAATGCCATTGTGCTGGTGAAGAACGGAACAGCCTGGGGAATCGGAGCGGGCCAACAGAACCGGGTCGAATCAGGGATGTTGGCAGCGAGCAAAGCCGCTGGCCGAGCCGCCGATGGGGCCTGCGCATCGGATGCCTTCTATCCATTCCCCGATGGTGTCGAGGCGGCAGCGGATGCTGGTGTTGCCGTAGTTGTCCAACCCGGCGGATCGGTGAATGACGAGAAAACCATTGCTGCTGCCAATGAGCGTGGTGTCGCCATGGTGTTCACAGGCGAGCGCCAGTTCCGGCACTAGCCGGATGGCGGAGGGTGGATGGCGGATGGCGGATGGCTCGACAATCCCCACGATCTCCTTCGTCCGGGCCAATTGCTCAATCCGCCACAAAGCGGGCCGATCCTATAGATTCCTACGCATTGAGTCTGTGGCCGGATGCCCAGCTCGCCTATGGAGGGACCCATGAAAGGCAAAATGATGAAAGACGTTGCGCCCACGAAGCAGACTCGGACTCGGCTTGCGGCCGGACTACTCGCCGTCTCGTTCTTTGGCTTGTCGGCGTGTGGTGGTAGTTACGACCGCGAAGAAACCATCACCGATCTAATGGAAGAGAGCGGTATCGATCGCGAGACCTCCACCTGCATCGTGGATGGCATGGAAGAGAAGATTGGTGTTGATCGCCTCGACGATCGTGGCAATCCCACCGAAGAAGAAGAGCAGATCATGCTCGAGATCGCTACCGACTGTCTCACCGGCGGCTGATCGAGTCCTCTGGTTTGTTCTAAGAACTCTCTGACGCTGCTCCACGCCGCCTCCCAGATCACGATCCTCCCAAATTGGTGGGCTGCGGTCGCGGGGCGAGGTGGAGCAGCCGACGTTTTCGGGCGATGCCAGGCAGTTTCTACCCAGCTCGACCCTGGCTGCAGATACAGTGCGATCGGTCGCAACGACGCATTAAGACGCCGTAATAAGACACTGCAACAAGAAACAAGGAGTATTTGTGAGCAACGCCCCCGTTCGAGTCACTGTCACTGGAGCTGCCGGACAAATTGGCTACAGCCTGTTGTTCCGCATCGCTTCGGGAGAGATGTTGGGAGCGGACCAGCCGGTGATTTTGCAGATGCTCGAGATCACGCCTGCTCTCGGTGCGCTTGAGGGCGTTGCCATGGAGCTCGACGACTGCGCCTTCCCACTGCTTGCCGGCATGGTGAAGACCGACGATGCCAATGTGGCCTTCGGTGACGCTGACTATGCCCTCCTCGTCGGTGCTATGCCGCGTAAAGACGGTATGGAGCGGGCCGATTTGCTCGAGGCCAACGGTGGCATCTTCGGGCCGCAGGGCAAGGCCGTCAACGCCAGTGCTAACAAGGACATCAAGGTGTTGGTCGTCGGGAACCCGGCAAACACCAATGCCCTCATCACGTTGTCGAACGCGCCCGACATCGATCCTCGCCAAATCCAGGCCATGACCCGTCTCGACCACAACCGGGCGCTGACACAACTGGCGGCCAAGACCAACGCGACAGTCAACGACATCAAAAAGATGACGATCTGGGGTAACCACTCGAGCACGCAATACCCCGACCTCTTCAACTGCGAGGTGAACGGCCAGAACGCGGCGGAGCTCGTCAATGATCAGGCATGGCTCGAGAACGACTTCATCCCAACGGTCGGTCAACGCGGTGCGGCGATCATCAAGGCACGAGGCCTGTCCTCCGCAGCATCAGCTGCGAACGCTGCCATCGACCACATGCACGACTGGGTGATGGGTACCGACGATGGCGACTGGGCCTCGATGTCGATCTACTCCGATGGTTCCTACGGAGCCCCCGAAGGCATCGTCACCTCGTTCCCAACCACGACCAAGGCCGGCGGCGAGTTCGCCATTGTTCAGGGCCTCGATGTCAACGACTTCAGCCAGTCTCGTATCGAAGCAAGCTGGAACGAGCTGGTCGAGGAACGCGACACCGTGAACGGTCTCGGCCTCCTCTAGTTGTCCCGCCTCAGGCAGCCCGGGTCCGAGGCCCGTTTATCTCACGGCTCGGCTATCTGAAGGCCGGGCTACTTTAAAAACTTGCTGGTCGTATTGTCGGCGAGCTTCTTGCCGCCCGTTTGGCGGGTTGGGCAATAGACGACGGTGTATTTTCGGTACTCGACGGTGTGCACGGTGTCATCGCACTTCTTGCCCTTAACCCCGAGACAGGGCTCGCCGGAGCGATTATGCACCTTTGACGGCCGGTCGGCGCTCTTGCCGATGTCGTCGAGGGACCGTTCGTGTTCGATGGCGGCGCCGACGACGATCTCGATGGCGGCATGGAGGCGATCGATCTCGGTGTCGGTGAGTTTTGCCGCGTTGACAAAGGGCGAAAGGGCGGCTTCGTAGAGGACCTCGTTAGTGAGCAGGCGACCAAGACCGGCAAGGACCGACTGCGTGCGCAAGAGACCATGTAGCCGGCGTGAGTGCTGACGGAGCAAGTCGGCCAGCTGGTCGCGGTCGATCTGATCGGCCTCTGGCCCCAGGCCGCTCAGGGGATCCTGACCAACTGGTTCGCCGGCTACAGCCCAGATACCGGCCTTTCGCTCGGTGCCGGCTTCGGTGAGCAACCAGGCCTCGACGCCGGTGCTAGGACCGTCACCATCAGGAAGGTCCTCGAACACCCAGCGAGCGATGCCATTGCGTGGCTTCTTTGACTGCTTCTGGTCGGGTCGAAGCCGACCACCCTGCATTAAATGAATCGCATGGCTCTGGTCGTTGTCGAAGTTGATGAGCAAGTACTTGGCTCGTCGGGTCACATTGACCACCGTGGCACCCTTGGCTTCGTCTGCTGCGGGGCTAAAGGTCTTGAGGCCTGCGAAGTTGAGCAGCTGGAAGTTCTTTAGACGAGCACCCACGAGTGCGATTGTCATACGTTCGGCGTGTGCCTGTATCTCGGGCATCTCCGGCATACCCGCGACGCTACCGCAGCAGCGGTAGCCGGGAAGACTGCTCAGAGGTATCTGAGTTGAGCTTCGCGAATCTCGGGTGTCTGACCCTGGATCAGGAGGAAGAGGGCTTCGCGGGCCAACCGTTGTCCGTGGTTGTCGCGAACGATCGAGCGACCGCCGTGGCTGGCCACCAGTTTGCTTGTGAGCCGTACGGCCACGGCGCTCACTCTGCCGCGTGCTTCTGGCAGACGATCGATATCGGCCTCGTCCAACTGAGCCCTGGCATCGTCCAACTCGGCGTTGGCCTCGGTCGACCCGAGTAGTTCGGCGGCCCGGCGAGCAACGCCAAGACTCAGTGACCCATTCACACGAAGCCCACTGGGATAGCGGGCGTGCCACTCATCGTATGGTTCCATCAGGGTGAGCCGGTCGATGTCGACCGGGTGTTGGTCGAAGTCGATCTGATAGGTGGCTGAGGAATCGATGGCTGCGAGATGCAGCTGACGGGAGCGGAGCGTCTTGGCCTCTCGTCCATCGAGCAACGCCCACACGATGTCATCTCCTTGCCGAGCCGCGACATGGAAGACATCGATGTAACCCCAGCCGGTAACCCACGGGGCGGTGCCAGAGAAGAGCCAACCGTCCGTCGTTGGCTCGGCCACGATGGCGGGTGGACCGGTGCGAAGCAGGTGAGCGAACGCGACCCCTGACCTGGATTCCCCAGTGGCGAGCTGTCGGGCCCACGTGGTGTGGACCGGTCCTTCGGCCGTCGCCACCGCCCGGGTGGCGCCTTGATGCTGGACCCACACGAAGCAGGTCGAGAGGCAACCGCTGGCGAGAGCCTCGATGACGGCCAACAATGTGGGCTCGTTGGCCGCCGCGCCCCCCAGCTCGGCCGGTCCCGTCAGACCATAGATTCCGGCATCGACGATGGCTTGTAGCTGGGCTCTGGGGATCTCGCCCGCCAGGTCGACATCGTTGGCAGCGGGGAACAAGATGTCGTCGGCGATGCGTTGCGCCTGGGCAACGAGTCCGTGGTTGGTCGTCGGCCGGTCCATTCGATTAGTAGTCGGTGCTGGCACGCAGTGACACCAGTCGGTCGTCGATTGTTTTGAGTTCGCGTTGGTGGCCTAACAGCAGACCAACGTTCCCGCCGAGCACCAGTTCGCCGTCAAGAAAGGCGCGTTGGGCGCTTGCACGACCCTGTGAGACAGCAACGGCAAGATCCCAGCGAAGCCGAAGGGTCACAGCGGCAGCTCCTGAGCCGGGCTCGACACCGACGCTCCCTGATCCGAGCCGGAGCCCGTAGGACCGGTCGCCGTTGGGTCCGTCTGTGACCACGAAACCAACAAGGACGTCGTCGTCGAGGGGAGGGAGGTCGGTGAGGGCTTCATCGGCCCGAGCCAGCCACTCGTCACTGAGATAGCGCATTGGAGTGCGAGGTTACTGTTTCGCCCGACCGGTCGGTCGTCAGCTGGTTGGGGCTGACCCGGAACGGGCAATGGCAAGCTGGTGGATCAAGGTCGACCGAACCTCCAGCTCGTTCCGGAGCGGATCGAGCACGAGTTGGTCGGCAACTAGTTTGACTTCCGCCGACGCTGCCCTCCTGGTACTGCTTCCTCGACGTTGTCCGCCGATCTTGGCCAATTGCCGCGACATGACGGCCAGGATCCAACCGGCCAGCGCGCCGCCAACGAGCAGACCCGTTGGAACGGGAACACGACGGTACGTCGGGGTTGGAACCTCGGGTAGCTGCAAGTAGCCGACGAGTCCGAGTGCCAACAACCACAGCGCACCCGTCACCACGGCCACAGCTAGAGCGAACTGAACGGTGCCGACAACAGACCACCACCGGGGCGTCGATTGCCGGTGATCGCGCACGGCCAGCCCGACGGCTTCGTCGAGCTGATCGTGCAGCACTCGACTGTCGGGCTGCGCTGCATCACGCAGCAGCGTTGGCCACGGCTCTGAGAGATCGTGCGAGACCGTGTCGGCGACGGACCGGATGGCGGACTGAACACGGGCCTGTTGGGCCCCGGTGGGTTCAGGCAGAGACGTTCGCCCCTGGCTTCCGGAACCAAGGTGGAGCTTGCGAAGAGGGTGGGGCCGCAGCCGATGGGCCCAACGGGTGAAGGGCCACCCCGTCGCTGCAGCGGCATCGCGCCGATGTCCGCGTGAGACCGCATCCGTTACCGCCTCGATGCCAGCCGCGCTCACTAACTCGTCGACGAAGGACGATGCGGCCCCACGACCAAGCGTCGTGTTGCCGATGCCAACCGTGGCAGCCAATCCTGCTGCCACCACGTTGATGTCGGCGCCGAGCCGCTCGGTCATGGCCTCGCGTTGGCGCACCGCGTTGGCCAGAACCTCACGTAGCCCCCTCACACCGTCGCCGGTCGTCGCTGAGACCCTCAACGTGACTGGTTCGGCAAGTCCGTTGCTTATGAGGAGTCGATGCAGATCCTGATCGACGGTGTCAAGATCGTTGGGGCTGAGTTGATCGATCTTGTTCAACACCGTGACCACAACAGCTCCGTGAGCTGATAGCTGGCGAAGGTAGGTGTGCATTGCCTGGTCGGCGTACTTCTCCGTATCGGTGACCCAGACGAGGAGGTCGACGTGTTCGGCGATGCGCTCCATCTCGAGTCGGTGGTCGACGGCGACCGAGTCGTGGTCGGGGACGTCGAGAAGTACGAGGCCGGCGAGTTCTGACGTGTGAGAACCGACGAGATGCCGATTTTTCACCTCGAGCCATGTCAACAAATCCGCTGCGTCGTGCTCGCCGAACACGCAGGCCAAGGTGCTGGACGTAGTCGGTCGCCGCACGCCTGTGGTCGCAACGTCGGAGCCGACGAGGGCGTTGCTAAGCGAGGACTTGCCGCTGCCGGTGGCGCCGAGCATGGCCACCAACGTGTAGTCGGTGCCGTGACGTAGTCGTTCGGCCGCCTTGGTCTGCAGTTGGCGGCCGGCAGCGACGACGCCGGCCGCCAATCGTCCCTCGGCCAAGTCGAGAGAGGCTTCGAGGGCTGTGAAACGTTGATTGAGGCCGGGTTGAGTCGATGTTCGTGAGCCTCTCAACGTGCGGCCTCGAACTGCTCCCTGGCCACGGCTAGGGCTGCGGTCGCCTCGGCCGGTGAGACGGTTGACCACAGTCGAGTGCGGAACCGATTGGCATCGATGCCAATCAGGCCGCCGACGCGCTCGAGCAGCATCTTCTTTGCGTCGCTAGCCAGCTCGCGTACGGCCTGTTCACCGAAGAGGGCGTTCAACAGTGTTTGTGAGACTCCAGCCGTGCCCGATGCCACTGCCACCTCACCACCGGTGATGCCGCCGGTCTGGGCGAACAGCACAATCATCAATGCGACCCCAACTCCGTTTACGCCGAATGCCAGCACACGAGCGGTGTTGCGTTTGCCCGCGCCGCGGGCTTTCACCAACCCGAGGATGTCGTCCTGCCAGGCTCTTATTTCGGGGCCGACAGCCTGGTTAAAATCGTCGGACGCTCGTTCAAGCGAGCGGTCCGCCGCTAGCATCTGCTCCCCACCGGGTAGCTGTCGCCAGGTGATCGCAACCCGCAACGCCGCAGCATCAGCATGGTCGATCAGGAGCTGCTCAAGGGTCGAGTTGATCTCACCCTGCACCTCAGTGGTGGAGGCCATGCGGCCGGTAATGGCGGCCCCGATGCGGTCCCGCAACCATCCAATGCGGCTTTGGACCGCCCGCATCAGTTCGCCGGTGCCGATGAGCTCTTGCCAACGGTCGAGCACCTCTCCTCGCAACATCTTGCCGCTGGTGACATCGGCGGCGATGGTTTGCCGAGCATCCGCGTAGATCCGCTCCATCGCTAGCCGCATCTCGTCGGCTGCTCGGTCTTGAGTCACCGCTGCCTGTTCGACGGTTGCCAGCCGGGCAGGGATGCTGTCGAGGGCACCGTCGAGGGTCGCTCGAATCACGGCTGCTCGTTCTTCAGAGTTGTCGGCCAGCGCGGTGAGCCGGGCCCGCAGGGGTGCGATCGATGCCTCATCGAGACGCCCCCCGACAAGTTCGGCCTGTTGTTCGATCGGGTAAATGGTCACATCGACTAGCCCGCCGTCGGTCAGCATCTCGGCGAGGTGCGGGACGATCTCGTCGCCAGCGCCAGACGGAACTCGATTGATGATGATCGATAACTCGGTGCCTCGCTCTCGTGCCCGGTTGAGAAACTCCCACGGCACGGCATCGGCGTAGCGAACCGCCGTCGTGACGAACAACCACAGATCGGCCGAGGCCAGGAGCTGAGTCGCCAGCTCCCGGTTGGCGTTCTCGACGGAGTCGATATCGGGCGCATCGAGGAGAGCCAGCCCAGGCCGAACGGTGTCGACCGCACGGATACGTAGCACCTGACCGGTTGCGGTCGTTTCAGTGTCGCCGGTGAGCCGAGGTAGGTCGGGCAGCACGTCGGCCGAGGCAAACCACGACTCGTCGAGCGGATTGCAGATGAGGACCGGTGCCCGAGTAGTGGGTCGCAGCACGCCAGCAGGTGACACGTCGGCGCCAGCAAGAGTGTTGGTGATGGTCGACTTACCCGAGCCGGTTGATCCGCCCAACACCGCCAGGATGGGAGCATCGAGCCGTTGGAGGCGGGGGAGTAGGTAGTCGGTGATCTAGTCGTTCAGCTCGGCTTGCACGGTGCGGGCCTCGGCTGAGGCGGGGAGGTTCAGCTCGAGCACCGTTGCGGTCAGGGCTGCGTGGAGTGAACGCAAAGCGTCTGGGATGAGGTCGGACACGATGCATCGAGCGTAGGTCGAAAGGGGCCCGGTCAGTAGCTTGGTGCGGGGAGGTCAGATGTTGGAGATCACGAGCGCGCTCGAGGCCAGTCGCGAGCCCGACGACCGGCCAGGATGGTCTGAAAGCCACCGTCTTGACTGCGTCGCGGATCGACTGACGCTCTCATGTCAGATGACGGTGCGACCCAACCAACGGCAGGCATCGTTTCTTGCAGCTGTCCTCGAGGCAGACTGCGATCCGATTGTCATTGTTGATCATGAGGTTCCAATGCCGGGTGTCGGTTGGGAAATGCGAACGTCGGGACTTTGGGCTGAGTTCGTCTGTGAGACACCGCTTAGTCATTGGAGCTATGGCCTTGAAGCATTCGCGCTTTCGATTGATGACCCTGACGAGCTTTTGGGCCGAGCCATTGGCCAGCGTGTGCCGCTGGGCTGGGAATTCGAGTTCGAGGCCGGCGAGCCAGCAGCGTTCTTCTCGATCGGCGGCGCCGTTTCCGGCTCTGGGTATAGCCAGCGCGGTCGCGGACATGGGTTGCTGCTGTCAGCGGACGGTGAGCGCGAGGCCGAAGGCAACGCCATCCGTTCGCACTGGTGGGGGGCGGAGCGGCCATCAGGGTTCGTTGTCGGTGAACCGAAAGGAATGACATCGCGTTGCGCTTTACCCGAACAGTCGTGGATATGGCAGCACCAACGCAGTGATGGAGGCCTAGTTGTCACCTGCGAGGATGCGAGCGTGCCCACCAGCAACCGAGAGGGACAGACGTGATGCAGACCATTGCCGTCGTCGTTGGCGCGATTCTGGTCGTGATGGTGTTGGCCGACATGGTCAACACGCTCATCACGACCCAGACAAGCAGCGGCCGCCTTTGGTTGTCGACGATTTTGACTCGTTCGAACTGGCGAATTGTTCGGGCCTTGGCGCTCATGCTCCCCGAGGGTTCGAGCCGCAACCGGCTGCTCGGCGGCTTCGCTCCGCTGCTGGTGCTCGAGCTGCTGGTTGCCTGGGTCGCGCAGCAAGTGATTGGTTTCGGCCTCATCTGGTGGGGGCTGGGCGGTGTGTCCGGCGTCGACGGTCTGCTCGATTCGCTCTACTACTCCGGCGTGGTGTTCTTCACCGTCGGTTTCGGTGAGGTGGTGCCAGCCGGTCAGATCTCACGACTGGGCGCCATCGTCGAGGCCTTTTCCGGGGTTCTCACTACGGCACTGGTCATTGGCTACCTGCCAGCCCTGTACTCGGCGTTCAGCGAGCGGGAACGGAAGTTGATGACGCTCGATGACGGCACCGAGGAGCGCATAACGCCCACCAGCCTGGTGATGGCCTGGTCGCCCGACGCTGACGTCGACGAACTACTGGCCCACTTCAGCGAATGGGAAGACTGGGTGGCAGGAGTGCTCGAGACCCACACCACCTTTCCTATGCTCCGCTTCTTTCGTTCACATCACAGCGGTCAGAACTGGATCACGGCCCTCGGCCTGATGGCCGATGCTGCACTGCACTGCGAGATGATTCGCGGGGCGGATCGACGCGCCGCATACTGGATGTTGCGTCGATCGATCAGACTCTTCCAAGAACTCACGGCCGGCGTTGACCTCAGCGAGTACCGGGCCCGCCTCGATGCCTCATACGCCGAGCGTTCGCAGTATGACGAGCTCTACTCGGCCATGGCCGAGCACGGGTTCGATCTCTACCCGAGTGATGAAGCATTGGCTCGAAACCACGAGTTGCGGCGCATGTACGACGCCCAACTCGAGTGGCTCATCGACGTGTCGTTGGCGCCTCGAGGATTCTGGGGCCACACGATCGGGCACCGAGTCTCAGGCTGATTTGGTTGACTCGGCGACCTTTACGATCGCAAGGGTGACGACCGCCGCAGCCATCGCCAGGGCAACGCCACCGAGCAGTTGGCCCGCGTCAGGCAACGCCAGTTCGGTGCCGCGGACCACCTCCTCGGCTTCATCGCTGATGAACCCGACGCCGTTCG
>JBLINY010000112.1:0-14311 GCA_047638695.1 Acidimicrobiales bacterium | reverse complement strand
TGCAGGCTTCAGCCTTGGCCGCTGCGGTTGATGTGGTAGTTGAGAACGTCTTCGCTCACACCCCCGAAGGCACAAGTCTCGTCGTGGGTTGCAGTCGCGAGGGGGGCCACGCCCGAATCTGGGTTGGCGACGCTGGCGATGGGTTTGATGGAGCTGCGCTGGCGCGAGGCGTCAGCGGCAATGGCTCAACCGGGCTTGGGCTCGACATCGCTCGGTCCACGGCCGATGACGTTGGAGGCTCGTTTCACGTCGGGCAGAGCGATCTCGGTGGAAGCGAGATTGCACTCTTGCTCCCGCTGGCCCTGGATCAGAGCGTCTGATCGACGGGAACTTCGATCTCAATCGTCGTTCCCGAGCCGGGCGTTGACGCCACTTTCATCGCCGCTCCGGCCTCGGTTGCCAGGTCCGTGATCAGTCGAAGCCCGAAATAGCTGTTCGTGCTTACGCCGGCGTATTGAAATCCTTTGCCATTGTCGGTGACGGTGGCGATCGTTGACGATCCGGTGGCGATTACCGAGACCTCCAGACTTGTGGCGTCGGCGTGCCGAAAGACGTTCCGAACTGCCTCCTGGACCACCCGGTAGATCAGCGCCGTTGTTTCGAACCGATCATCGACATCGCCGCTCGTCGACAGCTTGCAGTCGATCCCGAGATTGGATCCAGGGACGAGAAGGTCGACCAGCGCCGCACGCAGGCCTTGTGTGCGAAGGTTCGGCGGATACATGTCGACCAGCAGCGAGCGGAGCGACTGCAGACTCCGACGGGTGCTAACCGATGCCGATCGAAGATCACGAGCCAGGTCGGGGGAGATCGCGGCCGCCGACTCCGCAGCCGCCGTGATGACCGACGACGTACCCGCCAGGTCCTGCACGACCCCGCCGTGTATATCGGCCGCGATTCGCCGACGCTCGATATCTGAAGCCTCGATGGCGTTGTTGAGCAGTCGCTCCCGCGCTCGCTGGTTGCGGCCGAGGCGGAGGTTGAGAAGCCACGCCAGGGTGAGGTTCATGGCGTGAACGAGCAGCAGCGCCCCAACGAGAATCGGGACGAACTCTGCTCGGATGCGTCCGCTCGAAGCCCCGACCGTCGACATGGAAAAATACGACTCGTAGAGCAACGGTCGCCCGTCCGGCGCGACCACCGGCAGGTAGACCTCGAGCATCTGGCTCTCGTCGACTTCGAACCGGTTTTCCGGTCCGTCGAGAGAGCTGATCTCTGAGACGACCGAACCCGACGACAGCGACTCGATCTGCTCGTCATCGAGCTCGTACTGCTCGCCGATCAGACGGGGCTCGTCCGAGTACACGATTCGACCATCGGCGTCCCACAGCTTCACCCGGACCGTTGAACCGTCGAGCACCCTCTCGGTCACGATGGCATCGAACCGAGCCAGAGCCGCGGGGTCGCCGGCGAGAAGTTCGGGCGACAGATTGGGTTCGAGGACAACGCGAGCAATGGTGGCGGTCTGAGCTCGAACCTCGGCCATTGCTTCAGCTTCACCCGCACGCCGAGAAGCCACCAGGCCGCCAACGCTGATTGCCAGGGTCCCGATCGCTCCGGCTATGGCGAACTGGACGAACGCGCCGCGTAGCCAGCCGAGTCGTCTTCTCATCACCCGTCAGCTTGACGCGTCGGGAGCTCGGCTGCCCTAAGCCAACCTCAAATCTTGACTAATCCTTCTCGGCCGATGATGGCGGAAGACCGCGGCTAGGCCGAAATGTCCGCCCAACACGCACTATCGGGTAGCCCGTAAGATGACGGGAGACCGACGACCGGAGCAACCGAAATGAATCGTGCAGAGATCGAAGCAGTCACCGCCGGCTTCATTGGGGCGTTCAATACGAACGACCTCGACAAAATGATGAGCTACTTCGCCGACGATGGAATCTACGAAGAATTCAATGGCCGAACCAGCAAGGGGCCGGCTGATGTGCGGGCCGCGTTCGCTCCGCAATTCGAGGGGGCATTCGGCGAGATGAAGTTTCTCGACGAAGACCTGGTGATCGACCCGACCAACAACAAGGCGGTCGCGTCGTGGCGTTGCACCCTCACGGTGAAGGGCGAGCCGATGTCGTGGCGAGGCCTCGACTTCATCACCTACAACGACGATGGCAAGGTGACGCACAAGCTCACCTACGCCAAGACAAAGACGCCCGCCTTCGAATAGAACCAGCCCGCGACTAGGTGAAGGCGGCTGATCGAAACCGTCCGCTGTATAGGACTAGCTTTCTTCCTGTGACTAGTTCGCTGGCTGAATTCGAGGTGTATGCCCTCAAATACGCGGAACGAATGGGTACGCGGTCAGGCATGTTCGCTGGCGGTGATCCCCACGACGGCCCGATGGCCATGGACTACTTCATCTGGGCCCTGCGCGACGGCGATCGCACCGTCGTTGTCGACACCGGATTCAGCAGGGAAGAAGGCGAGCGGCGGGGGAGGACCTTCCTGCGCACGCCGGCCGAAGCACTAGCCCTCATTGGTGTCGATCCGCTCGAAGTTGCCGATGTCGTCATCACTCATCTGCACTACGACCATGCCGGCAACCTCGACGCCTTCCCGAATGCTCGTTTCCATATACAGGATGCCGAGATGGGCTTTGCCACGGGTCGGGCCATGACTCATGATGCCGTCCGGCATTCGTTTCGTGTCGATGATGTGGTGGCGATGGTTCGCCACGTGTACGCCGAACGGGTGCTGTTCCACTCGGGTGATGTCGAGGGCGAGGATGCCGGGTTACCTCGAGGCCTCAGCCTGCACCACATTCCCGGCCACACGCCGGGCCAGATGGCGCTGCGGGTCAACACCGCGAGGGGAAGAGTCGTCGTAGCGTCCGATAGTTCCCACTTTTACGAGAACTTCTTGGATGGCAGAGCGTTTGCCACTCACGACTCGTTGAGCGACCTGCTCGATGGGCACCGCCGCATCAGAACGCTGGCCGATAGCGACGAGCATGTCGTTCCCGGCCACGATCCGTTGGTGCTGAGTTTGTATCCGCCGCCGTCTGACGACCTTGTCGGCGCGGTTGCGTCGTTGCACCTACCCCCACGAAAGAGGCAAGACTCATGAAGGTTGGATTCATCGGGCTCGGAACTATGGGGGCCGGCATGTCGGCCAACCTGTTGGCCGCCGGACACGATCTCGTCGTCTCCGACCTCAACCGCACGGCCGCAGACCCGTTGCTGGCCGGGGGCGCAGCTTGGGCCGACACGGCGGCCGCGGTCGCCAGCGGGTCCGACGTTGTGTTCACCTCGTTGCCAGGACCGGCTGAAGTAGAGGCAGTAGCCCTCGGAGCGGGTGGCCTGATCGAAGGAGCCCACGAGGGCATGGCTTACTTCGACCTCAGCACCAACTCGCCGACCATGATGCGGGCGATCGGGGTCGCGCTGAGTGAGCGAGGCGTCGACGTCTTCGATGCTCCGGTCAGCGGAGGTCCCGACGGTGCGAAGTCGGGAAAGTTGGCCGTTTGGGTAGGTGGTGACGCCGAGGCCTTCGCCAAGTGGGAGCCGGTGCTATCCAGCTTCAGCGACGCACCGCACCTGGTGGGTGAAATCGGCGCCGGGTCGGTCGCCAAACTGGTGCACAACTGCAGCGGTTACATCATCCAGACAGCTCTGGCCGAGACATTCACCATGGGTGTGAAGGCGGGGGTCGACCCGGAGGGCCTCTGGGAGGCGGTGCGAATGGGGGCGCTAGGTCGTCGCCGGACGTTCGATTCATTGAGCCGCAATTTCTTGCCCGGTCGATTCGATCCACCCGACTTTGCGCTGACCTTGGCCCGCAAAGATGTCTCGCTGGCCTGCGAGGTTGGCCGCGAGTTCGATGTCCCAATGCGCCTGGCCAACCTGACCCTCCAAGAGCTCACCGAAGCCATGAACCGGGGATGGGAGGGCCGAGACTCCCGCACCGCGATGCTGCTGCAAGAAGAGCGGGCTGGCGTTGAGGTCCGCATAAGTCCGGAACGAATCGCCGAAATCCTGGCCGCCGATGAGCTGACCTGATGTTGGGTTCCCTTCTATTCCTGACTAAGTTGATCGGAATATTCGTATTTGGAAGGAACTTCTCATGGCTCTACGGATAAACGACATCGCACCCGACTTCACTGCCGAGACCACCCAGGGCACAATCAATTTTCACGACTGGATCGGAGATGGTTGGGCGCTGCTGTTCTCACACCCGAAAGACTTCACGCCGGTTTGTACCACCGAACTTGGAGCGGTCGCCGCTTTGCAGCCGGACTTCGCCCAGCGCAACTGCAAGATCATCGGCATCAGTGTCGACGGCGTGTCCGATCACGAAGCGTGGGCCAAGGACATCGAGTCATCGCAGGGCCACGCGGTGAAGTACCCGCTGATTGGCGACGAGAACCTCGAGATCGTGAAGCTCTATGACATGCTGCCGGCCGATGCCGGTGATTCGTCCGAGGGGCGGACGGCGGGCGACAACGCCACGGCACGATCTGTCTTCATCATCGGGCCAGACAAGAAGATCAAGGTCACGCTCACCTATCCGATGACCACGGGCCGCAACTTCGCCGAGATCATGCGGATTCTCGATTCGTGCCAGCTGACGGCGAAGGAGCAGGTGGCCACGCCAGCCAACTGGACCCAAGGCGACGATGTGATCATCGTCCCGTCGGTTACCAACGAGCAGGCAGCCGAAAAGTACCCTGATGGCTGGGAGACCCCGTTGCCGTATCTCCGAGTCGTGAAGCAGCCAAGCTGAAGTGGTGAAGTCAGGTCTGAGTCTGCTTCGACACAGACGCCGCTCAGCTGCTCGACCTAGTCGGGCAAAATAATCGCCTGCGCCACGATGCGAGACTGTGTCTGTGTATCGAATGTAATGGCGGGTGAGCCGTACAGCTCGTAGCCGCCGTCGAGAGCAGCTGAGATCCGCTCGCAGAATTCACTGGTGTCCGGGCCGGTCAGCAGGCGGTATCGAAGTTTGCTTGGGGGTGGTGTCTTCGATCCGGGCAACAGGTTTCTCCTTTGATGGCACGATCAGTTCTGATGGTCGCGGCGTCTCAGGAGTGTATGGCCACAAGAGTCGACCAAAGATGTCGGGAATCCCGCACTTCAGCTGAACAGGGAAATCATGATCTGCAAGGAAGTTTCGTTACAGGAGGCGTGGATCCTTCTCGCCTCGACCGCCGATGCCGAACTCATCGATGTTCGCACGGACGCCGAGTGGAACTATGTCGGGGTTCCAGATCTTGCCGATATCGGCAAAACGACACATTTGATCGAATGGAATCGTTTCCCCGGAGGCGAGAACAACGAACGCTTCGTTTCACAGGCCTCGGAACGTCTGACGCCGCACCAGCCCGTGCTGCTCCTCTGCCGATCGGGCGTGCGTTCGCTGGCGGCGGCTGGCGCCCTCGCCGCAGCCGGTTTTGCTGATCTCTACAACGTGTCAGCTGGGTTCGAGGGAGATCTCGACTCAGCCGGCCACCGCCATGGCGGTTGGAAGGAGACCCTCCCATGGGTTCAGAAGTAAGCGAATTGCCCGGGCCAGCCGATGAGGGACATGCCCTGGGGGAGGCGACGCGACTGGTGCGCGGTGGCCTCGAGCGCTCGCGCTTTGACGAGACGGCCGAAGCCATCTACCCCACGTCGGGATATGTGTACTCGACCGCAGCTGAGGCCGAGGCTGCTTTCGCCGGTGAGCACGATCGCTACATCTATTCGCGCTACGGCAACCCGACCGTTTCGGTTTTCGAGGAGCGGCTGCGACTGCTCGAAGGGGCCGAGTCATGTATGGCCACAGCTAGTGGCATGGCTGCGGTGTTCGCTTCGCTCGCCAGCTTGGTCGCCGCAGGTGATCGCGTTGTTGCGTCTCGGGCCCTCTTCGGTTCGTGTCATGTGATCCTCGACGAGATTCTGCCCCGGCTGGGGGTGCACACGACTCTGATCGACGGCACTTCACTGGCAGAGTGGGAGCAAGCCCTTGCTGGCGGGGCCAAGGCAGTCTTCCTCGAGACTCCGTCCAATCCGGGCCTCGAGATCATCGACCTCGCGCCCGTGTGCAACATGGCGCATGACGCCGGAGCCCTGGTGATCGTCGACAACGTGTTCGCATCGCCGGTGTTGCAGAAGCCGCTCGAGTTCGGCGCCGATGTCGTGGTCTACTCGGCGACCAAACACATCGATGGTCAGGGTCGCACCATGGGTGGGGCCGTGTTGGGGCCTTCGGAGTACATCGACAAAACCCTGATGCAGTTCCTTCGGCACACCGGCCCCAGCCTCAGCCCATTCAATGCTTGGGTGCTGGCCAAGGGGCTCGAGACCATCCGTCTGCGGGTCGAGGAATCGAGTCGAACGTGTGCCGAACTGGCGGGCCGCCTGGAAGCAGATGCCAGGGTTGCAACCGTTCGTTATCCGTTCCTCCCTTCGCATCCCCAGCATGATCTGGCCAAGCTGCAGATGAGCGCCGGAGGCACGATCTTTACTATCGATGTTGGCACCAAGGAACGAGCCTTCGGCTTCCTCGATGGGCTGAGATTGTTCGACATCTCCAACAACGTTGGGGACTCGAAAAGCCTGGTGACCCACCCAGCCACCACGACCCATCGACGACTGTCTCCCGAGGCGCGCGAGGCGGTTGGTATCGGTGATGGCATGGTGCGATTGTCAGTTGGGCTCGAAGACTTGGAAGACCTGTCGGACGATCTCGATCGGGGATTGAAGGCCTCGGCTGGCTGAACCGATAGGGCAGAATCGCCCTTGCTGATGTCTTTGTCAGTGGTACCGCTGCTGGGTGGAGGTTTTGGCGATCATGGTGGGCAAGAAGTTTCTGGTGGCCGGGCTTTCGGCTGCCCTGATTTCAGTTGTTGGAGTACCTGCGGTGGTGGCGGCCCCGAGCGACGTCGTTATCAGCGAGTTGATGTACAACCCGCCAGACGCTGCACCGGTCGAGTTTCTCGAGGTCGTGAATCGAGGGCCAGCAAGCCAGGACATCTCGAACTGGTGCGTGGCCACAGGGATCGACTTCTGTTTTCCCGTTGGCACCACGCTGGATCCCGATGAGTACATCGTTGTCACCGACGATCTTGGCGGTTTCGCGGCTGCCTATGGTCCGGCCGTGCTGCCCCTTGGGCAGTACGCCGGCGGTCTCAGCAACGGTGGCGAGACGATTGACCTCGTCGATGCCGCCGGAACGTTGATCGATACCGTGACCTACGACGATGCCGCACCTTGGCCTGCTGCCGCAGACGGGACAGGTCCGAGCCTCGAACTGGTTGACCTCGACGCCGATAATGCGGACGCGGCGAACTGGCTTGCCTCGATCGCACCTGTTGGCCACACCGTTGGGGCCGTCAACTCGGTTGACGGTGTTGTCTTTCCGACCATCGAAAATGTTGTCGCCTCGCCCTTCCGTCCATCTCCTGGGGAGTCGATCATCATCTCGGCTGGGCTCAGCGAGATCGACACGGCGACCCTGAGCTATGTGATCGGTTGGGGAGCCGAGCAGCAGTTGGTGATGGATGATGGCCCAAGCAGTGTCGGAGGCGCAGGA
This sequence comes from Acidimicrobiales bacterium, assembly GCA_047638695.1. Taxonomy (GTDB): domain Bacteria; phylum Actinomycetota; class Acidimicrobiia; order Acidimicrobiales; family SZUA-35; genus JAHECQ01. Next base: position 6,799 of record JBLINY010000112.1, on the reverse strand, counting down.
GACGGTGTCTGGTCAGCTGTTATCCCGGGCCAGCTGGCAGGCGACCTGGTTCGTTACCGCCTTGATGTTGTCCGCGCTGGTGTGGTCGCTGGAGTTCCTGATCCCACCGACACGATCGACTACCGCGGGGTCGTCGTCGATGACCCCGCCGTCTCGTCGTCGCTTCCGCTACTCGAGTGGTTCATGGATGACGCCGTCCATGATGACTTGCTCGCAAATCACCGCTTCGATGACGTCACCGGCGACGCGGTCGTGGCCTACGACGGTGTTGTCATCGACAACGTCGAAATGTATATCCGAGGCAACTCGAGCCGGGTCGAGAACAAGGTGAGTTGGAAAGTCGAGTTTCCGAAGGGCTACTTGTTCGACATGGGGGGTCTGCTCGACTCACCTGTTGACGAGTTCAACATGCAGCGGAGCAACTATGTGCACGAGGAGCTTGGCTGGGGTACTGCAGAGGCAGCCGGTCTGCTCTCGCTTCAGTACTTCAAGATTCGAACGCAGCGAAATGGCGAGTTCTACAGCGTCGCTACGTTGGGCGGTGTCTACGACGGCCGCTGGCGGGACGAGAACGGACGATCGGACTGGGCGCTCTACAAGGCCGAGAAACAGCGCGGCCGGGCGCGGTCGAGCGAGCAGGCCCTGATCGACAGCTTGGACTGGGACAAGAAGGAGGGCGACGACGATGACTGGAGTGACCTACATGAGCTGACGACGATGCTTGACGCCCCGCCAACGGTCTCGCAGCGTGATTGGATGTGGGAGCACCTGAACGTTCCTCAGATGATCAACTACGCGGCGGTTATCAGTGTGCTTCGGCACAGCGACTCGAGTTGGTACAACTACTACGTCACCAACGACACGACCGGTACCGGCCGCTGGGAGATGATGCTTTGGGACATGGACACGATGTTCCGCACCGACGCCGTTGACACCGATGGCGATTTCGTCACGCCAGCCGACAACGGTCAGAAGTTCATGATTGCGTTGATGAACCATCCAGGTTTCGAGCAGATGTACTTCCGGCGGGTGCGCACACTCATCGATGCCCAGCTGCAGCCGTCAGACTACGAAGATTTCGCCGCCAGCATCTTCGATCCCTATCGAGCCGATTTCGAGCTTGACCGGGCAATGTGGGGCGGCAGGACGGCATCTCGCCATCAGCAGGTGCTCTTTGGTGGCATCGAAGCGCGTCGTGATGACGTGGCCTCGAACAGCGGCATCGACGGATCGGGCCTGTTTCCTCCCGCTGCATCGGGCCAAACACCCATCGAGATTGTCCAGGTCGAACATGCCTCAGCGGCTGGCCAAGCTGCGGAGTTCTTACGGATCCAGAACACCTCGGCCAACGAGTCGGTCGACCTGTCCGGTTGGTTCGTCGGCGGGGGAGTGAGCGCCACGATTGCTCCGGGCACGGTGCTCATACCCGGGGCGACTGCGTATCTCGTCGCCGATGACAACACCTTCCGTGCGGTACATGGCGCCGCCAACTTCGTAAGCAGCACCTACAGCGGTTCACTCTCCGATGCTGGAGGACAACTCGAGCTCCGGACGGCCGGTGGTGCGCTCGTCGATTCGGTTGATTTCCCACTCGATGACGAGGAAAGCGACGTGCAGTTCATCGGGCTCGGTCGCTCCTGGCGCTTCTTCGACGCCGGCGCTGCTCCCGTTGGTTGGACGGGGTCCGGTTTCGATGATGCGGGATGGGCGTCGGGTCCGGCCGAGCTGGGGTTCGGCGACGGTGACGAGGTAACAGTTGTGAGTTCCGCTCAGAAGACCAGTTACTTCAGGAAGACGTTCACGGTTGATGACCCGGCCGATGTGAGGGCGCTCACCGCCACGCTTCGGGCTGATGATGGCGCCGTTGTCTATTTGAACGGTGTGGAGGTCGCCCGGGACAACATGCCGGAAGGCCCGATTGGCCACAACACCAGCGCTGCCCGTACTCGCTATATCGGCGAGAATGATCTCCGCGACTTCTCGCTGTCTACCGCTTCGTTGGTGGCGGGCGAGAACGTGGTGGCAGTCGAGGTCCACAATCGCTCGATTACGAGCAGCGACCTCAGTTTCGACATGGCGCTCGTCGGTCGGGTGCGAGGCGGTGGCGTTGGCGGCAATCCGCCCGGTGAGGTTGTCGCTCTCGGCTCGGCCTGGCGCTACTTCGACAGCGGCGCAGCCCCTGCCGGGTGGACAACGGCTGGTTTCGACGCGGTCGCATGGTCTGCCGGTTCAGCCGAGTTGGGCTTCGGTGATGGTGACGAGTCAACAGTGGTCAATTCGTCGCAGAAGACGGTGTACTTCCGCACGACGTTCACGATCGCCGATCCCGGCGTAGTGGCCTTACTTGTCGCCACACTGCGGGCCGACGATGGTGCCGTCATCTTTGTGAACGGTGTCGAGGTCGCCCGGGACAACATGCCAACCGGCCCGATCGGCCACAACACGAATGCGTCATCCACCCGATATGTCGATGAGGATGCCCTTCGAGATTTCTCGCTGCCGGTTGGGGTCCTGATCGCAGGCGAAAACGTGATGGCGGTCGAGGTCCACAATCGCTCGTTGTCGAGCAGCGATCTCAGCTTCGACCTCCGTCTTCGCGCCGACTGACCCAGCGCCGACTGAGCCAGCGCCGACTGAACGAGCGGCGCTGGGCGGATGGGTTCCGGCCTCTAGCCGAGCGACTCGTAGCACCCTCGGAGGATGGCGTGGGCCCGGTCGTCGCCGACTGTCCCTTCGCCCATGCGATTCATCACATAGGCCATGGTGAAGCCGGCGTCGACGTCGTTGACGACTAATGAACCGCCCCACCCGCCCCAGTAACAGACTCGAGCGTTCGGGCTGATCGGGGCACGAGGTGAGTTGAGTCCATAGCCCACTCCGAAGGTGACCCCGATGCCCAGCACCAGGTCGCGGCCGGCGGCTTGCACATCGAAGATGCGGTCGATGACGGCGGGAGACAACAGGTCGACACCCTGAGCCGACCCTCCGGCCGACACCACGCCCTGGGCCAGCGCAACGCCGCGAGCATTGCCGTGGCCTCCAGCGGCCGGGATCTCGGCTCGGCGCCACGGAATGGTTGACGACTCTTCGGCCGACAGTCGCGGATTTGAGGTGCGGTAGGCAATTGATTCTTTGCCGCCGCTCTCGGTCGATGCTTCAAACAGGAGCGGCGGCGCCGGGATGAGTGGAGCGACGCGGGAGTCGTGTTCGGCTGAGGTTCCGATGTGGAAGTCGGCCCCCAGCGGCGTGGCGATTTCTTCGGCGAAGAACTGGCCAACCGATCGTCCGTCAACCCGTTTGACGACTTCGCCCACCAAGTAGCCCTGCGTGATGCTGTGGTAGCCCGAGGCCGTGCCCGGCTCCCACCAGGAGGCTTGCGCGGCCAGGAGACTCGTTACTTTGTCCCAGTCGTAGAGGTCAGCTGGTTCCAAACGCTCGTCCCATCCGGACAGACCGGCGGTGTGAGAGAGCAGATGACGAACGAGAACGTTCGCTTTCCCCGCCTGCTCGAATTCGGGCCAGTAGGTGTGGACGGGAGCATCGACGTCGACCAGACCCCGACTGGCCAGAACCAGCAGTGACAGACAGCTCATCGTCTTGGTTGTCGAGAAGACGTTGACGATGGTGTCTTCGGCCCATGGCGTGGTGCCATCTTCGTCGAGGGTGCCACCCCAGAGATCGACGACCAGTTCGCCGTTCTGCACTACAGCGCACGAAGCCCCGACATCGCCGTTGCGTTCGAAGTTGGCGGCAAAGGCATCCTTCACCGCTCCGAATCCTTCGTCACACTGTCCGCTGATTTCAACCATTGCGTGTCCCTTCGTCGCGATCCGGAACCTAGCAGTGCGGGTTCGTTCGTGGTCAAGGGCTCGGGTGGGAGAGCGATTCGCTCAGCGCCAGCGTTCGCCGGGCCCGTTGGGCAGTGCTAGCCATCTGGCGTGAAGCGCGTCAGCCATCTTGCGGAGACACCATCGGGTGGCCCGTCATCCAGTGTGGACGCCGACACCGCGACCGTCGCCGACACCGTGACCGTCGCCGACACCGCGACCGTCGCCGACACCGCGACCGTCGCCGACACCGCGACCGTCGCCGACACCGCGACCGTCGCCGACACCGCGGTCATACCAACGCGGGCGTGGGCGGTGCTGGCGCTGGTCTCCGCCGCCATGTTCACCATCATCCTCGACAACAACGCAGTGAACGTCGCCTTCCCCTTCATTGAACGCAGTTTCCCCAACTCGCCCCGCTCGACGGTTGTCTGGATCTCTTCCGGCTTCTCGATCATGGCGGCGGCGCTTCTGCTGGTATCCGGCCGTCTCGCCGATCAACATGGCCGCCGCCGGATCTTCCTCATCGGGATGTCGGTGTTCACGGTGGCATCGACCCTCACCGCCGTTGCCCCTTCCGTTGAACTTCTCATCGCCGCCCGTCTGGTACAGGGTGCGGGGTCGGCATTGTTGACCTCGACCTCGGTGGCTCTGTTGTTGCCCGAGTTCCCACCCCAGAAACGGGGACTCGCCATTGGTATCTGGGGCACGGTTGCGTCGGCCGGCGCTGCAGCCGGGCCGACCTTGGGGGCCGTCGCCATCGAGGCATCGAGCTGGCGTCTCGTCTTTCTTCTGAACGTTCCTATTGCCTTGGTCGTGTTGTTGGCCGGTCGGCGGGTGCTCAGGGTTGATCAGCCGACGAAGACGGGGGACCGGCTCGACTTGTTCGGCACCGTGACGGGAACACTGGGTATCGCCATGCTGACGTTCTCGCTGTTACAGGGCCCACGGTGGGGCTGGGGCAGCGTAGGAGTGCTCGGTTCGGCCGCCACGTGTGTGGCACTCCTGGTTGTGTTCTTCGTTTGGTGCCATCGAGCCACCGCCCCTCTCCTCGACCTGGGACTGTTCGCCGATCGGCGATTCGCGGTGGCCAACCTCTCGCAAACGGGCACGCAGATGGCAATCTTTGTGTGGTTTTTCACCACGCCCCTGTTCCTCATCAACGTTTGGGGATACTCGGCACTGGCGGGCGGGACCGCGGTAGCTATTGGCATGATCGCCAGTTTCGTGTCGATACCGGTAGGCCATTGGTCAGATCGCAACGGCTACCGGCGCGTGCTGATCGCCGGTGGACTGGTGGCGGCAAGTGGCATGGCGTGGTGGGTCCTCAGGGCCGAGACCGAGCCGAACTACTGGGCCGGCTATCTCCCCGGTCTTCTGTTGTTTGGTGTTGGAGCTGGGATGGTCGGCATTGTCATTACCAACGCCGGGTTGGCCGCAATGCCCGAGGCGTCGCTGGCCAGCGCCAACGCCGCCTTCCAGACGGTGCGCAGATTGGCCGGTGCTATCGGCGTGGCGCTTGCTGTGGTGATCCTCGGTGGCCGCGACAACGAGTCGATCGAGTCGTTCCGGAACATCTGGTTCTTGATTGGCGGTGGCTACCTGTTCTCCGTTGTGGCCATCCTGGCCTATCCAGCCGATCACGAGGGGCACGGGGAAGGGCCGAACGAAAGGAGCTAAAGAGAAGAGGTCCGATGGCCCATCTGGTAGCGGTTAACAAGTGTCGATCTCTTAATCATGTCCTTTTCGGCCCGCGATGGAGCGCCTTCCGCTTCGGTGATTCCGCTTCCTACCCGTGAGTCGATGCCAGAGCCCGAGATGTGGGCGACTATTCGTCGTCGCTTCGGATGGACCATCGAGTTCGCAGCGGGAGAGATCGGCATATCGGTAGGTCACCTCGAGCATTTCGAGACCGGGGTAAGGGCCCCGTCTGATGACGTTCTCGAGAGTCTTGCGAAGACCTATGGCCTCCACGCGGGCCAGACCGAGGCTCGGAACTGGTCGAAGAGAACGCCTCCTCGATTTGATGCCGCGACTCAGACCCTTTGGATTGGATGGCTGGCTGTTGATATCAACGGTGCCGACAACGAGGCGAAGCTGATCAGCATTGGCTCGGCGTTGCGAACCATGCGTTCGCTGGCCGAGGGAGTACCGGTGAACCTGCGGGAATCCGAGTGGGATGTCTTTGCCCCGCTGTTCGACCTGGACGACCCGAAGTTGGTGTCGCTTCTGATCTCTCATTTCCGACTGAACCTGTTGGAAGCGACGACGATGGTTGAGCACTTCAACGAGGTTCAAGCCGAAGGCTGAGTCGGTGGTGAGCCGGCGGATCTGACATTCCCCTGACATCCCTGGCACGCTCTGGCAACACACGCCGCTTGGGGAGTCGCAGATGATCAATGGTTCGAACGGTCAGTTCGCTGATGGCCCGCTCACCGGTATTCGGGTCATCGACCTGTCGGCCGTTATTTCCGGACCGTTTGCGACGACGATGCTGGCCGACCAAGGCGCTGACGTGATCATGGTCGAGCGTGCTGATGCGCCCGACATCGTTCGCGAATCGGGAGCGTTGCTCGAGGGGTCGGGGATAAGTGCCATGTTCGCCGCCATGAATCGCAACAAGCGAAACATCGCGCTCGACCTGAAGCACGAGAGCGGCATCGCGATTCTAAAAGAGCTTGTGCGCGACGCCGATGTGGTTGTTCAGAACTTCCGCCCCGGAGCCCTCGAACGGCTGGGCGTCGGCTGGAGCGAGCTGTCGGCCATCAATCCCGACCTGATCATGTGTTCGATAAGCGGGTTTGGTGACGACGGGCCGTATTCCCACCGTCCAGCGTTCGATCCTGTTGTGCAATCGATTGGTGCCTATCCCTACGTACAGGTCGATGATCAGGGTCGCCCCACGCTGGTTGCGACCGCGGTGTGCGACAAGATCACGTCGATGCAGGTGGCGCAGTCGGTACTGGCTGCCC
>JBLINY010000111.1:0-14316 GCA_047638695.1 Acidimicrobiales bacterium | reverse complement strand
GGGGTCGTGCGGTCTCCTTCAGCATTGGGAACGATAGTCGGCTGTCCACCTTCCATGACCGCAACCACTGAGTTGGTCGTACCGAGATCAATACCTACTGCACGTGCCATGAGTGTTTCTCCGTTGAAGTGTCGAACTCCTCTCAGACTCGTTGTCCCAAGTCGTCTATGGCAGAGCCCAAAGTCCCACTCCCCAAACCGGCTCCGATCGCGGCGCTGCGTTGCCTTCAAACGCGGACGAGCATCCGCTGAGCCAGACGGCGGCGTCCTGCTCTGTGGGCGAGACGCAATAGCGTCACATCCAGCAACGACCAGCACGCTCCGTCAGTGATGTCGCGTCGTTCTATGCCTGGCGGCAGCATTCGATGAACTCGGGGAAGCCATCTGACCGACATACCTGCACCAAGACCGCTGAAACGCGCCAGCCGACCGATCAACGCAACGGGTGCCGATTGAAGTTCATTCGTGTGTGCCCTCCTCGGCTCGTTCGATGATCCGTACGACATCGGTGTCGACGGCGGAGCTGAATCGGGCTTCGTTTGTACGGTCGGGCTTCATCTGGCTGTGCAGAGAACTGGCCGAGTTCGCTCAACCATCGGTGACACAGCCGTTCGATGCGTCTTCGACGAGGCGGATGTACTTCCACAACGTGCCCGACGTGGCCTTGAACGGTGGTGCCACCCATTGCTCGGCACGGGCAGCGAGTTCGCTGTCGGTGATCGCCACGGTCATCTCATGGGTCTCGTCGTCGATCGTGATGACATCCCCGTCACGCACCAGAGCGATCGGGCCGCCTTCTTGGGCCTCGGGAACGACGTGTCCAACAATGAAACCGTGGCTTCCACCGGAGAAGCGTCCGTCGGTGATCAACGCGACATCGTCGAGGAAGCCCGCTCCTGCAAGCGCGCTGGTGGGCGTCAGCATCTCGGGCATTCCCGGTCCACCCTTGGGACCCTCGTAGCGAATCACAATCACATCGCCCGACTGGATCCGACCTTCTTCGAGCCCCGCGATCATGTCTTCTTCAGAGTCGAACACACGCGCTGGCCCTGTGAAGAGCAGTCCCTGCTTGCCGGTGATCTTGCCCACCGCGCCGCCAGGCGCGAGGTTGCCGCGCAGGATCGAGATATGACCCCTCGACTTCACTGCGTTCTCGAGCGACGAAACAATGTCTTGATCCTTGAGGAGGCGAGGCACCTCGGACAGGTTCTCGCCCAACGTCTTGCCGGTCACTGTCATCTGGTCGCCGTCGAGCATCCCCTCGTCGAGCAGGTACCGCATCACACCAGGAGCCCCACCAACGGCATGGAGGTCTTCCATCACGTACTGTCCTGACGGTTTGAGATCGGCGAGCAGTGGCACTCGTGCGCTCGTTGCGAGCCAGTCGTCGAGGGTCAGGTCGAGCTCGAATGCGCGGGCGATCGCGATCATGTGCAACACCGCGTTGGTCGATCCACCCAGTGCCATGGTCACCACCATTGCGTTCTCGAGCGACTCGCGGGTGACGATCTGGCGCGGCGTCAATCCCTCCGAGAGGAGCATTTCCATCATTGCGCCGGCAGCGACACACTCCTGGACCTTGGCGGGGTCGTCAGCGGGGGTGCTTGACGAGTGCGGCAGGCTCAAGCCCATCGCTTCGATAGCGGTGGCCATCGTGTTTGCGGTATACATCCCGCCGCACGCACCAGCCCCGGGAATGGCACACGACACAATCGTCTGACGTTCTTCTTCTGTAATCGTCCCCGCGAGGAACTGCCCGTAACTCTGGAAGGCAGACACGACGTCGAGCTTCTCTTCGACGCCCCCGATGGTCCCGCAGCCTGCCCGTATCGTGCCGCCGTAGACCATGATCGCCGGCCGGTCGAGGCGCCCCATCGCGATAACGCAGCCAGGCATGTTCTTGTCACATCCGGGCAACGTCACAAGGCCGTCGTACCACTGGGCCGCCACGACCGTCTCGATCGAATCGGCGATCAGGTCGCGGCTCTGTAGCGAGTACGACATGCCATCGGTTCCCATGGAGATGCCATCGGAGACACCAATCGTGTTGAATCGCATACCGACGAGACCCGAGTCGACGACGCCGCGTTTCACGTGGAGACCCAGGCCGTCGAGGTGCATGTTGCACGGGTTGCCCTCGAACCAGCATGCTGCGATACCAATCTGGGGCTTGTCCAGGTCCGACTGGCTCAGACCCGTGGCCAAGAGCATCGCCTGGGAGGCACCTTGGCTCTTGGGCTGAGTGATCCGTGACGAGTGGATGTTCAGCTTGACTGTTTGTTCATTCATCACGCCACCGTATTCGGTTCGTTCAGTCGTGCTTATGCGCGGGCTCGGGCGCCATCAAGGTCGGCACCCGCTCGTAGGAGCGTTCCCCGAAGGCTGCACTCGGCGATCTCAATCGGCGGAGCGACGTCGGTGATGATGACGTTGGCCAGATCTCGGTAGGCCACGCGGGCTGCCGAGACGCGGGTTTCGTTCAGAGGCAACGAGGAAGCCGATGATGTCACCAAGTCAGTCGCTTGTCGCCGACAATGCAACGACCCCGTTACGGCCGCTGCTCTTCATTTCGTAGAGTGCGGAATCCGCCCTCGACATTGCCGATGCGAACGGTTCGCCGGCCATGCCGCGACATATGCCGATCGAACATGAAACCTCGACCGAGGCTTCACGATCGACCTCGATCGGTACGGTCAACGCGTCGATGAGTCGCCGGGGAGAGTTCCAGTGCGTCCTCTGCGGTTGCGTCGGGAATAAAGAGCGCGAATTCGTCCCCGCCGGTGCGGGCAAGCATTGCGCTCTGAGGGAGGAGTCTCGACCACCGTTCTGCCACCGTGATCAGGACGAGGTCACCGATGGCATGACCGAGGGTGTCGTTGATGTCCTTGAACCGGTCCAGGTCAATAAACCCAAGCCAACAATCTCCGCGTAGTCGGCCATGGTCGTCAGCGACTGACTTGGTCAAGCTTCGACGGTTTTGCAGCCTCGTGAGACCATCTCGACTGGCCAGTTCATCGAGTGTCCGGTTCATCGATTCCAGTTCGACTTGTCGCTGGGTGAGCGATGCAGCTCACGCGGCTGTTTCGAGTTGCCCCTCGATTGCGACGGTCACGACACGGTGGATGGCAATCGAGATGCTTGCGGAGTACAGCCCTCCGAGCAGGAGAAGTGCGGCGAGCACGTATCCGAAGGAGTCGCCGGTGCTGGCAATAGCCATCGCGCCGACGAGGGTGACCGAGCCGGCGGCGGCTCGAAAGGCTCCCTGCGACGCGGAGCAGGCTGCGGTGATCACGGACTGGTTCCCGAAGAGCCACAGAACCGTCACTGCCCGCCACTCGGGCTCTGACGGTTGTACGAAGGCCGGGATTAAGCCCTATACCACGCCGCTCGCCGCCAGGAGTTTCACCATTGCGGCCTGTTGTTGGGATGATGTCGCGGTTGGCGAAGAGAGTCGACGAATCACGACCAGACCCACGCCCGAGACTGAGGCGCGTAAAAGTAGCCACAGCGGGAGCCCGATCGGGCTGAAGCGGATGAGCAGCGCCGAGAAGATCGCAATCGAGAGGGCGCTGGTGAGGAACGACCTTCTGACAGCGGGAATCAACATGGCGAGCCGGGCGGTCTCGATCCGATACTCCCGATTATCGATCTGGCTCATGTTGCTGGCGTCACTTCGCTGGAAACGGTCGGCGTGAACCAGCATCGGTCGCCAGGTGATCGTCATTAGTGAACAACGCAACGGTGCCGTTCGACATCACCATGACCGAGCTACTCATCGCATTCTCCGTGGGCTACACCCCAGCCTGACAATCGGCGTTACAGGCGTGACCCAGATGACCTTCTCGAATCGCAGAAACCTACGTATTTAGGGGACCATGGGTGACGATGGCCCTCGCTAGAACCCAAGTAGATGATCTCCCGTTTAACGGATGGCGAATTGTCCGCAGCGGGTTCACCATCCAGGCGCTCCATAGCGGCCTCGTTTTCAATGCGTTCGCGCTGATCGCAGTCGAACTTCGCGATGAGTTCGGTTGGTCCGCAAGTGCCTTGGGCGCCGCATTCGCGCTCAACCGGGCCGAAAGCGGACTACTAGGCCCACTTCAGGGATGGATGACCGATAGTTGGGGGCCGCGGACGGTGCTACGCATCGGTGCGGTCATCATGGCCATCGGGCTCGTTGCTTTCGCCACGGTCGACTCGCTCGTCGAGTTCTACATCTTCTATTTGCTGGTGTCTCTCGGGTCTAGTTTGGCCGGCTTCCTGGGCATCACGGTCTCGATCGTGAACTGGTTCGAACGAAAGCGCGCCCGGGCACTTGCACTAGCCCAAATGGGATTTGCCGTCGGTGGCGCCTTCACGTTCCTTGTCGGGATTGCACTCCAACAGTTCGGCTGGCGGACAACCTCGGTGCTGTCAGCGGGTCTCACGCTGGCGGTGATCCTGCCCCTGTCACGCCATTTCGACAAGCGACCCGAGGACATCGGCCAGTTCATCGACGGCATCGACCCCGAGACAATCGATCACGACGAAGCCCCCATGCCAACGACGGTCAGCCGGGTTCACTTCACGGCGAGCGAGGCGCTTCGAACTCGGGCGTTTTGGTTCATCAGCCTGGGGCATGCATCGGCGCTCTTGGTCGTCGGGGCATCCATGGCACACCTCGGGCTGTATCTCGAGGAGGAGCGAGGTTTCTCGACTCTCCACACCGCATTCGTCGTCGGCATGCTGCCAGCCATGATGGGCGTCGGTCAGATGCTCGGTGGCATCCTCGGAGACCGATTCGACAAGCGTTTGATGGTCACGATCGCGATGCTCGGTCATGGGCTCGGCATGCTGCTTCTCGCCTTGGCCTCCAGCTGGCTGTTCGTGTGGCTGTTCGTGCTCTTCAATGGGTTGGCGTGGGGTGTGAGGGGCCCGATTCAGTCGGCAATGCGGGCCGACTACTTCGGCGCGACTTCCTTCGGCAAAATCATGGGATTCTCCTCGATGATCGTGATGACGGGAATGGTCATTGGTCCCGTCCTTGCCGGAGTGTTGAGAGACCGCACCGGCGACTACCGGCTTGGCTTCATCATCCTCGCTGCGGTTGCCGCCCTTGGAAGCGTCTGGTTCCTTCTCTCGACCCCGCCGGCTCCTCCAAAGCGCAGTCAGCTTGCTGGGGACTGAAGACCCGCTAGCTGATCTCACGGCGGAACTACCATCGGGTCATGACTCCCGACCGCGCTCCCAACAAAGCAGCCGAGCGCACGGCGATGGAATCTCGAACCGAGCTCCGTTCGGCCGGAGCAGCGATTCGAAACAAGCTCGGCCTCAACGATCGTGGCGACACCGAGCCGATTCCCGGCTTCCACCACCTCACCGACGAGGTCGTCTTCGGGCGAGTGTGGTCCCGCCCCGGACTCCCCCTCCAAGACCGAGTGCTGGCAACACTGGCCGCGCTCACCTCGATGCAATACCTTCCCCAACTCCGCACGTACATCGGCGCCGCACTACACCTCGGCCGCAGTCCTCAACTGGTCCAAGAGGTCATGCTGCATTGCGCCATGTACGCCGGTATGCCGAGCGCCATCAACTCCCTCGAAGTCGTGGGCGCCGTGTTGGACGAGCAATCGCTGCCCCGCCCCGAGGTCGATCTGACCCACCAAGAGCTCAGTCTCGAAGCCCTAATGGAACGCGGCGAGCAGATGAAACAGACGCTGCACGCCGAGCGAGCGGCCGGCGGCTACGCCAACGCCGAATCTGCCGCATCCGGACTGTATGGGTCGGTGGCGACCCAATACATGTATGGGGAGATCTGGGAACGACCGGGCATGACCGTCAGAGAGCGCATGATTTGTTCTGTGGCAGCCTTCACCGCGCTGGGAATGGAGAGCCAGCAGCGGAAGTTCTTCCGCTCGGCACTCAACGTCGGGTTGACCAGCGGCGAAGTCGTCGAGGTGATCAACCAAACCGGCCCCTACTCAGGCTTTCCATCGGCTTTCAACGCCGCCACCGTGGCCGACGAAGTTCTCTCCCTCTGAGAACGACGAGCGCACGGCGACAGCGAGAAGCCGACTGCCTCTCTTCCAACTGTCTCTCTTGCAAGTCGTCAGTTGAGCTCGACGCCCTCTAGCTCACCAGTCGAGCGCCAGTCTTCGAGCAGCTTGAAGAACCGAAGTGGACCCTTGACGTAGGTGCCGGCGAAGAGGCCCAGTGGGCTCTGTAGCTTGCCCTCGTTGTTGTAATACCCGGGAGTGCACTCACGGTAGAAGCGGCTCCCGACGGTCAGCGCAACGCGGATCTCTTCGACCCAGGCGTCCTCGGCTTCGACGGTCGCCTCGATGATCTGAGCATCACGTTCGCGGGCCTCGTTCATCATGTAGGTAACGTGCTTGGCCTGTTCGTTGAGGGCCATGGGGACGGTGACCGACACAGCGGTCTGGGTGAATCCGATGAAGAAGCAGTTGGGGAAGCCGTTCGACTGCAGACCGTGGAAGGTGCGCAGACCGTCTGCCCATTTCTCTGACAGGGTCACACCGTCACGACCAATGATGTCGTAGCCGGCCCGACGGGTGTAGCTGGTGCCCACCTCAAAACCGGTGGCGAACACCAAGCAGTCGACCTTGTACTCCTCGCCGTCGACGACCACGCCGTTCTCGGTCAGCTGCTGCACGCCTTTGCCATCGGTGTCGACGAGCGTGACGTTGTCGCGGTTGAACGTTTGGAGGTATTCGTCGTTGAAACAGGGTCGCTTGCAGAACTGGCGGTACCAAGGCTTGAGCTTCTCCGCAGTCTCGGGGTCATCGACCATCTCGTCAACCCGATCGCGGACGCTGTTCATCTGCATGTAGTCGGCGAGTTCCATCAGCTGACCTCGCTCGGCAGGGGTAAGGCGACGACCTAGCTTCTTGCTCGCCTGTTTTGCGACCTTGCCGGTCAGGTTCCGGAAGATCTTCGTCCAGCCGTCCTTGACCATGTCGACATCTACTTCGCCGCCCTCGACACAGATGTTGAAGTTGTCCATCCGCTCCTGTTGCCAACCGGGCTTCAGCGACGCGACCCATTCGGGGTCGGTTGGAGCGTTGTCTCGGTAGTCCACCGACGACGGGGTTCGTTGGAACACATACAGCTCCTTGGCCGAGGCGCCAAGATGAGGGATGCACTGCACAGCTGTGGCCCCGGTGCCGATGATGCCAACGACCTTGTCCTTCAGGTTCTCCATGTCGCCCTTGGAGTCACCGCCGGTGTATCCGTAGTCCCAACGAGAGGTGTGGAACGTGTAGCCCTCGAACTCGTTGATCCCGGGAATACCGGGAAGCTTTGGGCGATTCAGCGGGCCGTTCGCCATAGCGATGAACTGCGTGCGGAACTCGTCACCGCGGTCAGTCTTGACGATCCAGCGGTTTATCGACTCGTCCCACCGCAGCTCGCTGATGCCAGTTTGGAACAGTGCATCCTCATAGAGGTTGAAGTGACGAGCGATGCGCTTGGAATGTTCGAAGATCTCGGGAGCGAATGGGTACTTCGTGGTGGGCAGGATGTTGCCCATCTCTTCGAGCAGCGGCAGGTACACATAGGACTCGACGTCACAGGCCGCTCCCGGATACCGATTCCAATACCAGGTGCCGCCGACGTCGCCGGCCTTCTCCACCATCCGAATGCTCTCGAATCCCTGTTCGCGCAGCCGGGCCCCCATCAGCAGACCACCAAAGCCAGCACCAATGATGGTGAACTCGACCTCGTCGAAGATGGGCTCACGAGTGAAGCCCGGCTCGACGTAGGGGTCTTCGACGTACCCGGAGAAGTCGGCGGTGACCTCGACGTACTGCTCGTTACCGTCGTCTCGGATCCGACGATCGCGTTCTTCGAGATACTTCGCCTTCAGCTCGGTCGGGTCGAAGCCCAGCTCGTCTGCGGAATAGCCAATCTTGTCGATCAGCTCTGCTCCGACATCGGTATTCGTCACGTTGCCCCCTGGTGGCGTCCCGGCCCGCGCTGAATGCGACGAACTCGGTCTGGTTGAGACGGTAACCGATGTGAGGTGCTCACTCCCAAGACCGAGAAGCGGGTCGCTCGGCGGACTGGGCCGGACTTGACCCACGACAGCTCCAAGGACCAAGGCTCCCCTCTCGGGCGTTTCCCGGCCTTACGTTGGGCGATCAGGGGTCGATGCTCCCAGACACAACCGACTCTCTGGAGAAGACCCGCGTGAGCAAGCATCGACTCGTCACCCGCAGCGATTTTGACGGCCTCGTGTGTGCCGTCCTGCTCGAGCACCTGGAAATGATCGACGACATCCTCTTCGTCCACCCCAAGGACATGCAGGACGGCAAGGTCGAGATCACCGACCGCGACATCACCACAAATCTCCCGTACGTCGAGGGTGTGCATCTCGCCTTCGACCACCACGAGTCGGAGACCGTCCGCAACGAAGCTCGCGACAATCACGTGATTCTCCCGCACGCGCCGTCGGCGGCGAGAGTGGTCTGGGACTACTACGGCGGTCCCGGCACGTTCACTGATCGTTGGCTCGAGATGATGGAAGCCGTCGACAAGGCAGACTCAGCGCAGTACTCCGAAGGTGAGATTCTCCACCCTCGAGGCTGGGAGCTGCTCAACTTCATCATGGATCCTCGGACGGGCCTCGGCCGGTTCAGAGAGTTCCGCATCTCCAACTACCACCTCATGATGGATCTCATTGCGTACTGCAAGAACCATACGATCGAGGAGATTCTGCGCCTTCCTGATGTCGTCGAACGCACCGACCTGTACTTCGCTCACCAGGACCAAGCACGCGAGCAGATCAGCCGCTGCTCGACCATCCACGACAATCTGATCGTGCTCGACCTGACCGGTGAGGACACCATCTGGCCCGCCAACCGGTTCCTGATCTACGCGATGTACCCCGAGTGCAATATCTCGATCCACAAGCTCTGGGGCTTCCAGAAGCAGAACACCGTGTTCGCCACCGGCAAGTCGATCATCGACCGCAGTTGCGGGACCAACATCGGCGATCTGATGCTGCGTCACGGCGGTGGCGGTCATCCCGCGGCCGGAACCTGCCAAATCGAAACCGACGATGCCGACCGGGTCCTCAACGATCTGATCGACGAAATCGTCACCGACCACCGTGCCATTCTTGGAGCCCACCAGCCTGGTTGATACAGGGATGGAACTGCAAACAATCAACGCCGTTGATCGCCACGACCTTCAATAAACCCGGCCTAAGGCGTCTGGGTCTGCCCAGGGTTTGGTTGATGTTCGGGTTTAGAAATGTCATGCCGCTTGGGCGGCGGTTTGGTTGATTGTTTCGTATTCGATCGGTGTGAGCCGGCCGAGCCGTCGTTGTTTGCGGCGGCGGTGGTAGGTCCGTTCGATCCAGACAATGATCGCCAGCCGAAGCTGGTCTCGGGTGGCCCAGCGCTGCCGGTCCAGGACGTTCTTCTGGAGCAGCGAAAAGAACGATTCGGCAGCAGCGTTGTCGCCGGCAGCGCCAACTCTGCCCATTGATCCGACCATGCCGAGGCCGTTGAGGGTCGACACGAAAGCTCTCGATCGAAATTGAGATCCTCGGGCGGCGGTCATCCGATCAGCGATTAAGTAGTCGTCGCTGTGAAGTCCCGTTCGACTAAATCGTCGTGCACTGGTGGGCCCGGCTTTCGGGCGTGGCCTCTGCGTTTGACGGTGGCTGAGGCGATTCGATGGTCGCGTCAGAGGCGATGCACGCGGTTCTCTGACACGTTCCAGCCGGCCCGTTCCAGTTCATCGGAGATGAATCGGTAACCGAACTCGGGATCGTCGTTGTGAACGTCGATGATCGAGTTCACTAAGACAGCGTCGTCGTGGTCGCGGCGAGAGCACGGTTCGCTGCGCCATTTGTAGAACGCTTGGGGTGAGAAGCCGAGCACCCCGACACGACGACGTGATCCGCACGCCTTCGGCGGCGAGTTGTTCGACGAGCGGGTATCTCATTTTGGGGAGATGTCTTTGGCGAAGAACGCTGCCGCCCGCCGCAGAATCAGGTTCTCCTCTTCCAGGACCCGGTTGCGTTTCTTGACCTCGCGGAGTTCTTCGGCTTCTTGTTGAGTTAGGCCGGGCCGGACTCCGTCGTCGATGTCGGCTTGTTTCATCCAGTTGTAGATCAATGCTTCGGACACACCGAAGTCTTCCGCCAGTTGAGCTAGCGGGGTGTCGCCCTGACGAGCGACACGCACCACATCATCTCGAAACTCTCTCGGGTAACGCCTTCCCATGATGTCCATCCTTGCCGAGACTCACGCCTCGAATCAGGAACATCAACCAACCAAGGGGCAGACCCGCCGTCCTTGGTCGGTGCGTTGGGTCGGTGACGTCACCGACCCAACGCTCGTTCGGACTTACTACGAGGTGACGCTCGCTGCTGAGTTCGGTGCTCATTTTGGGTCACAGCTGGGCGGCAAAGCTCATCAGCCAGCTGTTGCTGCAAGCGAGGTCGAGGTCTTGTGCGCGCAAGGGCTGATCTACCGCTACCAGAGCAATCACCCTGCCGACTGCCTGGGTCGTTTGTGGAGATTGCCAGATCAGATGTCCAGCCCCACCAGGGCTCCGTACTCAACGTTGGGTTGACAGGTCGCTAAGTCGTCGAGGTGATCACCCAAACCGACCCCTAGTCAGGGTTTCCGCCGGCTCTCAACGCCGTCACCGTGGCCGAAGATGTTCTCGCCCTTTGATGAACGGCTCGTGCACGGCGACGGCAAGCGGTGAGCTGCCGCTCCTCCAACTCGACTGCCCCCTAGGCCGGCGGGTCACGGTCGAACCTCGAACAACGCAACGGAGCGTCGACGGGGGCCGGCATCCGGCAACTGATCGTCAAAACGGCAAACGATTCACTCGGCTGTTGAACTAGTGCCTCATAGTGCGCGATCCTTTCGAAATGAGTGGCGCTCAGTCCCCAGGCTGGTACCCAAGTGGTGAAAACGCGGAACGCTGGTGGGACGGTTCCTTTTGGGACCGGGGCAGTCAGGGCAAAGCCCCCCTTAGCGGATCTCCATGCAGCTGCATGGATCAAGTCGGTTTCGTATGGCCAGGCGTCTCTGAGTAGAACAAGTCTGCCCGGGGGTTACTTCATTGCTGAGTCGCTGACCTCGCCCGCCCGATGATGTTCGGTGAGCCAGGTTTGATCGTCCACTTCGTCCCGAAGAAACGGGCCGGTCGGCGCGGGTCGCTTTGAGAGCCACTTCGAATCCCCACCGGATTGCACGCCGTTGGCACAAGGTAGGGACACATAACGGCCGGCAGGCGCTCCCTTGACCTTGATCGTCATCATGGGTCGAAGCTACTCGTGCACGACTTGCCGTTCGAGGCTTGATTCGAAGTGGCAGCCGACTTGGACGAATGAACACCGCCTTCTTGAGCCCGGCACTACATGAGCCACATTGTTAGAAACGTTAACTGTGGTTTGAAGAGCCCTGTGATGTGCCCGACGATCGCTGAGTCCAGAGCGCCACAAGCAGCGCCACCGTTCCGTAGACGGTGAACCCAACAGCCAACGGAGTGACGGTGGTTCCGATGGCGCCATCCAGAATCGAGCCCAGCAGCGCACCACCTCCCATGAATATGGTGCCCGTGATGGCTGACGCCATTCCCGCAAGGTGGCCAACCGGGGCCATGGCCAATGCGGCAAAGTTCGGGATGAGCACGGCCTGGGTGCCCACAAGAAGAAGCAGTGTGAGCATGAACAGCCACAGCGGAGGCAGGCCGTCATTTGCCACGACCACGACAATCATCACGATCCCGAAGGTGACGTAGGCAACCAGCGCCCGACGCACAAGGACACGAAGGTCAACACGTGCCGCGAGACGAGCATTACTGAGCGTTCCAGCCGCCATGGTGGCAGCCGTGAGCCCGAACAATTGCGGAAAGCGGTCCTTCTGGTCGTACAGCTCGCTGAAGATCAACTCGCTGCTGGCCAAGAAGGACAAGAAGCCGCCCATGGCGAAGGTTTGGGCCAGCGTGTAACCCAACGTTTGCCGTGTGGAGACCACCGTCCGAGCTGCCCGGAGCACCGGGCCGAACCGCAAATCACCGCGATCGGCGGGATCCAGCGTCTCGGGCATTCGAAGTGCCCAAACGCCAACAGCGATAGCCGCCACCGCTCCGGCTGCAAACGTCCATCGCCATGAGCCGATCTGGAGAATGCCGGCTCCGAGTGTGGGCGCCATCACGGGGACGACCATGAACACGCTCATGATGAAGGACATGGCGCGGGCCATCTCGGCACCCTCATAGCGGTCGCGAACCATGGCCGTCGCCGTGACCCGAATCCCCGCGGCGCCAAGCCCCCAAATGAACCGAAGAACCAACATCGCTCCCAGACTCGGAGCCAGTGACGTGGCGATGGCCGCCGAGGCGTGAATGGCAATACCGATGTAGAGGGTGGAGCGACGTCCAAACCGGTCGGTGATCGGCCCATACAGCGGCTGCCCGAACGCCAGCCCAAGAAAGAACGCGGTGATGATCCAGGTTGCGGAATTGGAATCCGGCGAAATGCCGAAGTCCGTCCGAATCTCGCTAAACGACGGCAGAACCAGATCGATAGACAACGCCGTTGCACCAATCAGCGATGACACCAGCGCGATGAATTCACGGCGTCCGAGATCTCGGGATGGTGTCATCGCTGGTGAGCCTACGACCGATGCCGTTCAGCCCTGGATTCGAACAGACCGATCTGTGTCGGCGAGCGGCTATCCCTCCTGAGCGTCGTCGGGGTCGAGGCCTGCACTGTGAAGTTGGCGCACACACCTTGCCGTCTCAGCGCGATGTGGGCCGCCTGGTCTTGACTACAGCTGACACAAGGCTGTTCTCCCCATTCCTGGGGCTTGCGGTGCGTAATGCTCAGCATCCATCAGGGAAACCCTAGTTCGATACGGCACGCTGGTTGTCGGCCTACACCCAGACGCGACAGTCTTGCCAAGCGCCGGTGCCGTAGGGTGTCAACGTGCTGGCCACCCGCGCTCGGACGATGCCTCCCGCATCACAGATGATCGCCTCGGCGGCACTGATCGCGTG
Organism: Acidimicrobiales bacterium; assembly: GCA_047638695.1. GTDB lineage: Bacteria > Actinomycetota > Acidimicrobiia > Acidimicrobiales > SZUA-35 > JAHECQ01. The sequence continues at coordinate 1,291 of JBLINY010000111.1, read as the reverse complement.
GACATCGTTGATAGCGAAGGCCCTCGGAACCGGGTGGGGAGGCGACGATCTCCACCCACTGATGATCTCGGCCGGGCGATTCGTCTTCGGTCTCCTCACCCTCAGCCCAGCGATCTTGTTCTGGCGGCCGTCGTTCGCCGGCACCGCATGGCCGCTGCACGCTGGTCGGGTCCTCACCGGGTGGGGCGGCGCCACACTCATGTTCGCCGCTGCCGCGTTCATCCCGCTGGCCGACGCCAACGCCATCAGCTTCCTGGCCCCGGTCATCACGATGCTGCTCGCGGTCATCGTCTTACGCGAACGCATCGGCCGCCGACTAATCCCCGCCCTCATTGCCGTCATTGGAGTCCTCGTGCTCACCAGGCCCGGCTCTGACGCGTTCCAACCGGCAGCGCTCCTGGCCTTGGCCGCCGCCGTGAGCCTCGGTATTGAGATGACCTTCATCAAACGGCTGAGCGACAGCGAACCCCCGCTCCGCATTCTCACGATCAGTAACGGCCTCGGAACCGTGTTGTCGGTGACAATCGCTCTCTTCGTCCTCCAGGTTCCATCGCTCCAACAGGTAGGTGCCCTGGCCTTGCTGGGCGCGTCGATGGTGGCGGCTCAAGTGCTCTTCGTTACGGCAATGCAACGCTCAGACGCCAGCGCCCTCATGCCTTTCCTCTACCTGGTTCCGCTGTTCGCTGCGCTGTACGACTGGTTGATCTACTCCGAGACGGTCGGTGTTATCTCGGCTATCGGCATCGCGATAACCCTGAGCGGTGCCGCCCTGCTCGCCGCACGCGAACGGGAAGCAGGTGGAACCTCAGCGGCCTCAGTCGTCGTAGGGGCCGAGCCGGGATAGGGCGTATCGGAGCCGTAGTAGATGCACAGGGCCGTCCGCAACCAGCCGCGCTACCTCTGCGGAGCGCTTTACTTCAGGCGACGATCAGAGGTCACGGCTGGCCGGCAACGTAGATCAACGGCCCTTGAAATCCGGGTCACGCTTCTCGGCGAAGGCGATGGCCGCTTCTTTGGCATCGGCGCTCCGCATGGTTGCACCCTCCATCGAGAGCGACAGTGGCAAGACCTGAGCGGACACCGTGCGCAGCCAGTTGTTGATCGGGACCTTCGAAGCGGAGATGGCGAGACCAGGGCCGGCGGCCAGGCGGTCGGCGATCTCCAGGGTCTTGTCCATTAGCTCCTCATCGCTGACCACAAAGTTCACCAAGCCAAGCCGCTCGGCTTCGGTTGCATCGATTCGGTCACCCGTCATCAGGTAGTACTTGGCCCGATTCACACCCATCAGGAA
>JBLINY010000110.1:0-14756 GCA_047638695.1 Acidimicrobiales bacterium | reverse complement strand
TCTGGCTCGCCGCTCACGGCTCGATGACGATCTTTCCGATCGTTTTACGATCCATCATCGCTCGTAGGCCTATCGCCGCCTGGTCCAGTGAGTACCGCTCGGAGATGTGCGGCTTGAGTTTGCCGCTGGCCGTCATGTCGAGAAGGTCGCTCATGACTTCCTTCCCCAGTGCGGGCTCGTTCGTCATCATGGCGCCGTAGAACACGCCGACGATCGAACAGCTTTTCAACAACGTGAGGTTCAGCGGCACACTTGGAATACCGGCGGTGAAACCGATGACCAGGAAGCGGCCACCCCAGGCCGATGCTCGTATGGCTTGCTCGGCGTAGTCGCCGCCCACCGGGTCGTAGATGACATCGCAACCCTTGCCGCCGGTTAGCTCCTTGGCTCGGTCCTTTAAGTTCTCGTCGTTGTAGTTGATTGTCTCGTCGGCGCCGAATTCTCGGCAAAGGTCGAGCTTCTCCTCGGTGGAGGCGGCGGCAATGACCCTGGCTCCCATCAGCTTGCCGATTTCGATGGCAGTCATTCCGAGGTGGCCACCAGCGCCGAGCACCAGGAGCGTTTCGCCCTCCTTCATTTGAGCTCGGTGCTTGAGGGCGTAGTAGGTAGTGCCGTAGGCGTAGCCAAGACCGGTTGACTCGGCGAACCCAACCGCATCGGGCAGGACCCGCGCGTCGCGGGCTTTGGCGATGGCCTGTTCGGCAAAACCACCGGACACACCGGTGGATGCGACGACTCGATCACCAACGGCGTGGGTGTCGACACCGGTGCCAATGGCCGACACAACGCCGGACACTTCGGCGCCGGGGATATAGGGAAGGGCTGCTTTGAACTGGTACTTGTCCTCGAGCATCAAGGTGTCGGGGAAGGTGACCGGTACTGCCTTGACATCGATCAACACCTCGCCTTCGCCCGGCGTGAGATTGTCGACTTCTTCGACCACGAGGTTCTCCGGTGGTCCGAACTCCTTACACAACACGGCTTTCATATCGAGTTCCTCTGCGCGAGACGGTGTTGTGGTTCATACCAGCCCTCTTGCGCGGCCACGTCCAGTTGAGATCGTCCGACTGACCGAATCCGAGGTGCCCGCTCGAGCTGTTGAATCTGAATCGCGAGCCAACCTGGCGTAGCGTTCCAGGAGCAGCTGCTTCACAGGGGGTTCGATATGGATGACACACCGGCACCGGAACGACGTCGGCCAGACGTCGAAGACTGGGCGACAGACTTCGACCACTTCCATACCGACTACAACGCCGACCCGTACCCAATTTGGGAGGACATTCGTACCAGCGGCTGTCCCGTCGCGCACACCGACCGTTTCCACGGCGTGTATTTGCCGACCAAGTACGACGACATTTCAGCGATCGCTCACGACACCGAGAACTTCTCATCGCGTTCGGTTCTCATAACCGAGACAGCTGTCGAAGACCTCGGCTCGTTCACGTCGCCGCCGATAACTTCGGACCCACCAGATCACGCTGAGCACCGCCGGGCGCTCCTGCCCGCCTTTTCGCCGAAGGCAATCGACAAGTGGATTCCGATCACACGCGACATTTGTGGGGGCCTGCTCGACGAGATCGCCGACAACGGGCAGGCGTGCGGCAGCGCCGATTACGCAAGCCACATTCCGGTACTGGTGATTGCTCGCATGATTGGTATCCCCGAGGAAGATGGTGACAAGTTTCGTCGTTGGATCCACGAGCTTCTCGAACTCGGACCGTTCGACTTCAACGTGGCCAAGAAGGCAACGGGCGAGATCTTCGACTACTTCGGTGAGTTTCTCGACCTCCGGCGTGACGATCCGCAAGAGGACCTGATCACGTTCCTGCTCGAGGCCGACATGGACGGCAAACCCCTGGCCGATCATCAGATCAGTGGTGGCCTTTTCCTGCTGCTGTTGGCCGGGATCGACACGACGTGGGGCACGATTGGCTCGGCTTTGTGGCATCTCGGACACCACCCCGAAGATCGTCGACGTCTGGCCGCCGAGCCCGAACTCATCGATACCGCAGTGGAAGAATTCTTGCGCTTCTACTCGCCCGTGACCATGGCCCGGGTTGTCACCGGTGAGGTCGAGTTGTCTGGCACCACGCTGTGTCCAGGCCAGCGCGTGCTGCTGCCGTTCCCCGCAGCCAATCGAGATCCTGACTTCATGGAAGACGCCGACGTCTTCAAGATCGATCGTCAGGTCAACCGGCACTCGGCATTTGGCCTGGGCATCCATCGCTGCCTTGGCTCCAACCTCGCTCGCATGGAAGTGAAGGTGGCCATCGAAGAGTGGATGGCGCGCCTGCCCGAGTTTGAACTGACTGACCGCAACGCCGTCACCTGGTCGGTCGGTCAGGTGCGAGGCCCTCGCACCATCCCGCTCGCCTGGTAGCAACAGCCCTGGTAGCAACAGCCCTGGCCAGGAATACGGCCTAGGCCAGGAATACGGCCTAGGCCAGGAATACGGCCTAGGCCAGGAATACGACCGTCTGGCGACAGTGCGCCAGTTCGGTGCCAGCGTCGTCCAGGAACACGGCGTCGGTCGTCGACCACTGACGCCCCTTCTTCACCCAGGCATCGGTCCAACGGCCGGCAACGGTCACCGTCTGACCGGCCCGGATGGGCGCGAGGTGCTGCACTCGGCCGACGGCGTGCACACCGATCCCGAATCGGTAGGAGTGACGAATGAGTGGCGTCATCTGACCCGGCGCCCATGAGGGGTGCGCCAGCGGGGTGTCGCCATTCAGATAGCGAGGGTCAGTGTCGGCGAGCCGGTCAGTACTCCAGGAGACAGCCCGGTCGCGTGTGAGATCACAGGCCATCGGTGGATAGTCCTCGAAGGTTGGCACCTGGGTGGGGTCGAGCTTGGGCGGCCGCTCGACGGCTGCTTCAGCGGCCCGCCGGGTCGGAAGGTCGAACTCGTTGGCCCACGGGGCTAAGCCGAGGCCACACGCTCCCGTAACGGTCGCGGTACCGGCCTGGTTGCGCTGGTCGATCGAGTAGATGCCCGAACCCGCCTCGAGATCAGCCTCGACGGTGGTTGTGAGCACGTCATCGAGGTACACGCCGGCCCGGTAGAAGGTCTCGGACCAGCCCTGCTCCAGCCATTCTTCGCCCAGCTCGGCGATGATGGCGGTGGTCGCCCAGCCGTAGGTTGAAATGCCAGCAACGATGGCGCCGTCGTAGCCGAACTTCTTGCCAGCATCGCCGTGAATCGGGTTGGCCTTGGCGATTTCGGGTGGATCGGCAATAGCGGTGAAGGATGTGGCAGTGACCATGGGTGAACGCTAGACCGACGCCATGGCATTCATCGAACAGACCGTCCAGGATGGCCTGCGCCTGAGCGAGTTCACGATCGAAGCCGGTCGATCAGTGACCGGAGCTCTGTGGCAGGCTGCCGAGCCCCGCTCTGGATCGCCGCTTGTCTGCTGTGGCCATGGGGCGTCCGGCGACCGGCATCAAGCGCCCATTCCCTGGTTGGTCAAGCGACTGGTAGGCGAGCATGGCTTCAACGTCTTGGCCATTGACGGCCCGGTGCACGGCCGCCGCCAGGTTGGAGTGGGCGGCCGTGATGAGTTCTGGCCCGAGTGGAAGCGCGAGGGGACGGTCGATGACATGGTCGCCGATTGGACCGCAGCTCTTGACTTCGCCCAGGTCGAAGTGGGCAGCGGACCAGTCGGGTATTGGGGCTTGTCGATGGGGACGATCTACGGGGCGCCCTTTGTTGCCGCCGACGACCGCATCACAACTGCTGTCTTGGGTCTGATGGGAATTACTGGCCCCGACTGGTATCGCCCCGTGATCGAGGCCGCAGCGCAAGCGATCGACGAGCCGTTGCTGTTCCTTCTGCAACTCGAGGACGAGCTGTTCTCGCGTGATGAGTGCCTTGCGCTGTTCGATGCCATCGGCAGCACCAACAAGCGATTGCACGCCAACCCGGGCCTGCATCCCGCGGTGCCGGTCGAGGAACTTGTCGCCTCGGTCGACTTTCTGGTGGCCGGGCTGTCCAATTGACGAGCGGTACCGATCAGCGAGTAGCAACAGCACGTTCTGTGGCTTAGCAGCACTCTCCGTAAGAATCGGCGGGCGGCGTCGTGAGGGGTAGGCGTGCGGGCTCAACCATCGGTGAAGTCATGGGGACGTACGTTCGCGGTGCTCGTGCTGGTGTCTTTGACGCTGGTTTTGACCGGTTGGGTCGCGACGCCGACGCCCGTTGCTGCCGTCGGCGATGGTGGAGTCGACCTCGAACCAGGCTGCCGGGTCCGTCATTTAGTGCATGACCCGAGCGCGTTCGTCGCTGCGGTTGCCGCTCAACGTTCCCACCACTTGGCTGTCGATTTCAAGGTTGATGACCTCTACGACGAACTAGCGCCCGGGGGCTTCGTCGTCCCCATTGATCATCGAGAGTTTTGGGGTCAACCGGTTGCGTTCGGGCCGATCAGTCCTTTGGGCGAGTGGGGTTGGCGATTGCATCCAGTTCATCGGGCGCAACGGTTTCACAACGGTCTCGACGTGCAGGCCGCCCGCCACACGCCAGTCGCTTCTCTGGCGTCGGGCACGGTGGTGATAGCGGCGTACCGAGGTGGCTTTCTGAATCGGCTGTACGTGCTGTTGTTCGGCCGAGCGCCTGATCTCCTCGGTCAGGACTACTGGCTCGACCGCATGGCCATGTTGGGTCGTTGGCAGGTCCTCGTGAGCTTCACCGAGTCACCTGAAGGCCGTCTTCTGCTTGATTGAATTGCTACGAGGAGTGGAACCGACCGAAGAGGTCCGGCAACCAACCGGGACCGCCACCAAGGAGGACAACTCCGGCCGGTTCCACCTGCTTCCCTTGAAGCATTCCCGCGATTGTTTTCGATGGGTGGCCTCCCATCACTCAACGGATCTCCATACCCAGCTCAAGGTACGTTGGGGCTACCCGGGGGCCATCGGGGATATCCCCCAGTCCGCGTTGGGGGCCGAACCTGACGGCAGAACTCAGAGGGTGGTGAGTTGCTCGACTACGAGCTGGCGAGTGGCCTTGGCTGCGATCTCAATCGGTTCGGTGCATATCGGCGTCGGTACCGAGTCGATCTCACGGAGATCGACTCGATAGCTCACGTCCGACCCAGACGCGGTCACATGGCCCGTCGCTGCAGTTCCGAGTGCCGAAACGGTGCGAGGACTGTCGAGCCACGACCAGCCGGCTTCGCCGAACGCCGCCGCATCGGCGACTTGTGCGCCGCGGTCGTCGAACCCAGCGCAGCCGCGAAGATGCGGCACGAGTGAATGGGGTTCACCTGAACGATCGAGCACACTCTGCATTGTCGTTGCGTCGATGAAACCCCAAGTGAGGCCATCGGGAAACGTGATGGCCGTCGGAGCAAAACGATGTCCGCCGGTATGACTGGTCTTCCACAGCCGAACGGTGGGGCCGACGCTGGCTGCGAGCTCGAGCAGTAACTGCGATCCGAGCGAGCCGCAACAGCGATCGCGGGAGCCGTGGGTGCATACAAGAACGTCGGTGGTCGAGCTGTCGTTGCCTTGCAACGGGCCGTCGTCGCCGGTTGCTATGGCTCCCAGTGTTGCGGCCAGTTCGTTGTTCAATACCGATGCTTCGGTGCGCTCGAAACGAGCAAACGCACCGAACTCGTCGTAGCGGCGGCGGTAGGAAATGATGCGAGAATCGGTTGACTTTGTCTGCTCATCAGCCGGTCGAATCCCCTGTACCCGAGTGCCGGGGGCCAGGGTTACGGCGGCCAGAACCTCGTGTGACTCGATCTTGCTGGGCCACGGCAGTGGCAACTCGACCAGGAGGAATCGTTCGGCGGCCGAGGCCGAGCCCGCCAGCCGCTCGCCGAGCGCTTTGGTTTGAGCTGAACAGTGGAGATCGAGGCCGGTCATGAGTCGATCTGGTCCTGGAGAGACTGCACCCAGATGCTTGCTTCTACCCACGCTTCGCTGGCTTCGGCGCGAGTCTCGGCCGCGCTGATCCCCGCTGCCGGATAGCTACCCAGGAACTTCACGTCGGCATGTTTAGCTCGGACGTTGCGCAGGCAGTTGGCAACGACCTCTTCAGCGATGTGGCCGTTGATGTCGATGATGAAACAGTAGTTGCCGAGGGTGGTGCGAGCCGGTCGAGAGGTGAGCTTCGACAGGTTGATGTTGCGAGCCGAGAACTCGTGCAGGATTGCAACCAAGGACCCGGGGCGATCGCCGCGAGCGGTCAGGACGATCGACGACTTGTCGTGACCTGTGGGGCTGGGCACACCGAGCGGGGCAACGAGGATGAAGCGTGTTTGATTCTGGGTGAGGTCGGCAACGTCGGCGGCGATGATCTCGAGTCCGTAGGTCTCGCCAGCGATTGCGGGGCCGAGGGCGGCTGCGCCGGGTCGGTCGGCCGCCTGTTGAGCAGCCTCCGCTGTCGAGTTGGCCGGCACGATTTCGATATCTGGAAGTTTGGTCTGGAGGAACTGACGGCACTGTGCGTTGGCCACCGGATGCGATGACACGACGGTGATGTCTTCGAGAGCCGTGCCCGGTCTCGCCATGAGGTTCATCTCGATGTCGAGTACCACCTCGCGCTGGATCAGCAGATTGGTATCGAACGCCAAAGTGTCGAGCGTGACGTTGACGGTGCCCTCGATGGCGTTCTCGATGGCGACGAAGCCGAGATCAACCTCGCCGTTCTGGGTAGCTCTCAGAACGTCGACGAAGGTGCGCATCGGTACCAGCTCGTCCCCGGCAAGATCGGGCTGGCTACGGAGGGCCTGCTCGGTGAAGGTACCTCTCGGACCGAGGAAGCCGATTCGGCGGGTCGTAGCACTCACATGGTCAAGCCTAGAGTTGGGATATGGATGACCGGCTCTATTTCCGTCAGCTGCTCTCGGGACGAGACTTTGCCACCAGCGACCCGATCGCTCGCCAAATGGTGAACTTCTGTTATGTCATTGGCGACAAAACCACCGGTGAGGCCGTGGTGGTCGACCCTGCGTACGACACCGCTTCGATTCTGTCGGTGCTGGACACCGACGGCATGCGACTTACTGGCGTGTTGGCCACCCACTATCACGCCGACCATGTGGGCGGGGACATGATGGGGCACAGCATCCACGGCGTCTCCGATCTTCTCGAGCAAATCAACGTACCGGTGCATGTGCAGGCGGCTGAGGCCGAGTTCGTCACCAAGGTGACGGGAATCGGTGACGATCAGATGGTCTCTCATGCATCAGGAGACGTTGTGACCGTTGGCGAGGTTGAAATCGAGCTCATCCATACGCCAGGTCATACTCCGGGTAGCCAGTGTTTCTTGGTGCACGATCACCTGGTGTCCGGTGACACGCTGTTTCTTGATGGGTGCGGTCGAACCGACTTTCCGGGCGGCGATCCTGAAGAGCTCTATCGCTCACTGACTGAGCGACTGGCCAAGGTCTCCGACGACGCGGTCCTGTACCCGGGACATCTTTACTCGCCCGAACCTTCCAAACCCATGGGTGAAACCCGACGGGAGAACATCGTCTATCGGCCGGACTCACTCGAGCAGTGGCTGATGATGTTCGGTCACTAGCCGGCTACTACCCCAATTCAGTCAGAAATTCGGCTTGCCCTTAACTCGGCGCCGCGTGGGCCGAAAGGTCCATACGAACGCACCGAAAGTGAAGGCGATGCCGGGTCAACCAGCAGAACATGAAGAAACAGGGGAACTCCGTGCGCAACTCGTCGAGTACGAGCGCATCTTCTCCGCTGCTGCCCCCCGACTGGCTGCGTTCAAACGCTTAGAGGAGATCGCACGGGAGCGGAAAACCGCCCCCGAGGCCGTCGCCGCCGAAGCGGCCATGGAAGTGCTGCGACGCGAGCATCGAGAACTCGATCAGCTTTCGACGCAGTACCGCCAGAAAAGTGAAGAACTCGAAAGGGATGTGGCGACGCTCACGGAAACCAAGAAGAATGCGATTCAGGTATTGGACGACCTGCGGATCGAACACAACGACATCCACCAGGAGGTCGGCGAGATTCTGGGAGAACTCAACCTTCTTCGCGATGACGCCGTGCGTCTGATGTCTGAACGACGTGAACTCGAACTTCATGTGCGAGCGTTGAAACTCGAGCTCGCTCACCTTGAGAAGCGTCGAGTTGAGATGCCAGACGACGCCGGCGCAGTGGCCGGGGCCGGCACTCGTCGTCAATCTGATCCCGTTCCTGGCAAGCACGACGGCATTGAATTCTCGCTGGCTCAGGATGCCGAAGCCGAAGAGAGCGAACTCTTCGACAAGTTCTTCCACGCCAAGGTCGAGCACGACAAGGCGCGGGATTGGATCTTGAGCTAACCGGGGTGACGCCGAACCGGTGGGAGCCGCCTGACGCGGCTGTGAACATGGGAGACTGGCGACGATGTCGTTTCCCTCGTTCCGATCCTCGCTGCTGCGCGGCTCGTTCCACTCGCTACTCGGCGGCCCGCTGTTGGCTCTGCTTCTCGGCTTGTTGCTCTCGTTAGTGCTGGGGGTATTCCAGCCGACGTCGGCCTCTGCCGAAACTCCAGCTGAAGTAGTCGCTGAAGTGGGCGATGACGGCGTGTACATCTCGCCTACCATCGATGCTCCCGATGGCACACCCCTCGACGCCGCTTCATTCAGGCCCACCGTCGAGGAGGCTCAGCGACTCGGCATTCGATTGCTGGTCATCGCCCCGGCCGATCCACAACCCGACGCCGAGTCGTTTGCCCTCCGGGTCCGCCAGGCTGCCGATGTCGAGGCGGTTGTGCTCTTCGCAGCAGACGGCAATGTCTACGGCAGTGTCGTCGACGATTACGACACGGGTTACATCAGGGCCCTTGCCGGTGCTCGATCTGCGCCGACTGCGGATCTGGCGGTACAGACGTTTCTTGACCAGCTCGTGACCGAACCTGATCGTCCGCTGCCGTCAGTCATCGCAACGATTGTTCGCTCAGTTATCTATCTCGTTATCATTCTTGGCCTGGCTGTCTTGGCCGAGCAGTTCTTCCGCCGTCGGCCCCGTCAGCGGGCGGCGGTCTGACGTGATGTCTGGCCAACATGGCTGACGTGACCGAGAGCAGCCCTAAGGCTCATGGCGATCCGCTTGTTCCCCTCTACCTGTCGCGCCTGCGACGACTTCGCTCGTCTCAAGCGTTCCCGCCTTTGGCGATGGCCATTGGCGTCTTTTCGCTCGCCGTGTTGTTTGGCGGGGTGCCTCGACTGACATTCGGCTTCGGTAACCCCCTCGAAACGACACCGGCAACCGCACCGCCGATCGAGCGGATCCCAACCACAGTGCCGGTTGAAGAGTCGACGACGACGCAGACCCTGGTTGACCAGGTGACCCTCGCAGCCGCCGTTGCCTCGGCCGGCTTTCCCGATGTAGCGATCTCGGTAAGCGGCGAGGTCGTGACGCTTACCGGCCAGGTGCCCGATCAGGCCTCTTTGCAGGCACTGCTCCAACAGGTCGGTGCCGTCGAGGGAGTTTCCGAAGTGCTCGATCGCCTTAGTGTGAGGGCCGCTTCCGCCGCAGCGTCAGTAAAGGTCGAGGTGTCGCAAAATGCAGCGACCGTGACTGGTCGAGTCAAAGATCAGGCGACGATCGATCGGTTTACGGCTGCGCTCGCCGCTGTCTACCGGGACGAACAGATTGAGATCGAGGCTCTCGAGATTGTTACGGGCGCGGGCCGACTCGAACAGCTCTCGGTCGCGGGAACGGTGACTGATCTTGAACTGCAGGAGGCCATCGAGCAGGCCTTCGCTGAGTTTGACGAGGTCAGCACGTTGCTCGCGGTCGAGCTGGGTGCCCGACCTCGGGTAGAGCTCGAGCTTGACGCCCTGTTGGCTGACGCCCCGATCGAGTTCGAGAGCGGCTCAGCAACGATTACCGATGGTGCGGCCTCGGTGCTGGACGAGATCGCCGTTGTTCTGGGCCAGTTCCCGGCCGCCGTTGTCGAGGTCGGTGGTCATACCGACGCCCAGGGGCCCGACGATGCCAACACCGAACTCAGCGATGATCGAGCCACCGCCGTCGTCGAAGCACTGAGGGAACGAGGCGTCGAGATCGAGCTGGTGGCTGCCGGGTACGGCGAGCTTCGGCCGAAGGTGGTGCCGGAAACCACGAACGCCGACCGGGCCAACAACCGCAGGATCGAGTTCAGGTTGCTCTAGTCGGTTCGTTGGGTTCCGACGGCGGCTCGGCCCACAACGTGATCCACCGGTGCATCGCTACCCCGGCAGCGACACCTGCGTTGATCGACCGGGTCGATCCGTATTGCGATATCGACCGGCATTGGGCCAAGGCCGGTCGCATGGCATCCGACAACCCCGGACCTTCCTGACCGAACACCATCACGCAACGTTCAGGCAGAGGTTCGGTCTCGAGGGGAGTCGAGCCCGGCAGATTGTCGATGCCGATCAGGGGAAGCTTGGCCTCGGCCGCCCACCCGGCGAACTCGTCGACGCCGGGATGGTGTCGCACATGCTGATAGCGATCGGTCACCATCGCACCCCGTCGATTCCAGCGCTTTTTGCCGACGATGTGGATCTCGGCCGCGAGGAACGCGTTGGCTGTTCGGACGACGGTGCCGATGTTCATGTCGTGCTGCCAGTTCTCGATGGCGACATGAAAACTGTGCCGCCGGTGGTCGAGATCGGCGACGATGGCGTCGAGCGACCAGTACCGGTAACGATCGACGACGTTGCGTCGATCGCCGTCTCGCAACAACTCGAGATCGAGATGGGGCTCGTTGGGCCAGGGTTCGGGGTGTGGACCCACACCGACCTCGGGTTGGATCGGCGGGATGTCCCCGACGGGCGGGGTGTCTTTGGGCGGCGTCGCGTCGTTGCTCACTGAGTGAATGATGCAACAACGGCGCCCGTGATCCGGACAAGATCGTTGGGTTCGATGGGAAAGACGTGGTGGGGAGTGCCGGCCGCGGCCCAGACTTGGTCGAAATCCAGTAGCACCGGGTCGATCCAGGTTCGCACGGCGTGGTCGTGCCCAAACGGGGGAACGCCTCCAATGGCGTAGCCGGTGTGAACTCGGACTGCGTCGGCATCGGCTCGACCGCACTTCCGGACATCGGCAAGGATGGCCAGTGCGTCCCCATCGACGAGGTTGCCACCGCTGGTGAGGGCCAGAATTAGCTCGCCATCGGCATTGAAGATCATCGATTTCACGATCTGGTTCACGACGCACCCGACGGCTTCCGCCGCGTCGACTGCGGTGCGGGTGCCATCGGGAAACTCCTTGATGGCGATGGCTAATCCCATGCTGGCAGCGGTATCGGAGACCTTTTGGGCACTCGCAGGGAGGTCGCTCATGGCACGGACACGCTATCCATCCCCACGACTGGCCCCTAACGAGCAAGGCGAGGTGGGGGGCTATCCCCGTTCTGCGTTTGTCTCGTCGTTCCTAATGTCACTTCCAACACGCCGAACAAACACACCGAACACTCGGAACTGCACCGGCGATCAACCCTCAGGAGGGACCCAAAATGACTGCACTGATGACCGTAACTGAAGCGAGCGAAGCCTTCTGGGCCAGCGCAACCGACCACGAGTGTGACTCGTTCCTTTCGTTCGACCGGTGCGTCGACTGGCTGCTCGGCCTCCACAGCTCGACGACCGACGTTGAGCTCCGCCTTCTCGTGAGCGAGGTGCTTGCCGACCTGCGGGACCTCGGCCCCATCGAAGGCCAGTTCGAAGATGTGGTGCTCGGCGCATTGGCTTCGGTCGAGACTGCCTTCGAGATCAAGGGCGAGTACCTGGAACTGGCAGCATGATCGCCGTCTTCACCGATCATCTGGCTGCAGAGGCCGACATTGTCATCGAAGGTGACCTTCGTATCGACCTCCTGACAAATGAGCTCGTGCAGATCGAAGCGGAACTCGCACATCGACGTGAGCTCGGCCAACTCGGTGCTGACGATCGCTTTCGCCTCTCGGCCGTCGAGAGAGAATTGAACCGCCGCTGGGCCGTCTAACGCAGGGCCTGGCATTGCCGCCTGGTTGATGTCGCCGCGTGGTTGATGTCGCCGCCTGGTTGATGTCGCCGCCTGGTTGGTATCGATTTCGGACCAACAGCAACAGGCCCTTCAAATCGATGGTCGGTAGTTTGCAGATCGAGTGACTACGTTCGTCCCATGACCGGATTCAAGCACCACATCGTCAGCGCCAATGGCACTCGAATCCATGTGGCCGAGATGGGTGAGGGCCCGCTCGTACTCTTCGTACACGGATTTCCCGAGTCCTGGTACTCGTGGCGGCATCAGCTTCCCGCGGTTGCGGCCGCCGGTTTCCGAGCCGCTGCCATCGATGTGCGTGGCTATGGGCGTTCGCACACACCCCTGGATGTCGACGCCTATCGGATGGTGAATCACGTTGGCGACAACGTCGGTGTTGTCCACGCCCTCGGCGAAGAGAATGCGGTGATTGTGGGCCACGACTGGGGGAGCCCGATCGCGTGGAATTCGGCCTTGCTCCGACCCGTCGTCTTCCGTGGGCTGGCTCTGCTCAGCGTGCCCTACAGCCCGCGCAGTGGTCACCGACCGAGCGATCAGTTCCGGCTGTTGGGTGGGGCCGAGGAGTTCTATATCGAGTACTTCCAGCAGGTTGGTCGAGCTGAGGCCGAGATCGAAGCCGACCTTGAGCGTTGGCTGTTGGGCTTTTACCTGTCGGCTTCTGGCGATGCGCCGATCAAGGATGGACGGGGTTCGATGGTCCATGTCGGGCCGACCGGGAAACTGGTCGATCGTTTCGCCTGGCCGGCCGCATGGCCTGAGTCGCGTAATGGCTTCCCGGCCTGGCTTTCATCGGATGACTTTGATGTGTACCTCGGCGAGTTCCAACGCACGGGACTCACCGGCGGGCTCAATCGTTACCGCTGTGTTGATCTGGATTGGGTTGACCTGGCCGCGTGGGACAGCGCACCAATCACCCAGCCGTCGCTGTTTCTCGGGGGAGAAAAGGACGGACCGACTATGTGGGGAGGCAAAGCGATCGCCAATTTCGCCACCACCATGCCCAATCTCACCAAGTCGGTGATCGTGCCCGGTTCGGGTCACTGGGTTCAGCAAGAGGCGGCTGACATCGTCAACGCCGAGTTGATCGAATTCCTTGGCGGCCTTTGACCCTCAACGGCCTATGACGCTTAACGGCCTGTGACCCTTAATGGTCTGTGAGACTGTGCTGATGACCGACTCACGGTCTGATACTGGTGTCGTTGATCGAAAGCAGGTAGTGATGGTGTCATGTTTGGTCTGATCGTCCACGGAGCTGGAGCGATCCTGATGCTCCTCTTCTGGACGTGGGCGATCCTCGACGTCATCGCCACCGATACCTTGTTGCCTCAACACTTACCGAAGGGAACCTGGCTGTTTCTTGTTGTCTTTGTGCCGGTCGTAGGAGCGTTTGCCTGGTTGGCGCTGGGTCGCCCGGTCGGGGCCGGGATTTCGCTCGGCGGCCAGAAACGTCTGCCGTACGAGTACAACCCTGATCGCCGGGAGTACACACAGGTGCGCGGACTCGAGGATTCCGCCGAGTGGCAGTCGGCCCGCAGTCGCAGCGCACCGTCGGCGACGACCGAGCCCGACCCGCTCGCGATTCGCGAACGGAAGCTGCTCGAGCGCGAGGCCGAGTTGGCTCGACGCGAGGCTGAGCTCGCTGCTCCGTCGGAGACGGCATCCGACGCCCCAACAGAAGATGTCTCGAGACAAGACACAGTTGCAGAAGAGGACTCTCACGATGACGACGGTCTCTGAACCGGGACGGTCCGAATCGCCGACGTTCGATTTTACCGATCCTGAGCTGCGCTCGAACCCCTGGCCCACCTACCACAAGATGCGCTCGGAGTGTCCGGTGTACCGAGGCGACTCGGCCTGGTGGCTGTTCGCCTATGACGATTGCCAACATGTGCTTCGCTCGCCCTCATTCGGTCGGGTGCAGGACACCTTTCGCGAGCTCTACGGCCTCTCTTTGGGTGAAGGACCGGCACTCGATTACGTGGTGACTCGTCTCACCTATCTTGATCGTGAAGACCACGCTCGCATTCGTGGTGCGTTCGCCAAGTCGTTCTCGCCTCGCCGGATCGAAGCTTTGCGCCCGTTCATCGAGGGGCTGGTCGACCAGTTGCTGGCGCCCATCGACGCCAGCCAACCGTTCGATGTGCTTGAAGCGCTCGCCCACCCGCTGCCGTCGCTCGTGATCTGCGAACTTCTCAGTGTACCCGAATCCGATCGTCAGCTGTTCGACGGATGGACGCAGCGGATTGCTCACCTCATTTCTCCTGCCGTCACGGCCGAACAACGCCAGGACGCGACAGCGGCGTTGGCTGAAGAATGGGAGATGATGGAAGCACTTGTCGAGGAGCGAACGGCGAATCCCGGTGATGATCTGCTGTCGGCATTGATTCAGTCGCAGAATGTCTCCGGCACCGATCCGGCCATGAGTCGTCACGAGCTCATCTCGAACACGATCTTCCTCTTCTCGGCCGGGCATCAGACCACCCGAGATTCGGTTGGCAGCGGACTGGTTGCCATGCTTGAAAATCGTGAGCAGTACGCGAAGTTGGCCGCCGATCCCAGCCGGGCTGAAGCGGCGGCCGAAGAGACACCGCGGTTCGACCCTCCGGTGCTTCAGAGTTGGGAGATCGCGTTGGAAGACACCGAAATCTCGGGCGTGCCGATTGCGGCTGGCGATGCCGTTAACCCACTCTTGGCCGCAGCCAATCGAGACCCAGCCCACTTCGACAACCCTGATGTGTTCGACATTGACCGGGCCGATACCTTCTCGACCA
>JBLINY010000109.1:0-14765 GCA_047638695.1 Acidimicrobiales bacterium | reverse complement strand
AGCCTAAGACAGACACACCCTCCGAAGAAGACGCTGGCCGCAGGCATCGCCAAGAACCCTCGCGTTCAACCAGAACATCTGTGTCCGGAATCGGATTGAGTCGGGAGCTGCGTGTCCTTAGGGTCGGAGTATGGACTCGCTTGATGAGGCCCGCTGGGGCACGGCCTTCCAAGTCGAGGTCTGGGAAACGCTACGAACGATCCGGCCGGGCGAACCAGCCTCCTATGGCGAAGTCGCAAAACAAATGGGCCGACCAACAGCGCACCGAGCCGCCGAAGCAGCCGCGTGCGAATCGACGAAGCCATGACGGCCAACGCTTCTTTGACCGATAGCCCAGAGACATCATCGACAAACCGTCGAACCTGGGCGATAGCAGCAGTCGTGGTGTTCGGTTGGGGGATCAACTTCGTGTTCGCCAAACACGCCTTGAACCTGTTCCAGCTCACGACCTTCAACTTCTTCCGCTTCGCAGGGATGAGCACGCTTGGTTGGATCGTCATCGCTTCGACAGGCCAGATCCGCCCCATCGAGCCTCAACATCGCAAGCTGATGGTGACCGTCGCCCTCGTCGGATTCGTGGGTTACGTGTTCGGGTTCAGCATCGGTCTCAAGTACACCAGTGCCTTCTCCGCTTCGCTGTTACTGGCCCTCGTCCCGTTGTGGGTCCTGGCAATAGCGGCGATACGCGATCGACAGATGCCGCCGACTGCTTCTCTCGTCGGTGTCAGTCTCGCCGGCATCGGAACGACGATGTTCGTTACCGCTCGTACATCGGTGACGCTCGGCTGGGGTGACCTTGTCTCGGTCGTGGTGGCCGCGGCCTACGCCAGCTACCTGCTCATGAACCGCGAGCTCGTCGACTACTCAATCGCGCCCGGCCAGATCGCGGGCACCTTCCTCGTGCTGATCGGCCTTGTACTGAACCAATTCCGTCAGAACTAGACCGCCTGTCACACCATCGGGTCACCCGAATCGCGACCGAGCAGGATCCGGCCGGCCGGAACGTAGAGCTTCGGGTGGACCATTCGGTGCTGGCAGGCCGTCAGGATGTCCCGCAGCGCCCGCTGTAATGGCTCACCGTGGAAGATCGACGACGTCGAACCGATGTCGGCCAATGAGATGCAGATCTCCTTTGCTACCTGGTGGCCATACGTCATCATCGCCCGATACACGGCCCGCTGTTTCGGTTGCACACGCTCGCCCGCTTGCAGCACGTCCCATAGCTCAGCGACGGTGTCATACGTGTAGGCACGCGCCGCACCGAGCTTCACTTCGGCGATAGCCACGGCCTCCTGACACTGCACCTCGTCGGCAAGGGTTCGGCCTTCCTTCGCTTGCCCGCCCAAGGCGGCAGATGCCTTGCCATCGGCGACGTCGACCAGGGCGTCGATGGCGGCACGAGCTATGCCTAGTGGCACGCCTGCATGCGGGACAAGGAACAACGGGGCATACCGGTAAAGCGGCTCGGTGCGGTACATAGCACCAGCCGGATTCCAACTGTCCTCGTCGGCGACGAGCACGTCGTGAACCTCGTAGTCGTTGCTACCCGTCCCCCACAGTCCGGTCGTATGCCAGGTGTCGATGATCGTCACCTGGTCTGGCCGCAGCAGTGCCGAGCGGATCTCGGGGCGACCCCGGTCGTCCCGTATCGGAGCGCCATCGGGCCCGTCTTCGATGACCTGGCAGCTGGCGAGCATCGCTGTTGCGTGCCCGCTGCCGCTACCGAAGCGGAACCGGCCGTTGACGCGGTAACCACCATCGACGCGAACAGCACGCCCAGTCGGGGCAAGCTGACCGCCAAGGCAAGCATCTGCGGGACCGAACCAACGCGTGGCCGCGTCGGGGGTCAGAAAACCCGAGACGTACGAGCCGGCAGCCGCGATCATGGTGCACCAGCCGACGGATCCGTCGAGCCGCGACAGCTCCTCGACAACAGCCACCTGGGTCATCGGGTCGAGTGCCGGACCGTCTAGGTCGACCGGCACGGCCATGCGAAACACACCCAGGCCTCGTAGCGCATCAACGACGGGGGCAGTCAGACGGCGTTGCTCGTCCATCTCGCTGCGGGTTTGCTCGACGATCGGCTCGAGAGTTCGGGCCTGATCAACGAGCGGATTGGTGTCGTAGCGAGTTCTCATGCCCCGACGCAGTCTGGCCCGGTTGGGTCGCTACCTTCGGACATAACCAACGACATGGCGGCCTCCTACATAACGGGCTATCTCGCTTGGGCGATTCAGCATTCCACGCCGGAGCCCGTCATACCGATACAAAGCCATCGTGCCGAGTCAGGCGTTGCTCCCAGCGCGTCCTCATCGGCCAGCTCTGTGTTCGTCTTCCGGCGGTCTGACAAGCTGACCGTCATGGCCATGTTGAAGATGCTCTTTCCGTTGCGGCGTCGAACGGGCGTTTCTCACGAAGAGGTCGTCGAGTGCTGGCGTAGCGTTCACATGCCGCGGGTGATCGAACACCTCACCCCGAACCAGTACTCCGTCACATTTTTCAACCAGGGCGACAACACCTCGTTCGACGGCATGGCAAGCATCACCTACGACGACCATCAGCGCGCCCGCCACGAGCAGGGCCGCCGGATGACCTCAGCGGTGGCGCAAGACGGCTTCGGCGATCTCGTCGAACCCGCGAACCGGTTGGAGACCACCGAGCACGTGATCGTCCCGGGCCCTCGACCGGCCGATGCCCACAAGGTGACCGCCCTCGTGAAACTCCTCGACGGCGGCGATGCCGAGGCCGCCCGCGATGCGTGGCTTCGCTTGCACGCACCAAATGTGGCGGCAGGTTTCGAAGCCGCCGGCGGGTTGCGCTACGTCGTGTCAATCGCCGACCAACATCGCAGCGAACCACCATTCCTCGGCGCGGCCGAGCTGTGGTTTCGCGACCGTGCGGCGGCAAGAGCCCACTTCTCCGCCGTGGCCCCGGACCCGTTCATGGACCTGACTGTTGCCGAGTTGCTGCACGGCGTCGAAGTCATCGGGATCCCCTGAAACAACCGCCATCTGGTGTTGTGAGGCGGGGCAACGTTCGGCTCAGAAGAACTGGTCGATCAGGATTGAGTTTCCGTCGGGATCGACGAGCGCCATCGAGACCGGTCCATCACTCGACTCTGGATCGACCCGATCCTTGATCTCAGTATTCGAGGCATCGAGCGTCCGCTGAATATCGCGGACATCGGTGAATGTTTCGATCCGCTCCATCCGGTTTGTCAGCCGCGGATTGAACGTCAAGATGTTCCCCTCGAACATTCCGTGGAACAGCCCGATCGTGGTCTCGCCGTTCTTGAGTATTAAATAGTCGCTCTCGGGGCCGCCCCAATGGCGCGCCCGGAAACCCCCCACCTAGCCTGCTGGCGCCGACCCGGGAGATTCGAATGTCTGAACTGAGCAAGTCGTTGCACGTCGACGCGGTTGAAGGACTCGACCCTGATATGCCGGTCGTGATGCTCAACCTGATGAAGTTCCGCAACCAGTCACTCGATGGCGACGGAACTGGCTGGGACGCCTACCGGCGTTACAGCGCTCACATCATCCCACTGCTCAAAGGACGGGGCGGAACGGTGCTGTGGGCCGGCGAAGCCGGCGCCGTGGCCTTCGGCCCCGCTGCCGACGGGGACTGGGACTACGTGTCGTTGATCTGGTACCCGACGCCGGGCGCCTTCCTCGACATGCTGGCTTCTGCGGACTACGCGGTAGGCAACGTTCACCGTGAGAACGGCACCGAGCGTCACACGATCATCGCCAACCGCGAGGACTACTCAAAATTCAACTAGTCCCCACGCCAATGGTCACCGCTACCCGCTCGAGCCTCGGGATCTGTGGCCGGTCAGTCTGACGAGTACCGCTCGATCACGCCCGTGTCGTGCGCTCGCTCGATGATCTCGAGGCCGAGCACGGAGAACGCGAAGTAGACCACCGCTCCACCGAGCAGTGCCCAGCCCCACGTGAATCCGACGATGCCGGCGACGCTGCCGAGCAGACCGAAGATCGGGGCAGCCAGACCGCTAAACCCGAAGCCCATCTTGACGAACGAAGTCGTGACCGGCGAGCGTCGCCAAAGCCCGAGTGACCACGCCAACGTTGATGAGATCGACAACACGACGGCGATCCAACTCATCGTTCCGATCCAGAGGTTGACCAAGGCGAAGATCGAACTTCCGATGAGCATCAGAGTCGCCAGCACGTTGACGTCGCCGGCTGCTGCATCACGTCGTTGTTCGTCGCTCAGTAGCTCGGCCACGCCGGCAACCTACCTATGGTCGACTGAGCGTCGCGCTACTTACGACCGGCCAAGATGACTGCGCCGACGTCGACTCTTCGAGCACGGCCTACGCCGAGGGGTTCCTGCTGTGGAAAGGTTCGCTTCATGAAGTCGATTGACCGTGATGGTGTTCGTCTGGCCTATGAGGAAACTGCTGGCGGCGGCTCACCCCCGATCTTGTTCGTTCCGGGTGGTAGTTGCGACTGGTGGTCGTTCCACGAGCAGCTCGACCATTTCGCACCGCGCCATCACGTCGCCTCGCTCGATCTACGCGGTCACGGCCAAAGCGACACGCCCGACGAAGGGTTCGACATCGCCACCTACACCGACGACGTGGCCTGGTTCATTGACCGGCTAGGCATGGACCGGCCGATAGTGGTGGGCCACTCAATGGGTGGAGCCATCGCTCTGCAGCTTGCCGCCTCCCATCCTGACCTCACCAGGGCAGTGGTGCTGGTCGACCCGGCACCCGTGTATGACAACCAGGCCGGTTTCCAGGCAATGCTCGATGCCATGGAGCGGCACGGGGTGGACTCGACCCGGCGGCGTGTGTTCACCAGCTTCTTTCTTGAGGGCCACGACCCAGCGATCCGTGAAGAGGTCTGCGTGCGGGCTGCAGTCGTTGATGACCGGGTATTCGCCGGCGAGGTCGCCTCGCTGCGCGATTGGGACGGTCATGCCGCAGCCCTGGCCTGTGCCGTGCCTGTGCTTCACATTGCGGCGGCCCAGCCGGCATGTTCACCGAGCCGGCTGCGCGCCGTCCTTCCCGGCGTGGTCACCGGTCAGACTGTGGGTGCCGGCCACTTCAACATGCTCGAGGTACCCGATCAGGTGAACTCGATGATGGAGAACTTCCTCACCGATCACGTGACCAATTGATCCGGGTGGCCGACATCGTGCTGTGTTCAGACGTCGTCGAGCGAGATGCGGTACAGGCTGGCGGCGTTGTCTTGCAGCACGAGCCGCCTCGTAGCGTCGTCGAGCTCGGCGAGTGACTCGCGGATGTGGTCCTGGCCGTCCGGGTAGAGGCAGGTGGGATGCGGAAAGTCTGTCTCGAACAACACGCGATCGGCCCCCAACGACTCGATGGCTGTAGCCAGCCCGGTGCGCTCGAACCAGAAGCAGCCGTAGAACTGCCGTTTGAAGTACTCCGAGGGCAGCAACGACAGCTTCTTCGAGTCATTGGGCATGGTCTCTTGCATCTCGTAGTCAAGCGCATCGAGATAGAAGGGCAACCACCCGATCCCACTCTCAACCGACACGAACGAGCAGTCCGGATGCCGCTCGGCCACCCCGGAGTAGATCAGGTTGCCAATCACTCGGGCGTTGCCCATGAACAGGTTCGCTGAGCCGATGGCAAGCCGGGTCTCGCTGCCGTGGGAGGGCCACGACGTCTTGCCGTAGAAGTCCATCTCGCGCTGGCTTGACCCAATGTGAAAGTTGATGGGCATCTCGAGCTCGGCGCATGCGTCAAAGAACGGCGCCCACTCTGGTTGAGCCAGATCGGGCAGACCCGCGTCCTCGGGGTTCGAGCAGGTCACCACACCGCGCATACCCATCTCGGCGCACCGCCGTACTTCGGCCACCGAAGCCTCGATGTCCCACCACGGCACCAGGGCCATCGTGAAGATCCGTTCACCTGACTGCTCCTGATGTTCTGCGCCAGCGTCGTTGTAGATCTGGGCGCACAGAAGCCGAAGCTCAGGGTCCTGCACCTGCAGAAAGGCCTGGTTCCCGAAACCAGCGAGGTTCGGATACATGATCTGGGCGTGGACACCTAGCCGGTCCATCATTTCGAGCCGAGCCGGAATCTGCGACGAGGCGGCGTGTACCTCGTCAGAGGACAGTTTCATCCAGCTGACGCCATAGATCTTCTCTCCATCGGGACCAACAACCGACGACGCACCCACTCCACCAAGATCAATCTCTCCGTCGATGACCCAACGCCGCCGACCGCCAACGTCACGCTGCTGCGGGACCAGGTCGCGGAACCTCGCCGGCGCCCGCGAAGTCCACAGATCAGCCGGCTCGGACAGGTGGGTGTCCGAATCGATGATCTTGATTCCGTCAAAAACGTCAGCGGCCAGTGTCGCGGTCATGGACGCAACAGTAATAGCGACCGAGCCAACGTGTCTGGGCGCTTCCCAGTCGGTCTCCCCTACCGACCAGGTGGCGGCCAATCCCCGGGCGGTGGAGGATGGGGATCGTGGATCTCGAACTCGGTGCGCAGCTTCCGGCCTGGCAATGGGACTTTGACCTGTCACAGCTCAAGGACTGGGCTCAGGGCGCGGAGGAGCTCGGCTTCGAGTGGCTCGGGATGGCCGATCACATCTTCTACGCGCACCCGACCGACACTCGTTCGGTAGGCAGCTACGCCGGCGGCACTATCCAGCACGAGATCTTCACCTTTCTCGCCTGGCTGGCCGGCCAGACCGAGAAACCGGCCCTGACCACCAGCGTCCTCGTCCTCCCCCAGCGCCAGGCCCCGATCGTGGCCAAACAGGCGGCCGAGGTCGACATCCTCTCGCAGGGCCGGTTCCGGCTCGGTATCGGCATCGGCTGGCAGGAGGCCGAGTTCGAGGGCTTGGGCAAGGAGTTCAAGACTCGCGGCAAGCGGATGGAGGACGACATTTCGGTCCTCCGAGCGTGCTGGGGCGCCGAGCCGCTCAACTTCGACACCCCAGCCGAGCACGCCGACCATCTGTCGATGAACCCGAAGCCCTTCACCGCCGGGGGCCCTCCGATCCTCTACGGCGGAGAATCGGACATCGCGGTGGATCGCACGGCACGTCTTTGCGACGGCTGGATCGCTCGGACACGGTTCAAGCCCGACGATGCGGCGGAGTTCGTCAGCCGACTTCACCCCGCGCTCGAGAAGTACGGCAAGGACCCGGACACCTTTCCACTCCAGGCGACCGTGGCAGCCAGCGACGATCTGGATGCTCTGTCGACCCAACTACAGACCTTCATCAACGCCGGCGTCACCCGCCTAGGCCTCCACCTGCCGGGCATCCACGACCTAGATGCCGACCCCGTCAGCATGAACGTGGACGAGCACCTCGAGATGTTGCGTCGTATACGAGAGGATGTCTGGGCATCGCTCATCTGAACCGGTCGCTGGTTACCCAGCGGGTTTGAGGCTGCCTTTGAGAACTGTGAGGAAGTCGACGACCTGTGGGTTGGGTGGTTGGTTCCTTGGCCAATAGGCGCTGATGCGCTTGAGCGCCGACGCCCGGTAACGGGGGCTCGCTATTCGGCCGAGCTTGGCAATCGCAGGACGATAAGCACAATGGTCGTGGCAAGCCCGGCCAGGCACAGATACGGAACGGTGAAGGAACCGGTCACGTCGGCCAGCCAGCCCATGAGGGTCGGGGCGGCAATGGCGGCCACCGAGAAGAAGAGGAGCATGGTGGCGAATGCGCCGGCGAAGACCCGGGCCTCGACATGATCGCGGATGTAGGTCGCCACCTGGGTGGGGAAGCTGCCGGCAACCGATCCAAAGAGTACGGACCCGGCGATCACGGCCCACTGCGGGCCGAGGGCTACCGCCATGGCCGCCGTCGCCACCGCAGCCAGTGATCCCAGCATGACCGGCTTTCTCCCGACGTGATCAGACAAGCGGCCGGTAATCGGAGCCACGACTGCCCCGGCCAGACCCATAGCGGCAAAAACAGCTGTGGCGCCACTACGGGCCAGACCGCCATCCTGCTCCAAAGCCGCCACCACGAAGGAGAAGAAGCCACCGCCGGCGATGGCGTACAGCGAGTACGCCAGTGTGATCTTCGACCACCCCGGCACGGTGCGCAGCAAGTCCAGGTTCACTCCACCACCCTCAACCCGAGGTGTTTGCCCGACTCGGACCACCTTGACCATCAGCACAAGCAGCAGCAGGGCGACCGTGGCCTCGAAAGCCCACACCGGTCGCCACAGGCCGTCATCGTCGAACACGGCGCGGATAACGGCGGTGCCGATGGCGACCACCAGGATGCCCAATCCAATTGTCGTGGTGAGCAAACCAATCACCAGGCCTCGGCGCTCGGG
The DNA here is from genome assembly GCA_047638695.1 of Acidimicrobiales bacterium. Lineage (GTDB taxonomy): Bacteria > Actinomycetota > Acidimicrobiia > Acidimicrobiales > SZUA-35 > JAHECQ01. The sequence continues at coordinate 6,455 of JBLINY010000109.1, read as the reverse complement.
CGACACGCCGACCGTGGCCACCGCTGGGGCCGGGATCCAGATACCTGCCCCCGCCGCACCGCCAAGCGCCAGCCCAAACAGCAACACGGGGTAGTTGGGCGCCAATGCATTGATTGTGAAACCAACGGCGGCGACAGCCAACCCGACGCGCATCAGCGTCACTGGTTCGATTCTTCCCGAGATCGACGCCACCAACAGAGTGGCGACGAAAAACCCGGCGTAGGTGATGGTGCCGCCGACTCCAGCCTGAGCGTGGGTCAGATCGAGCGAATCCTCGATCGCTGGAATGAGCAGCCCATAGGACGATCGGGCAAAGCTATGGGAGACCACGGTCGTGGTACTCACGATCACGGTGGCAATGCCGATCCCCGACTTCGTCCGGTTTTGGGTGAGATCAGGGGTCATCGGCCAACACCCTGGGGCATCGGCAGGTCAGATCGCCAGTTGACCTTCGACAGCGGTCGGATCGACCCTCGCCGAACCGTTGTTGTGCACGAGGTCGGCCAGCGCTGACCTAACAAAGGTACGGTCAGTTTCCGATGACCTCGCGAGACACCGGGCCCGCCAGGACGAGCCAGCACTACGACGTCATGGTCGTCGGTGGCGGAAGCGCTGGCGTGGGTGCCGCCGTTGGTGCCGCTGACGCCGGCGCAACAACACTGCTCGTCGAATCGGCCGGTTGCCTTGGCGGAGCAGCCTCATTGCGTGGGGTGATCACCTACTGCGGCATCTACTCGACGGGAGCCGAGCCTCGCCAGGTCGTTCACGGTGTCGCAGAGCGCGTGCTCGCCAGATTGCGGCAGCGAGGCGCGCTGACCGGACCCCATCGTTTCCGAGGCGTGTTTGTTGTCTTCGACCCCGAGACGAACAAGCTTGCCCTGGACGAGGTGTGTGCCGAGGTCGGCGTGAATGTGCAGTTCCACACCCGGCTGGTATCGGCCCGTCGCGAGGGTGAGCGCATTGTTGAACTCACCGTCCAAGACCACGGCGGACCGCGGACCCTCACCGCGGACGCATTCATCGATGCCACCGGCGAGGCAGATCTGGCGCACTTGGCCGGCGCAGCAACCCGATACGGCAACGACGGCGAGGTCAACCTCGGATCGCTCAGCACCCGCTTCGGCGGAGTCCCTCTCGATGTCGATGTCAGCGCCGACCAACTCGGCGCCGTGGTCGATGAACTTGCTGGTGAGAAAGGGCGAGAGCTGACAAAGCGGGCAAGCGTCGTCGTACGCCTACCAATCAGTGGGGACCTATGCGTCTACGTGGCGAGCGCCGACTACGACCCTCGCGACGCAGCCAGCATCTCAAGCGCAGAAGCGTTCGGACGTCGCCAAGCCCAGCACTACCTCGAGGCTGTGCGCCGCATCGACGGCTGCGACCATGTCTACCTCGTCAGCACCGGTCCTGAGTTCGGAACCCGCGAGAGCCGACACCTCGATACCCAACAACAACTGACCTGGGATGACATCGAGACGCGCCGAACCTCCGACGACTGCATCGCGCTCGGTGGTTGGGGAGCCGAGTGGCACGACCGCGCAACCTTTGTAAGCACGCTCGATCTACCGCCGGAGGGTGAACCGTTTGAGATACCGCTCGGCTGTCTCCGCAGCATCGACACGTCCAACCTGTTCGCCGCGGGCCGCACCGCAGATGGCGACCGCAAGGCCGGTGCTGCGATCAGAGTGATGGGCACGGCATTCGCAACCGGCCAAGCCGCTGGTGTGACCGCGGCCCACCAGTCGCGCCACGGAAGCTTCACCGCTTCCGCCATCCGGTCTGAACTTGTAGCCCAGGGCGCAACACTCGACGCTGATCCGAGACAGTGACGGGCGAGCCTCGGATCAGTCCGGCCAGTCATCGCGCCGCGTTGGTGCCAAGCGGCACGAGAATGCTCAGCGTGACTGATCATCTGCGCGTTGTATCGCTCGTACCCTTGCCCGACGGGGCATTGAAACAAATCGAACAGCTGGACGACTCAATCGAAGTTGTCGACGCCACCGGGTGGTTTGACGGCGAGTTCCGCGAAACCTGGGGTGATCACACCGCAAACGGCTACCTCCGACCTGGATCCGAGGGTTCGGAGACGACGAGGGCTGAACGAGACACGCTCCTGACAGACACCGATGTCGTCATCGGTGGTTTTCCAATGCCGGTTGACCTGCGGGCCCGGGCTCCTCGTCTCCGCTGGGTTCACCAAACTCCTGCCGGAGCGAGCAACCTTCATCGGTGCGACATCTGGGAGAGCGACGTGATGGTGACCACGTCCCGAGGTTTCGGCAACACGTTGGCTATTGCCGAATACGTCGTCGCGTCCTTCCTGTTCTTCAGCAGGAATCTGCATCAGGCCGGGATTGATGAACAAGACGGCACGTTCCGCCGCTCGGGCTATCGACCCTTCCTGCTGTCAGGGAAGACTGCCTGCATCATCGGAGCGGGCGGGATTGGCCAAGAGGTTGGGCGGCTGTGCAATGCGCTCGGGATGCGGGTCGTCGGCACCCGACGATCGACGACAGAACCAATGCCGCCAGGATTTGAGATGCTTGCGCCTCCGGATCGGCTCAACGAACTCTTGGCCGAGTCGGACTTTGTGGCCGTCTGCTGCCAGTGGACGCCCGAGACACACAACCTGTTGGATGCTGAGGCCTTTGCAGCCATGCCCGACGGGGCGGTGCTGGCCAATGTCGCCCGCGGCGAGATCATCGATGAGTCGGCGCTGGTCCCGGAACTCGACCGGTTCGGCGGAATCGCTCTCGACGTCTACGTCGGCGAATTCGATCGGCAGCCACCGCCCGAACTTTGGCACCATCCAAAGGTCATCATCACACCTCACGTTTCGGGCGGGGCCGATTCTCGCTCCAGTCGCCCGATCGAACTCTTCTGCCAAAATCTCGAAGCCCTCCTCGCTGGCCGACCGCTCGAAAACGTCATCGACTGGTCCCGCGGCTACTAGCTAGGTGAACGTGGCGTTGGTCAGATGTCGAGGACGGTGCGTATGCCCGTTGCCGTGTGGAGGTCGGTCAGGGCTTGATCGATGTCGGCGAGTGGTCTTCGGGCGGTGATGAGCCGATCCAGATCTAGGCGTCCGGCTCGCCACAATTCGAGGTAGCGGGGAATGTCCCGGTGAGCATTTGATGATCCGTAAACGCAACCCCGCAAAGTCTTTTCGGTCATCACGAACATCGCGGCCCGATCGATCTGGTAGCCGGTGGAGATCTGGTCGGGCACACCGACGAGGGTGACCGCTCCACCGGGGCGGATGGCTCGGATGAGGGTGGACACGACATCAGCGTTGCCGGTCATGTCGAACGCGTCGTCCACACCGTCACCGGTCAACTCGATGCTGGCGGCAACGATGTCGTCGCTCGCGGGATCCAGCGCGGTTGTTGCCCCCAACTCGAGCGCGAGGTCGCGGCGTTCAGGTACCGGGTCCGAGACGATGATTTGGGCAGCACCGGCGACGACGCCCGCGAGCACGCCGGCCATGCCGACCCCGCCAAGGCCTGCGATCAGCATGGAGGCTGCCGGCTTTACCGCTGCAGTGTTGAGTACCGCACCCAGACCAGTGCCCACGCCGCACCCGAGCACACAGGCCAAGTCCAATGGAGTGTCTGCAGGGACAGCGACCACGGCTGCACGGGACACGACGACCTGCTCGGCCATTGCCCCGAGGCCGACGCCACGCCGGACGAGCACACCCTTGCGGGCGAGGCGACTCGACCCGTCAGGGAACACCCCACGCAGCGCAACCGATGTCTGGACACACAGCGACGACTCGCCCCGGACGCAGTACCTGCACGTCCCGCACGCGGGTGCGACCGCGAGCACCACCGGCTGGCCAACCAACAGATTCTCCACGCCAGGTCCCAGCGAGGCAACCCGACCCGCTGCCTCATGACCCAGCGCGACTGGGTGGCCACCGGTCATCGAGTTCTGGACCGTGACGTCTGAATGGCAAAGTGCACAGTGCTCAACGTCGATGAGCACCTCGCCCGAGCGTGGTTCTTCGACTTCGAGGTCATCGACGACCAGCGCCGGCCCGCCGGGCTGCTCCACTACCACGCCCCTCATGGGGAACGCTCGCTGTTGCGGCACACAAGCCCGCTGCTAGTCGCATCCACCCGCATCGACACTCCCAATACCCTCGTGTGCTTCGAGCATTGCTGCGCCTACACCCCAGTCGCATCAACACACAAGCACAACCACCGCTGGAGGAGTCATTCCCGTGACAGCAAAGAAAAAGGACCAGATTCGTGCTCTGTTGAAAAGCATCGAAACCGGCGACACCGATGCCGTCGCGGTGGTCAACGAGGCACGGTATGTGCAGCACAATCCGCATACCCATGAAGGAAGTGAGGGGCTAGCCGAACTGTTTGGCCGACTGGAGAAGCTTGGGCTCTACGTCGACGGCCAGAATTTCGTCGAACACAACCCGTATCGAGCAGATGGGTTCTAGCGGCTCGAGTCCGGTCCAGTTGCTAGCTTCCTTTTATGACTTCACTGGATGATCTTCGCCAAGAAGTTCGGGGTTGGCTCGCCGAGAATTGGAATCCCGAGCTGAGTGTCCAGGAGTGGTGGTGGCTCATGGCGGCGGCCGGGTGGCAGTTCCCGACGTGGCCGCAGGGTTTGGGTGGCCGAGGCCTCTCCGCCGCCGAGGGCCGAGCAGTGGCAACCGAGGTGGTCGAGGCCGGAGCTCTTGGTCCTCCTTTCAGCCTCGGCCAAGTAATGGGCGGGCCAGTAGTGCTGCAGCAAGGATCTGATGAGCAGCGGGCTCGGCTGGTGCCTCCTTTGGCTAGTGGCGCCGAGGGATGGTGCCAGTTCTTCAGCGAACCGGAGGCCGGCTCGGATCTTGCCGGACTCCGAACCAACGCCGAACGCGATGGCGACGAGTGGGTCATCAATGGCCAAAAAGTCTGGACCTCGGGCGCACTGGCTGCCGACCGAGGCATGCTCGTTGCTCGTTCGAACTGGGACGCACCGAAGCACCGAGGTCTCAGCTATTTCATCATCGACGTCGACCAGCCCGGGATCGAGATCCGGCCCCTCAAACAGATGAACGGGATGGCTCATTTCAACGAGGTCTTCTTCACCGATGCCCGAGTATCCAACGACGATCTGATCGGAGGCGAAGGAAACGGCTGGGCGTCGGCCGTAGCCACACTGGCGTTCGAACGTTCCGGTCTCTCCAACCAAGTCCCCGGTTTGTCGGTAGCGATTCCCGGGGAAAAGGGCGGATTACTCGATCGTTCAGCCGGGGAAGTAGCGAACGCCCCCACCGACACCGGACTTGGCAGCCGCGCATTTCGCTCGTCAACGGAAATCGCCGGTCTGGCCAAAGAACGCGGCACGCAAGACGATCCGCTCCTTCGACAGGAGCTGATGAAGCTCAAGGCCATGGGCATGGTGGCCAACTGGTCCGGTCGGCGGGCGCGGGAAGCGGCGAAGACCGGCGAGTCACCGGGCTCGTTCGCCAACACCGCCAAGCTGCGTGGCTCCGACCTAGGTCGAGCCGCACAACATTTGGGACCTCGTACGCTCGGCGCCGGGGGAATGCTGGTTGGACCTGATGCCCCCCACGGAGGCCAGGTGGTGGACATGGCGCTGAGTGTTCCAGCTACGTCAATTGCCGGAGGTACCGACGAGATCCAGCGGAACATCATCGGCGAACGTGGACTCGGGCTGCCGAAGGACGTGTCAGTCGATCGTGACATGCCCTTCCGCGACGTACCGAAGTCGAACTGACAGCTGCTAGTGAGGGATCGGGGCACCAGTGAGCGGCATGTCTTCCGGCTCCAGCCCAAGCATGATTAGCTGCTTCGAGAACCCGATGAAACTGCCCATGGCATAGGTGAGCTCCATAATCTGGGCGTCGGAGAAGTGGGCTCGCAACTGTTGCTGAGTCCCCGTACTTGGTGCAGAACCGCCAGCCAGCATCGAGTCAGCCCACTCCAGCGCCACCTTGTAATGCTCTGGTAGTCCACTGTCCTGGTGATCGTCGGTGATTTCGGAAACAAGATCCTCGGTGAGACCGGCCTCACGGGCCTGGTCGAAACGGATCTGTACTCAAAGTCCGCAGCCGGTCACCCGGGCGTTACGCAGTCGGATCAGTTCTTTGACATCAACCGGGGCAACACCACCCGACCACAGGGTGGCGTACATCTGGTCGAAGGCCTGGCGGACCTGAGGACTGTGGCCCATCACCGTTCGGATCGAGGGGCGGGAGCCGTCGACCGACGAGGTCAGGCGGGGAGTAGTCGACATCAGTCGTTCTCCTTCGTAGTAGCTAGCGCGGATGTATCAGACAGGGCGGATGAGTCGGACAGTTCGGCCGTATCGAGCAATGCGTTGTCGAAACGATGGCTGATCTCCCAGGTGGCCAAGGCCGTGGTGAGCGTGATCACGCCGTCGGGACCAATGGCCTCGCTCACACCGGCCACCTGGTCATCGGTGATGCC
>JBLINY010000108.1:0-14903 GCA_047638695.1 Acidimicrobiales bacterium | reverse complement strand
GCCCGGCCCCTTCGCTCCGACCCCATTACAGGGCCTTCATCGCTACTACGAGCCGGTCCGCCCCTGTGCCCCGCATCGGTACTCTCCCACTCACAGTTTCAGCTGCTTGTGGTTCTCCCTCTCGCGGCCAGCACAGCTGGCCATCACTATCGGAACGACAGGTTCTCCTGTTCCATACCAGCGCCTGCGATGAGCTCACGCCACCTATACACCGGACACCACCAGGGCCACAAACACGCAGCTCCCCGACTGAGGGCCCACCCCGAAAGGCGCGCCTTTGTCCCAGGACCACCCACAGGCCGCTGGCGTCTCGCTGGTACGAGTCTTCGGTGCGACAGATGTCATAGGTCTGGAGCTTCATGGGGAGAAAGGAACTCGAGATCGAAGGGATAGCTCGACAGGTTCGCATCCACTGACATGTCATCTGAACCGAGGAGTTCGAATTCGACCGACCTGATCGTTCCCGTGGAGGTGCAGCGCTGGGCTCAGATCGTTTCGAGCCGTTCACACAGCAGATGCCCCGCGCTGTCGGCCCCGAGGCCGCTATTGGCCTCCGGGGGCACCAACATGAGATTCGCTGCGACTGCGTGTGTGCCAGCGTTTGCTCGCTGTCATCAGAACACGAGTGATCGCCGTTTCATGGCCGCTGGCAAGCGACGGTTGTCCGCACGCCGTACTCGGGCCAGGTGTCACGACGGAGCCGAGCGGCCGATGCTTGCCACTGCTAGATCGCCCGCATTTTCCCGCCCGACCGGGAGCGCTGCGGTCAGATCGGTACGATTGCCCGGCTGATACCGCTGCTGGAGCTCTGGAACGCCACTCAGAGCGCGAGGCAGTCGAGACGCCCGGCGTGTCCTATACGTGCCCACTCCAACGGCCGAACAGGGTCACTGGCGGTCAACTACGGTCACCGCCAAACGACCCGTGACCTGGGCTTTCCATGGTTTTCGCAGGTAGCGGGATTAGCCAAAGATCATCTGAAAAGCGGTAGGTCCGGGGATCGACGCCCCGCACGACCACACTGGAAAAGCACAGGCCAGGGCTATCGGCCCTGGCCTGCTGCTGTTTTCTGGATAGTCGAACCAGACTTGCGTTATCCACCAACCGTCGAACTCTTTGGGTTCGGCGTTGGCCCCACCGAGTTCGGCATCTCTCGGAGATTGACACGAGGTCAGTTGGCGCTTTTGCCGCCATCACCTGGCCAGCGATTCGGACGCCCTGGAGCTCCGAAGTGTTCCTGGCCTGGGTGATTTCGGCCAGTCACCACTGCAGTCACACAATGACTGGGCCAACATCTCCTACTCTGGAGGCGGCGTGATTGCTGCGGGTAGTAGCCATGTGCTGGTCGCATCGCCCGCAAACACCCTCGAACTCATAGAGCCCAAGTTAACCGAAGAAGATCTGGTTTAAACCCACGTCCTGTCACATCGGTCAAAGTGGTTCCGTGTGCTGATTAATCAGCACAGACGATCGATCTTTAGTTCAGCGGTTCCGCGGGTTAAGTGCGACCATTGGAGAACGAAGGTCAGAGTGGTTAAATGCGGGAATGACACCGCCGCAAATTACGACGAAAGAAATGTCCGATACTCATAAAGCTGCCCTGGCCGAAGGTCGCAAACAAGGCAGAGCTGTCCGGGCTTATCTCGAAGCTCTCGAGACCAACAAGCCGAAACGGGGTCGCAAGCGCACCCCCGAGTCTATTCAGAAGCGACTCGACCGTATCGACATTGAGTCGGCGCAGGTCGACCCCCTCAAACGGCTCCAGATAACACAAGAGAAGATCGACCTCCAGGCAGAGCTCGAGCGAATGGATGCCAACACCGACCTGGTCGCACTCGAGAAGGACTTCATCGACGTGGCTGCCGACTACGCCGAGCGAAAGGGCATCTCCTATGGCGCATTTCGTGAGCTAGATGTCAGCGCAGCTGTTCTGAAGCGGGCGGGTATCACCCGTCGGGCGTGACGAGAGCTACAGGATCTCGGCACCTCGATACGCCGCTCCCTGAGGATCGGCGTCGGCCCGTTCGCCAGCAGCGGTGACGAAGGATGCCACCTGCTGATCAACCAGTCCGAGTAGGGAACCGGGGTCGGCGACAAGCTGGCCCAGTTCCTCTCGTGATGCCGGAAAGCGGTCGTCTGCAGCAAGTCGATCAAGAAGCGGTTCGGCGTTACCCGCCTCGCGCAGTGCAAGGGCTGCAGCGACCGCATGCTCTTTGATCAGCTCGTGCGCAGTTTCACGGCCGAGGCCCCTACGCACGGCATGCATAAGCAACGTTGGCGTGGCGACAAATGGTAAATACTTCGCCACTTCGGCCTCGATGACTGCAGGAAACACGCCGAAGTCTCGGACAACCGCAAATGTCGTCTCGAGCAGCCCGTCAAGGGCAAAGAAGGCATCGGGAAGCACCACGCGACGAACGACCGAGCACGAAACATCGCCCTCGTTCCATTGGTCGCCGGACAGTCCGGCGGCCATGGTTACGTGGCCTTTCAGAATGGTGGCCAGCCCACTTATCCGCTCACACGAGCGGGTATTCATCTTGTGAGGCATGGCCGAGGACCCCACCTGTCCTGGCTTAAAACCCTCCGTGGCAAGATCGTGACCGGCCATAAGCCGCACCAGTAGGGCGAAGTTTGCCGGCGCGGCCGCCATCTGGCTGAGGGCGGTGACCAGGTCGAAATCGTACGACCGCGGGTAGACCTGGCCGACGGCCTGTAGGACTCGGGGCACGCCCAGGTGAGCACCCACCGAATGCTCAACAGCAGCAACGGCCTCGGCGCTGCCCAGAAGATCGAGCTGGTCCTGCTGACTACCAACCGGGCCTTTGATGCCGCGCAGAGCGAAGCGGTGCTGTAAGTCATCAAGGCGCCACAGCGCACCAAGTAGTTCCTCGCCCAACTGGGCGAAGCGCTTCCCCATGGTTGTTGGCTGGGCGGGCACATTGTGAGTGCGGCCGACGATCACAACATCGGAATAGGTAGTTGCCAGTTCGGCCAAGCGAGCCACAAGCGCCGTTGCTCGACTATTGATCAATTCGAGTGCTTGCCAGCTCAGCAACTGCTCGACGTTCTCGGTGGCATCACGAGAGGTCAGACCCTTGTGGAGGTCCTGATGGCCAGCGAGAGCACAGAACTCATCAAGTCGGGCCTTGACATCATGGCGGGTCTCGATCTCGCGACGACGAATCGAATCGAGATCGATCTGATTGATCACTGCTTCGTAATCATCAATCACAAACGGAGCGACATCGAGTCCGTTCTCGATCTGAGCCTGAAGAACAGCGAGCCAGAAGCGTCGTTCGGTCCGAACCCGATTGACCGGATTGAACAGCTCGACCATTGCCTCGCTGGCATAGCGATCGGCCAGAACGTTCGGAATGCTCACCTGCTGCTTCTTTCCGGCGGGAAGTTCTCTCGATCAACTTCTCAAGCCGAGGTCGGTCTATGACGATTCATAGTTTGCCGGAAGTTCGACCAGGAAGTGTTCTGAATGCAAGGCCGCTGCGACAACGACCCTCTCGACTCTGCAGACAACGTCTGTGAGATCTGCGCCGGTGAGTTCTGCGAGGCGTGCTTGCTCTATCCCAGAGGCCAAAAGGCGCCACCGGTGTGCAAAGCCTGCGCTCTCAACAACAGTGGTGTTCGGGGCGGTGTCCGGACCACCCGCAAGACCGACCGACGGAAGGCCAAGAAGCGCCGCAAAGAGCTTCATGAAAGTCGCGACGAGCGAGAGAGCTCAAGATTCGTGTTCTTCGATCAGGACAACGAGTTCACGCTAAACGAGCCACAGCCGCTCGCCGCGGTTCAGCCCGAACCTGTTCCGCGCAGGAAGATCTCGATCGGTCGACGCCGAAAGAAGGATGACGACGTCACCGAGAACGGCGATGCCGAAGAGACCGTTTCAATCGACGAGGCCTTGGGTGCTGCTTCCGAGGACCAGACCGAAGCCTGGAACCGTGCCATTCCCACAATTCCGGCATCATCGAACGCGCCACCCACAGCTGCCGTAACCTCCGGAGGAGAGCCGACAGCGACCGAGCTGCTCGCCAAGCTGCGGGAAAACGAGCACGCTGCCCCGGTTCCTCCACCACCTGCACCCATAGAGTCGAACTCGGGCGTCGCCACGTTGTCGCACAACGCCAGCGACATGGGTGCCGATCCCTTCGATCCGTCGATCGACCCGTTCGCTATGCCTCCGGCAACGTTGCCGCCCGAGGCGGCAGCGATGGCTGCCACAGCGAACCCACTTCCCGACCCAAGCGTTGCCGTCGAGCCTGACGTCGACCCGTTCGGGGATTCCTCGAGCCAGCCCGCGCCGCCACCACCTCAAGCCGAGGCTCTGACCTTCGAGCCCGTTGCCCGACCCAGCCTTGTCAACCGACTCGATCCGTCAGTACCTGTCACCGCTCCAGCATCGGCGATGGTATTGCCACAAACCGTCCAAAGCCCAGTCGTTGAAACTCCCGCGACCGCACCGCAAGCGGCCGTAGAGCCGATCGCTGCGCCGCCCGCTACAGAACCGCCGCCCGTCGCCGCGTCGCCGATGTTCGCAGAGCCCTCGGATGCAGAGCTAGAGACGTCCCCGGTGCGCCAGCCAGAACACGCAATGGCGGGTCAAGCACAGCCCGGACCAGAACCGCAAGCGACGCCGCAGGCCGTGCAGCCCCCTCACTCAGAAAAAGCCGACACCGACGAAGACGGAAACTGGGTTCCTCCGGCGCTACGAGGGATGGCACCAAAGAGAGAGCGCGAGGCCGTCGCTCTTCCCCGTCGACGCGGCTGAAGCCGCGAGAATGACCGGGGTCAGCTCGACCAGTGCAAGTATTGGCTTCGGCCAGGACCTGTCGACACCAGCGTGATCGGCACGCCGATCTGCTCTTCGAGCCGCCGCAGGTAGTTGGCCGCGGCCTCCGGTAGATGACCAGGCTCGATCGCCGCAGTGAGATCAGTTTTCCAGCCAGGCAGCTCTTCGTAGATCGGCACTGCCCGATGAATGTCAGACTGGTGATACGGCAATGTCTCCACTCGTTTGCCATCAATCTCATAGGCCACGCAGATCTTCACCGCGTCGAAAGTGTCGAGAACATCGAGTTTGGTGATGGCCATCTCAGTGAGACTGTTGAGGCGCACGGCGTGACGCAGCATCACGGCATCAACCCACCCGGGTCGGCGACGCCGACCCGTGTTGGTGCCGTACTCCCGACCGATGTCAACCATCTTGTCGCCATCATCGTCAAACAATTCGGTCGGGAAGGGTCCCGCCCCGACTCGGGTGACGTATGCCTTGGAGATTCCGACAATCCGATCGATGTGCTTCGGACCTACGCCTGCACCAGCGCAGGCCCCACCAGCGGTGGGATTGCTAGAAGTCACGAAGGGATACGTACCGTGGTCGAGATCGAGGAAGGTGGCCTGCGCTCCTTCGAACAGCACATGCTGACCAGCCTCGAGGGCTTCATGGATGGTGTTCACCGAGTCACCGATGTAAGGAGCAAGGCCCTCGAGACACTCCGAGATCACTTTGTCGGCCAGGGTGTCGGGATCGATCGGGAGACGGTTGAAGACTTTGGTGAGCACCTTGTTGGCATGTCCCAGCGAAGTGTGAAGTTTCTCGCGGAAGATGTCCTCGTCCAGAAGATCTTGTACTCGGATACCGAGCCGCATGGCCTTGTCGGCGTATGCGGGGCCGATTCCGCGCTTCGTCGTTCCCAGTTTGGCCTTGCCGAGGTGACGCTCGTGGAGCGCATCTAGCTGCTGGTGATACGGAAGTATGAGGTGGGCGTTGCCCGACACCAGCATCTTCTCGACGTTCACGCCCCGCTGGCGCAACATGTCCATCTCGGTGAGCAGCACGAAGGGGTCAACGACAACACCATTGCCGATGACCGGTGTTATGTGGTCGTAGAGCACACCGCTCGGCACCAGTTGGAGAGCGAACTTCTCACCCTCAACAACCAATGTATGTCCGGCGTTGTGGCCTCCCTGGTAGCGCACCACCATCGCCATCTCTTTGGACAGAAGGTCGGTAAATTTCCCCTTACCTTCGTCGCCCCACTGCGTTCCGACCACGATCGTTGCTGGCACGCTGCAGGAGCCTAGCGCCGAGGTTCGCTGCCCCTCGCTCGCCAGAGAGGGTAACGGTAGGGCAGCATAGAGAAATGGATCAGATCGAGCTCGACCACCATCTCAAGACCATCGATGACCAGGGCTTCACCATCGTCGAGATCGAGCCCGAGCTCACTCGTCGTATCGTCGAAACCGTCAGCCGCCTCGAAGAAGAACTGGCCATCGAGCCGCAGAGGAACCGGGCCGAGGGGTTTAACACCAAGCGGATCTACAACTTGCTAAGCAAAGATCCGGTTTTCTGGAAGATGCCGGCTCACGAAAATGTGCTTCCGATCGTGACCAACCTCATCGACAAGTGGGCGATCCTGTCGGGCACCACCGCCATGAACATCGGACCGGGCGAGGAGCTTCAGGGGTTGCATTCCGATGAGGGCAACGTGAGCCTGCCGCGCCCGCGTCAGCCGTTGATGGCTGTCACCATCTGGGCGCTTACAGATTTCACTGCGGAGAACGGCGCCACTCGCGTTGTTCCTGGCAGTCACAAGGCCGACCGCGAGCCTCGTCCCGACGAGACCGAAGACGCAATCGCGGCCGAGATGCCAGCGGGCTCGGTAATGATCATGCACGGCGGGACATGGCATTGCGGTGGGCCCAACACGACCGAAGACCAGTGGCGAATGGGAGCGAACATTCAATACTGCGTCGGCTGGATGCGTGGTCAGCAGAATCACTACCTCGGCCTCCAGCCTGAGACCGTGCGGGCCATGCCGAAACGTCTGCAGCAGCTGGCAGGGTTCGGTCTCCACAAGGGCGCCATGGGCCACATCGAGGGAAAGAGCCCTGGCGCCGTCGTTGGCGCCGCCGAGACGGCTCAACGGGCGTACCAGTACTCCGAGAAGCGCTCGATTCAAGGTCAGCCGACCACAGCTCCGAAGTGACCGGCTTCAAGCTCCCGTCACCACCACATCTTCACCGTCGGTATCGACCAAAATCTTGGCGCCCTCGCCAAACCGGCCGTCAAGGAGAGCAATGGCCACCCGATCAGCGACTTCCTTCTGAATGACACGCTTCAACGGTCGGGCACCGAAAGCGGGGTTGAATCCGAGCTGAACCAACCGCTTCTTCGCCGAATCGGTGACCTCGAGCCCCATGCGGCGTTGGGCCAGCCGGTCCTCGAGGTGCTGTAGCTGGATGTCAACGATCCGCGTTAGATCAGCCTCGGTGAGTTCATCGAAGCGCACCATGTCATCGATGCGGTTGATGAACTCGGGCCGAAAGAAGTCTGCTGGATCGCCGGCGATGTTCGACGTCATGATCAGCACGACGTTCGTGAAGTTGACCGTGCGACCCTGACCATCGGTGAGTCGTCCGTCGTCGAGGAGCTGCAGCAAGGTGTTGAAGACGTCGGGGTGCGCCTTCTCGACTTCGTCGAGAAGGACAACGGCGTATGGGCGCCTTCGGACAGCCTCGGTCAACTGACCACCAGCGTCATATCCGACGTATCCCGGGGGAGCCCCGATCAGACGACTTACCGAGTGCTTCTCCATGTACTCCGACATATCGATGCGAACCATCGCTTTGTCGTCATCGAACAGGAACCCTGCGAGCGAGCGAGCCAGTTCGGTTTTGCCAACGCCGGTCGGACCGAGGAACAGGAAACTGCCGATCGGTCGGTCGGGATCGGACAGGCCGGCCCTGCTGCGGCGAATTGCGGCCGAGACCGAAGCGACAGCCTCGGCTTGTCCGATCACGCGCTTATGCAGTTCGTCTTCGAGCCGGAGCAGCTTGCGTGACTCCTTCTCGACTAGTCGGCTCACAGGCACCCCGGTCCAGCGGCTGACAACTTCGGCAATGTCTTCCTCGTCGACCTCTTCCTTCAACATCGTTTTCTCGGTCTGAAGCTCGGCCAAAGAAGCCGTGGCGCCTTCGATCTGCAGCTGCACTTCCGGGATGCGGCCGTAGCGGATCTCGGCCGCCTTCTCGAGGTCGGTCTCGCGATCGATGTCTCGATTGAGGTGTTCGAGTTCTTCCTTCAGTTGCTGGATGCGACCGATAGCTTCCTTTTCGTTTCTCCAGTGCGCCTTCATTCCCTGCGATTGCTCGCTGAGGTCTGCGAGCTCGCTGTCGAGCTCACCCAGCCGGGCCACCGACGCCGGGTCGATTTCCTTGCTGAGAGCAACGTGCTCCATCTCGAGTGTGCGAATTCGTCGTTCGACAACGTCGATCTCGGTTGGCAGAGAGTCGATCTCGATCCGCAACTTGGAGGCCGCTTCATCCATCAGGTCGATCGCTTTGTCGGGCAGAAAGCGAGTAGTGAGGTAGCGATCGGAAAGTGCGGCCGCAGCAATCAGGGCGGAGTCTTGGATGCGGACGCCGTGATGCACCTCGTAGCGCTCTTTTAGGCCTCGGAGAATGGCAATCGAGTCCTCCACCGATGGTTCTTCGACCAAAACCTGTTGGAAGCGGCGTTCGAGCGCCGCGTCTTTCTCGATGTACTTGCGGAACTCGTCGAGCGTCGTAGCCCCCACCATGCGGAGCTCACCCCTGGCCAACATCGGCTTGAGCATGTTCGAGGCGTCCATGGCCGAGTCGCCACTGGCTCCGGCGCCCACGACGGTGTGCATCTCATCGATGAAGGTGATGATCTCACCATCCGAGTCGGTGATCTCCTTCAGCACGGCCTTGAGTCGTTCTTCGAATTCACCGCGAAACTTGGCGCCGGCCACCATCGACGACATGTCGAGTGAGATGACCCGGCGGTCGCGCAGGCTGTCGGGCACATCGCCTTCGACGATGCGTTGGGCCAGCCCTTCGACGATGGCTGTCTTACCAACCCCGGGTTCACCGATAAGCACCGGGTTGTTCTTGGTACGGCGACTAAGCACCTGAACGACACGGCGCACTTCTTCGTTGCGACCAATGACCGGGTCGAGCTTGCCGTTCCGAGCATCAGCAGTGAGATCACGGCCGTACTTTTCGAGCGCCTGAAACTGGCCTTCGGGACTCTGGCTGGTTACCCGATGCGATCCGCGCACCTCTTGGAGAGCGGCCAGCAGTTCGGCTCGAGTGAGATCGAGTCGGGCCGCCGTCGCCCCGCCGGCATCGGGATTGGCGAGCGCCAACAAGAGGTGTTCAGTCGAGAGGTATTCGTCGCCGAGTTCACCTCGAACCCGATCGGCGTCAGCAAAGATCCGATTGGTCTGTTTGCTGAAGCGAGCATCGGCGCCGTACGCCTTCGACAGCCCATCAAGCGCCGCTTCGGTCTGCGATCGTACGGCCGACGGCTGACGACCGACCTTGGTGAGTATCGGAAGCACCACCCCTTCGGCCTGGCTAAGGAGCGAGGCGAGCAGATGGTCGGGAGTGACCTCGGGATGGGCGTCGGTCTTGGCCCGCTCGATGGCCGCGGTGACGGCTTCCTGTGTCTTAACTGTCCAGCGATTTGGGTCGAGGGTCACGATCGATTCCTCTTTCGATAGAGCGTCACCTCCTGGGTGACAGGTACGAGGTCCCTCCGGTAGTGCCGGTGGGTTTCTTGAATCGCGGCTTCAGCCGCAGCTTGCAACCTGGCGATCTGGCGCTGATAGCCCGCCACTTGGGCCTCGAGTTCGAAAACTCGCTTCACACCCGCCAGATTCAGTCCTTCGTCGGTCATCGACTGGATGCGACGCAACTGGTCGATGTCGATCTCGCTGTACCGGCGCCGCCCGCTTTCGGTGCGACTGGGATGCACCAAGCCCTTGCGCTCGTAGAAGCGAAGGGTTTGCGGGTGAACCCCGGCCAGCTCGGCCGCTACTGAAATGACATAGACGGCGGCCGAGCTGTCCATCAGCTGGCCTCAGCCCCGAAGAGATGGGACCTCGGTGATTCTGGGAAGAGGTCGCCCAACGTCTGGATCGCGTTCTGCTGCGCATCGGTGAGCTTGGCTGGCACCACCACATCGACGCTCACCAGGAGGTCGCCTGACGAACTACTGGCGACAACGCCCTTGCCCTTGACCCGGAAGGTCTTGCCGGCGGACGTGCCAGCGGGGATCTTCAGCTTCACGGTGCCGCCGTCGAGAGTTGGCACCTCGACCGTGGCACCGAGCGCAGCTTCGGCGAAACTGAGCGGAACGTTGAGCGTGAGATTCTTGCCCTTCCGACCGAAGAGCTGATGAGGCGCAACCTCGACCACGACGTAAAGATCGCCGTGAGGTCCGCCATGACGGCCAGGTCCTCCTCGACCCTTGAGCCGAATACGCTGCCCATCTTTGACGCCGGCAGGGATACGCACCTTCACCTGGCGAGGGCGACGTTCGAGACCATTCCCATGGCAGGTTCCACAGGGGTCGGTGACCACCCGACCGCGACCAGCGCAAGCGGGACAAGGCTGACTGAGAGAAAAGAAACCTTGGTTGTCGTCGAGAACACCGCGTCCGGCACATCGCTGACATGTGCTTGGCGCCGTCCCGGGTCGGGCGCCGCTGCCGTGACAGGTCGAGCATGGTGCATCAGATGTGAGGTGCACCGAAGTTTCGACGCCGGAGACTGCCTCCTCGAAGCTCAAATGAAGATGGGCTTCCAGATCGTCGCCATTGGTCGCCGCCACTCCCGGTCCCCCGGGAGCCCGGGCCCCGCCGCGCCCGAATAGGCCCCCAAGGATGTCGCCGATGTCGCCGGTGAAAGGCACACCACCGGTGTTGCCTCCCCCGCGGAATCCACCGCCTTGTGGGCCGAGACGACGGGTCTCGTCATATTCAGCCCGAGTCTCGGCGTCACCAACCACTTCATAGGCGGTCGAGATCTCCTTGAACCGGTCCTCGGCTTCGACGCTGTCCGGGTTCGCGTCGGGGTGATAGGTGCGGGCCAGCTTGCGATAGGCCTTCGTGACATCTTTTTCAGACGCGTCTTTCGAAACGCCGAGCATCTTGTAGTAGTCGGTATCGATCCATTCATGCTGGGAAGCCATTGCGCACCTCCTCTCTCGTTCGGGTCATCAGCCCTTGACACGGACCATGGCTGCTCGCAGCGTTCGGCCCTTCCACTGGTATCCAGCACGCAAGACCTCGGCCACGACCGGTCCCCCACCATCGGTGGAGTCTTCGTGCAGCACTGCTTCGTGCTGCTCGGGGTCGAACGGTGCACCCTCTGGTTCGAGCCGCGTCAGGCCCTGTTTGGTCAGTGCATCAATGAGCGCATGCTGAACCGGACCAACGTCTTCGGCCCCGTTGGCAATGGCACCGTCGCAGGCGTCGAGGACCGGAAGGAGCTCGGATGCAAGTCCCTCATTGGCCCGCTCACGCGCGTCGCTCTCACGCTTGGCGACTGCCTTGCGGTAGTTCTCGAACTCAGCCTGAAGCCGAGCGAGAGAATCGAAGTAGCCGTCGCGTTCGATCGTGACCTGCTCGAGACTCTCGACCAGACCTTCGACCGTGAGCGGCGCGTCATCTTCGGCCGGGCCGGGGTTTGTAACGTCACCGACGCCTGCTCCTTGTGGAGCTGGGCCGGTCGTAACGGCATCCCCTACGCCGGTGCCGAATCCTTCCACCGGCGCCTCGCCATCCGAAGAGGGCGGGGCATCGGCATCGGCTACAGGGACCGGGTCTTCCGTCGCCCCTTCGGCGGACGGCTGGGTCATGATGCATCCTCGGCATCGTCGTCTTCGACGATCTCGGCATCGACGACATCATCGTCGTCGGGCACATCGCCGCCGGCTGCGGCGCCGTCAGCCTCGGCGGCTGCCTGTTCGTACAGCTTTGTGCTGATTGCTTGGCTCGCCATCATCAGCTTCTCGGTGCCGTCCCTGATAGCGCCGAGATCCTCACCAGCGAGGGCCGAGTTGAGCTCGGCCAGGGCACCTTCCACCGCGGTCTTCTCTTCGCCCGAGATGTTCTCTTCCTGCTCACGCAGCAGCTTCTCGGTTTGGTAGACGAGCGAATCGGCGCCGTTGCGCACTTCAGCTTCCTCGCGCCGCGCCGAGTCTTCCTCGGCATGAGCCTCGGCGTCTTTCACCATTTGCTCGATGTCCTCTTTCGACAGCTTCGACTCGCCGGTGATGGTGATCGACTGTTCTTTGTTCGTGGCCCGGTCCTTGGCGGACACGTGGACAATGCCGTTGGCATCGATGTCGAACGTGACCTCGATCTGCGGAATACCGCGAGGGGCCGGAGGCAGATCGACGAGCTGGAACTTGCCGAGCGTCTTGTTATAGGCGGCCATCTCACGCTCACCCTGAAGCACGTGGACCTCAACCGAGGGCTGGTTGTCGTCGGCGGTGGTGAACACCTCGGTGCGACGGGTGGGAATGGTGGTGTTGCGCTCGATCAGCTTGTGCATGACCGAACCCTTCGTCTCGATACCGAGCGACAGCGGGGTGACGTCGAGGAGGAGGATGTCCTTGACATCGCCCTTCAACACGCCGGCCTGCACGGCGGCACCCACGGCGACAACTTCGTCGGGGTTTACCGACTTGTTGGCTTCTTTACCCGTCATCTCTTCGACCAGTCCAACAACGGACGGCATGCGGGTGGAGCCCCCCACCATCACCACGTGATCGATGTCGGATTGCTTGAGGCCAGCATCGGCAATGGCAGCCTCGAAGGGCTTACGAACCCGCTCGAGGAGATCGGCGGTGAGCTCTTCGAACTTGGCTCGGCTCAGGGTCTCCTCGAGGTGCAGCGGGCCGTCGGCCGTTGCCGTGATGAAGGGGAGATTGATACTGGAACTCTGCACCTGCGAGAGCTCGATCTTGGCCTTCTCGGCCGCTTCTTTCAGCCGTTGAGCCGCCATCTTGTCTTGACCGAGATCGACGCCGTGAGCGTTCTTGAACTGAGCCACCATCCAGTCGATGACCGCGTCGTCCCAATCGTCGCCACCCAAGCTGGTGTCGCCTGATGTGCTCTTGACTTCGAACACCCCATCACCGATCTCGAGCACCGACACGTCGAAGGTGCCGCCGCCGAGGTCGAAGACGAGAATGGTCTGGTCCTCGGTGTCCTTGTCGAGCCCGTAAGCCAGCGCAGCTGCCGTCGGCTCGTTGATGATTCGGAGTACTTCGAGGCCGGCGATCTGGCCAGCCTCTTTGGTGGCCGTACGTTGGGCATCATCGAAGTAGGCGGGCACGGTGATGACGGCTTGGGTGACGGTGTCACCCAAGTACGCCTCGGCGTCGCGCTTCAGCTTCATCAGCGTACGGGCGCTGATTTCTTGGGATGTGTACTTCTTGCCGTCGATGTCGGTGGTCCAGTTCGTGCCGACATGGCGTTTGACCGACCGAATGGTGCGGTCGGGGTTCGTGATGGCCTGGCGCTTGGCGACCTCGCCCACCATGACCTCGCCGTCGTCCTTACCAAACGCGACAACCGAGGGGGTCGTTCGACCGCCCTCGGCATTGGGGATCACTACGGGTTCGCCTGCCTCGAGCACGGCCACCACTGAGTTGGTGGTTCCGAGGTCGATGCCTACTGCCTTTGCCATGGAATTCTCTCTTTCATGTTCTGCCCTCGGACAACCGGGACAGTTCGAACGCTGGGTTCTGGGGAGGGGATGTCAAACGTGTTCAACGTCGACCATTGCTCGACTATTCCCAAGTTGAGTGTCTTGCTATCAACTTACTTGATAGGTAAGCCATGCAAGAGGTTGAGTCTAGCTTGAAAGGGGGCAAAATCGTGACGTTCCAGGTACCCGAATTGGGCTCTTCTGGGTCGGTCGGTGGCACTTCTGCTCTGTTGGGGCCATCGAAGGCTGCCTTACGTTGGACCATGCGGTGTGGAGCTTCGGTCGCCGGACCGAAGTGTCGTCCGCTACAGACAGAAGGAGCCTTGGCGGGTGAGTGCGAAGACGCGTTGGACAGCGGCGTGTTCCGCCATCGCAGCGGCCGGCTTGCTCGCCGTCGTTGCACCGGATGCCAGCCTCCCTTCCGCTCCGAGTGGTCAACCACAGTTCGACCTGGCGGCAGCGGCACCAAGCGCTGCGGGGACGGCGACGGCGACGGCGATCCACTTCGCCGCGAAAGTGGCTACACCCCCGTCGAGTGTGCGAGGTCCGGAGGTGTCGCTGCCAGGCGAGCTGCCGCCCGGCTTACCCGAAGTGAACGTGCCGCCACCAACGCTCTACCCGACCTCCACCACCGCCGCACGGCCCACTACCGTGGCTCCTCGCACCGAGCCCGAACGGCGCGGCGTCGGCGCTCTGAACCGAATCTCCTATGACTGGGAGACCGAGCTGCCGGGGTGGACCATCGTGTTTCGGCCCGGTCGTTCAAGCTTCTACGGGCTCACGCTGGTTGACGAGCAACGAATCGAGATCTATGTACGAACGTCGCAGTCAGACGCGCTACTCGCTCACGTCATCGCTCATGAGATGGGCCACGCCGTCGATGTCACTCAGAATTCAGGCGAGGACAGACGGCGTTGGCAAGAGGCCAGGGGCATCAGCTCGGCGCCGTGGTGGCCGGGGAGTGGCGCCGCTGATTTCTCGACCGGCGCCGGCGACTTCGCCGAGTCTTTCGCATCCTGGCAGGTTGGCACCGAGAACTTTCGCAGCACCCTGGCCGGCACACCGACGGAACGTCAGCTCGCGCTCATGGCCGAACTCGCCGCTCGCTAGAACGCGAAAAGCACCCGCAGTAGCGGGTGCCTTTCAAAGCCAGCCGGATGGCGGAGCCGTGAGGCCCCGCAGCCACGTTGCTGAGGGACGAAGCAGCGAACCGGCCGCTAGCCGGATGGCAAAGCCGTGAGGCCCCGCAGCCACGTTGCTGAGGGACGAAGCAGCGAACCGGCCGCTAGCCGGATGGCAAAGCCGTGAGGCCCCGCAGCCACGTTGCTGAGGGACGAAGCAGCGAACCGGCCGCTAGCC
>JBLINY010000107.1:0-15702 GCA_047638695.1 Acidimicrobiales bacterium | reverse complement strand
ACCGGTCGAACGGGGTTCGCCTGCTGCTCGGGTCGCCACCGCAGCCGGGCTAACGCGACGGCGAACAGTGCGACGACCGGCACTGCCCCGGCGCCGTCGTCGGCAGGGGCCCAACCGTCGCGGCCAACAGTGAGGACGCCGAGCCCACACAACAGGCCAACGGCCAGCGCTGGTGCCCAGGGCCGCCGCGGTTGTTGCGTTGGCGTGGGCGGTGGGTCAGCGACGAGAGTCGGTTCAGGGGTACGGGTTGGCTGTCGGCGAGCGGTCGGGCGCGGCTGCGGCCTCTACACGACCGACGGGTCGGCGGGCGGCCGCACCCGTTCGGGATGCGGCGCCTTGGCGGGGGCGTGCCGTGAGAGGCGGTCTGTGGTTGACACGCCACTGAGAGTGGCAATTCCTTTCGATGGTTACAAGGGCGGGGTCCGGTTTCAGGACCCTGGCTTAAGTCGGTCGAATAATCGACATGATTCGACAACCAGTGCACCGAGAGCCTGGCTCCTGCTGCTTGCAGCCTAGGTATTTTCACCTATACAGGAGTCGATCGACCTATGGCCGGGCCGAGGGCCTGGGACCGAAAAAAGTTCAAACAATTTTCTGCGAGGACGCCGTCAGACGCGGAATCGGTCGGGACTCAGTAGGTCCAGTTCGAGACCAGTGCCATCGAACGTGCGCTGTGGTTTCCCAAAACCGATCAGATCAGCGACCAGTTGCCCACTGCCCGGAGCGGTTTGGATGCCTGTGCCACCTTGTCCGACGCACCAGATGAAGTTGGGATGTTCGGGCTCAGGCCCAATCACCATTGCTCGATCGGGGCTGAAAGTGCGCAGACCCGCCCACGACGAGGTGATGCCACGGATGCCTAGCGTTGTGGATGAATTGATCCGCTCGATGGCGAGCGCTATGTCGACTTCTTCCGGCCTGGCATCACATGGCTCGCTGTCGGTTTCATCTGCCGGCGAGCAGAGAAACTGGCTGCCGTCGGGGTTGGCGTACCACCGGTGAGCGATATCGGCGATCAGTGGCCAGCCATGTGATTCAGGGAAAGGGCTGTTCACCATGAACGCGGTGCGACGCTTTGGTTGAAGTCCTACCGGTGCAACGCCAGCGGTTGTCGCGACGACGTCGCCCCAGGCTCCGGACGTATTCACGATGTAGCCGGCAGCGACGGGCCCGGTTGTGGTGCTGATGTGCCACCGGTCGCCGTCGGCGGTCGCAGCATCGACCTTGCGGGTGGTTGTGATTGATCCGCCCGCGGCCCGGAACCCGCGGACAAACGCCTGATGTAAGCCGGCGACATCGATGCCCGACGCGTCCGGCTCGTAGATCGCTTGCTTGACCAGTTCCGGCCGGAGCATCGGTGCCAACTGCAGTGCGGTAGCTGCGTCGACGGGGCCGATGTCGGGGTTGATGGCCTGACCCGCCTTCACGCTGGCCGCAAGCAGCTGGTCGTCGTCGGGCCCGGCCACAGACAGCATTCCCTTTCGTGTCAGTAGCGGTGCGTCGACCAGGTGGGTCGGGGGATCAAAGTAGAACGAGCGGCTTGCCAGGGTGAGCGGTCGTATCGCCGCCGCCCCGTAGTTCTCGATGAAGACCGCTGCCGACCGGCCAGTCGTATGGTGCGTCAATGTCGACTCGGCCTCGAAGACACCGATACTTGCATCGCTCATGCTCTGGCTGAGGAAAAACGCTGCGCTCATGCCAGCGATACCTCCGCCAACGATGGCGATGTCCACCGATTCCATAAGAGCGGACCGTAGTCTTGCCGACCGTGCGGATCGTCATCTTGGTTGTTGGCCTGCTCGTCGCAGCAGCATCGTGTGGAACATTGGAAGAACCTGCTGGTCGCGATGAGGCCGAGCCGCTTGAGGCGTCACCGTCGGTTTCTGCTTCCGGCGAGGGCTTGAGCGACGGCAACGAAATCGGTTCGTCGGCGGGGGATAGCCGCGCGACTGACTGCCTGCCCGAGGCAGTTGGCGAAGAGGACGGGCCGGTCGAGGTCATCTACACCGTCGTGCGGGGCCAACTCGAATCGGTCTGTTACGGCGAACCAAGCTCGATAGCCGAAGAGGGTTGGGATGCTCTCGCCGAGGTGGCCCCTCCCGAGCAGCTCGATGCCGTATCCCTGTATGCCGAGTTTCGCAGCGAGAATGACACGCTGGCCTTCGCTGGCCCAGTCGATGATGACTTCGACCGCTTCGTGATCGCGGTCGATCGAGAGACGGCGGCCGATGATCCCGAAGAGCTCCGACTGACGATGCTGCACGAGTTTGCTCACGTCTTTACTCAAACCTCTGACCAGCTCGATCTCGATGTGGGTCTGGCAGGCTGTGAGACCTATTGGAACGGTGCCGGCTGTTTCCGGTCCGGTTCGTTCATCGCTGACTGGGTTGCTGAATTCTGGACCGCCGAACAGTTGGAGTCGCTACCAATCAAGGGTGGCATCGACGAGGACGGTGGTGAGCTCCGATGCAACCTCGATACCTCGTTCCTCGGCGCTTACGCCGCCAGTCATCCCGAGGAAGACTTCGCTGAGTCCTTCAGCGCGTACGTCTTCGGCGTTGAAGTGCCCGATGACGTCAACACCAAGATGGCCTTCTTCGAGGGCCGGCCGGAGCTGGCCGCTTTCGCCGATCGAGCGGCGGCGGCCGACCGCGAGGGGCTCAATAACAACTTCGAACGCTGTGGTTGACGCAAAGTAGGGTCGGCTCATGGAACTTGAAGACAGAGTGGTCGTTGTAACTGGCGGAGGATCAGGCATTGGCGAGGCCATCGCCCATGCGGCCCAGGCAGCCGGCGCCCGCCACGTCGTTGTCGCTGATTTGAATGCGAACGAGGCTGAGCGGGTGGCAGCCGATATCGGTGGAACGGGTGTCGGCGTCGATGTGAGCGACGAAGCGGCCATCAAGGCCATGGTCGACCGGACCGAAGACGCTCACGGCCCAATCGATTTGTTCGTTTCCAACGCCGGCTATGTCACCATGGCCGGTCTCGAAGACAGCAACGAGTCGATCCAGAGCATGTGGAACGTACACGTCATGGCCCACATCTATGCCGCCCGCGCTGTGGTGCCTTCGATGATCGCCCGAGGCGAGGGTTACCTGCTGAACACGGCCTCGGCGGCAGGATTGCTCACCCAGATCGGATCGCTGTCGTACTCGATCACCAAGTCAGCAGCCATCTCGCTCGGTGAGTGGTTGGCGGTCTCGCACCACCATCAGGGCATCCGAGTTTCGGTGCTCTGCCCTCAGGCAGTGCGGACGAATATCATTGCCAACAGCCCCGACAACCTCCAAGGCGGGCTCGAAGGCGGAGCGGCCAGCGGTGACGGCGTGATCGAACCCGCCGAGGTCGCCCAGCTGTGTCTCGACGCCATCAGTCAGGAACGCTTCCTGGTGTTGCCCCATCCCGAGGTGCAGGGCTACAGCGAGTTCAAGGCGACCGACCGCGACAAGTGGCTGGCGGGTATGCGTCGCTTCCAGACAGCTCTCTACCCCGATGTTCCGCTGCCGGGTGATGCCATCGCCCCGTCGTGATTCGACGTTCCCCCGACACCCGCCGTTCAGCGGTTTGGATGATGGCGCTGATGGCGATCGTCCTCTTGATCTCGTCGTCGGCTGCCGGTCAGGGAATGACGAACCCGGCAGCCGGACCGCAACGGCCAGAAGAAGGTCAGATCCAGAGGCTGTACGCCGCCACGTTGGCACGCCCGCCAGAGTCTGGCGGGTTCGACTATTGGGTAAACCAGCTGGTCGAAGGCAAGCCGCTCACGCAGGTGGCGCAGTTCTTCTTGACGAGCGCTGAGTTCGAGCAGCGGTTCAACGCCGATACCGACAGCGCATTCGTGGACCTGGTTTACCGGAATGTCCTAGGCCGCCGACCCGATGCCGGCGGCCGCTCATACTGGCTCGACCGTCTTGCCGGCGGGTCGAGTCGGGATCAACTGGTGCTTTTCTTTAGCGAGTCAGCCGAGTTCTCCCAGGTCACCGGCACGGTCTTGCCGGCGCTGCCCCCGTTCCGCTCGAGCATCCGAGCCGCAACGGCTCAAATGCTGGGGTCGTCGTGGCGTTCCGGTTGTCCGGTGGCGGTGAATCAGTTGAGCCTGATCACGGTGAGCTATGTCGAGTTCAACGGTGGTGTGAGCAGTGGCCAAATCGCCGTGCACGACGACGAGGCGCCGAGAATAGTTGCGGTGTTCGAGCAGTTGTACGTGGCCCGATACCCGATTGAGCGCATGGAACCGATCCAGAACTTCGAGAGTGACGATGACCTCTCGATGGCAGCCAACAACACGTCCGGATTCAACTGTCGGGCCATCACCGGTGGTACCGGATGGTCACGCCACGCTTCCGGTCGAGCAGTCGATATCAACCCTCGCCAGAACCCCTACCACCGCGGCCTCAAGGTGCTTCCGCCCGAGGGTGAAGTGTTCCTCGACCGCTCGGTCTACCACCCGGCCATGATTCGCTCGGGTGACGTGGTAACCCGAGCCTTTGATGCCATCGGCTGGCAGTGGGGTGGTCGATGGACGTCGCTGGTGGACTATCAACACTTCGAACGGGCCACCCGCTGATCGGGGGGCGTGACTGCGGCGAGCACGATCACCAGGGCCAGCGGCACCTTTCGCCGCACGGCAATGGCCGCCACGAGCATCCCCGGAGCCCGGGCATCGAGCACCAGCGAACCAGTCGGACCCTAGGACTAGGATCGGCAGGTGTGGGAATCGGCAAGGGTAAGAGCTTGATTCCGACGATTGAGTCCGACCGCCTCACCCTCAGATCGTTCACTGAATCCGACTTCGAGTCGATGGTGCGGTTCTACGCCAGCCCCATCTCGAAGTTCTACGGCGGACCCTGCGATCGTCAGGATGCCTGGCGGAAATTTGCGGCCTACCCCGGCCACTGGATCCTTCGCGGATATGGACCTTGGGCCCTCGAGGTGAAGGAAACGGGCGAGTTCGTTGGTCTCTGCGGACCATGGTTTCCCGATGGTTGGATCGAGCCCGAAATCACGTGGGCCCTCGTTCCCGAACATCACGGGAGGGGGTACGCAACCGAAGCGGCGGCCCGAGCCTTACGAGCTGCCTATGAAGATCACGGTTGGACCACCGCTATCAGCGTCATAGCAGTCGAGAACGCGGCGTCGGCCGCCGTGGCCGTCCGGCTCGGCGCGACGTTGGAGTCTGAGGTGATGTACCGGTACGGGGCAGGCCACGTGTATCGGCATCGGTCTCCCGGCGACGAGGGCTGAAGAGATCAGAGAAACCGAGCGTCAGGCTTCGAACGGCGAGATGACTTCGAAGCCCAGTTCGGCTGCCGCTGGAATTTGTTGGCGTTCGAAGGTGAGGAACTTTGCCGGCCGGGGAATGCGATCGGCCGCCGCGAGATGGATGGCGTCCACGGTTCCCAGGCCGAACGTGGTGCCGATCTCGGTGGCGCGTGCCAAGCAGCGGCCGTCGACCGGTATTTCCCAGAATGCATCCCAGTCCTCGCGAACCGCCGACCACAGATCATCTCGTGCGCCCGGCGTGCCAGCGGCCTGGACTAAGGCCAACTGAAGCTCGGTTCGGGCTAGAGCTGAGCTGGCCCACGCCTCAGCGTCGCCCATCGCATCAATCACCAGTGAACGGTCGCGGTCGGCCACGTACCTTCTGAGCAGGGCAGACGTGTCGAGAATAAGCATCGGCGGTGCCCTATCGGCCCCGTACCTGGTCGAGTAGGCGGTCGACCCGCACGTCGACTGGGACGGGTAGTGGCGGGGGAGGGCTAGGACGATCGTGTCGGCGTGGCGGCTCGATGAGACCGGCGCCAGCGAGGTCCCAAAGCGACACGCCACCGTCGTCAGGTTGTACGGGCCCGAGTTGAGCAATTGGTCTGCCATCGACCGTGACAATCAGGCGCTCGCCCGCACCGGCTCGTCGGACCGTGGCGGCGACGGTGCCGCGAAGTTCGCGTATACCGATTGTTCCGGGTGACATAGACGATGGCATTGCTAGAGCCTAGACCGCGGAAGCCGTTGTGTGTGCCGGTGTGTACACACAACAAATAGTGTTGCGACTGGGGCCTTGCTACATTTTGCCGCATGAACTTTGCCTTCACCGAGGAGCAGGAACAGCTCCGCCAATTCGTCCGTTCGTTCATGGAGGACAAGTCCTCCGAAGAAGCGGTTCGCGAACAGATGGACACTGAGAAGGGCTACGACGACGCCGTCTGGAGCCAGATGGCCGAGCAGATGGGTCTGCAGAGTCTGATCATCCCCGAGGCACACGGCGGCCAGGGGTTCACCTTTGTCGAGCTCGGCGTGGTGCTCGAGGAAATGGGCCGAGCCCTGATCTGCGCACCATTCTTCTCCGGTCTGCTGGCGTCTCTCGCCATCATGCACTCGGGCGACGAGGCTGCTGCCGGTAACTACCTGCCTGGGATTGCATCGGGTGAGACCATCGCAACGCTGGCCTACACCGAAGAGAACGGCAAGTGGGACGAATCGGCCGTTACCGCCACCGCCGATGCTGCTGGCAAGATCACCGGCACCAAGAGCTTCGTTATCGACGGACACACCGCCAGCTTGCTGATCGTCGCAGCTAAGAGCGCCGCCGGTGTCAGCCTCTACGCCGTCGACGACAGCGACAGCGGTGTGACCGCTACCGCACTGTCAACCATGGACCAGACCCGCAAGCAGGCCAAGGTCGAGCTCAATGGTGCCCAGGGCACCCTGATCGGCACCGATGGCGGCGGCTGGGACACCCTCGTTACCGTCCTTGACCTCGCGGCCGTCGCCCTCGCCGCCGAGCAGGTTGGCGGTGCCCAGTTCGTTCTGGAGATGGCGGTTCAGTACGCCAAGGACCGAGTGCAGTTCGGGCGCCCTATCGGCTCGTTCCAGGCCATCAAGCACAAGTGCGCCGACATGCTGCTCGAGGTCGAGTCGGCCAAATCGGCCGCCTACTACGGCTTGTGGTGCGCCGCTGAGATGAACGACGAGCTGCCGTCAACTGCCTCGCTGGCCAAGGCATACTGCTCCGAGGCCTACTTCCACGCCGCGGCCGAGAACATCCAGATTCACGGTGGCATCGGCTTCACCTGGGAGCATCCGGCCCACCTGTACTTCAAGCGGGCCAAGAGCTCCGAGCTGATGTTCGGCGATCCGGCATATCACCGCGAGCTCCTCGCTCAGCGCATCGGTCTCTAGCAAACAGCACAACCTTTTCCGTTCCTGGCACCGGGAGACGATCGTACGCGGTCGCCTCCCGGTGCCAGAACCCGTTTTGGGCGCAATAGCGTGACCTCGTGGCTGTTTTCTTGCTGATCATCGCGGCGGTGCTGGTGATCGCTATCGCCCTATTGTTCGTCGGGTGGGCGGTCGGGAAGACCAACGAGATGCCGGACCAGATCGTGGTCGACGCTCACGAGTCGATCGAGTTCTGCGCTGAAGCACTTCCGGTCGAGGTCAGCTCGGTATTGAGCTACGAGGAGTTGGCCAAAATCTTGCGGCTACACCTCGAGTGGATTCAGGCGTTCCACTACGCCCCCGAAGGTATCGGTGACGACACTCCGATCGTCTTTGAAGAATTCGACGCCGTCGATTACATCATGGAACGAGCGGACGTGAACCACTTCATCGTCGAACGCCCGCAGGTGGAAGCGGTTGTCGATGTGCATTCGAGCTATCTCCAGGTGATGGGGGCCATCCACGTGGATGACCCGGTAAGAGTCTCCCAGGATCTTGCCGAGCTGCCGCTGTTGGATATGCCCGAACTCGATGCTCCGGGAGAGCCAGGTGACGAACTCGGGCCTGGAAAATGAAATGCTCGTTCCGGTCAGCTGTGCAACACTGGCTTCACCAAGAGGAAGGAGGTGGTCACGCTGATTAACAAACGATCTGGGACCTTGGAGGTGGCTGGCCGCTAGTCGGACAGCTGGACCGCTGGTGAAAACCAACCGGTCACCCCTGATGGCGTTGAGTGGGTTAGTCCCGCTTGCTGAGGTACGACGTGTCGTACTGAAATCCGGCGACATCAGGTCCCCAGCAAAGAAGTGACATAGAAGCGAGGGCGATCAAGTTGGTCGCCCTCGTTTCTGCGTTTTCAGCGCATCGGCGTGGACTTCCGCTCCAAACCGGTCTCTTGGCCAGACCCGTGGCCGCGGTAGGATCACGGTGATGAAGCGCCCAGGAAAATTCGAGCATTTCCGTTATGTCGGTGACAAGCGCACCCTGGTTGTGTATGACGTCGACGCACTCGAGGACGAGTCGATTATTGCTGAACTGATGGAGGCCGGCACGTATGCCTCGTTCGGTCCTGACACCGAGGCCGAAGCCCGCAACCGTGGCTTTCGCCTGTACAAGCCGAGCCCGGCATCCTGACTGGCGAGCTCCGAATTTCTTCCACCGACGGCGCAGAGCTGGAAGGTTGGTTGGCCCAGCCCAGCACGGTGCGGGCGGGGGCCCGTCCGGGGGTCCTGTTCCTCCATGGATTTCCGTCGGGAGCGGTGTGGGCCGAGCACATTGGAGCCGACCTGCCCGAGCTGGCGTCTCGGATTGCTGAAGAGATGGAGTGGGTCGGCCTTGCGCTTCGGTTCCGCGGTTGCGGATCGTCCACTGGTGATTTCAGCCTGCGGGGATGGATGGACGATGTCCGCGCCGGCCTTGCTGCCCTCCGTGAACATGGCAAGCCCGACCGGGTCTGGGTCTGTGGTTTCGGTACCGGGGGTAGCGTTGGACTGGCTGCAGTTGCCGATGATCCCAACGTGTCGGGGGTCGCCATGGTTGGCTCGCCTGCCGATTTCGATGACTGGGTCCAGAACCATGAGCGTCTGCTGGCTCATGCCCACCAGGTCGGTGCGATCAAGACCGAAACATTTCCCGATGATCTTGAAGTCTGGCGGGACGAGCTGGCATCGGTGAAGTGCGCCGACGCAGCCGAACGGTTGGCGCCTACACCGTTGTTTCTGCTGCACGGTGGCGCCGACGATGTGGTGCCACAGATCGATGCCCGGCTGGTGGCCGAAGTCCACGGCAGCGCCGACCTGCGGGTGATCTCGGGTGCCGGCCACCTTCTGCGACATGATCCGCGTGCGATCTCGGTGCTCTTGGGTTGGCTCGCCCGGAGCAACAACCAGTTGGACTAGTCCGACGCTCGGAACAATGCCACCTAGTCGGTCTTTGTCTTGCCCAGGGCTTTCATTGCTTTGCGATGTTCTCTCAGCCGAGCGAGGTCGGCTGCCCCACCGACATCGGCCACCGATCGTGGTTGATCGTCGTCGAACGGAGAAGCGAGCTCTTCCCAACCGGGCAGACGGCGAGCGTGGCGCTTGGCCAGCACCGCCAGCGTGATCTTGGCTTTCTCCGGGCCGAACCCGGGAAGGTCGAGCAAACGATCCAGAACGGTCTGGGCTGAGCGAGCCCGATGCCACACACTTCGAGCATCGCTCTGGTGGTGATCGACGATGTGACGTGCAAGGGCATGGATGCGACGGGCCATGACCGCTGGATAGCGGTGGATGGCCGGCTTCTGAGCCGCCACTGCAACCAGCGCGTCCTCGTCCATCGCTGCTAATCGACCGGGGTCGAGATCGTGGCCAAGACGCTCGACAAGTCGAGCAGGACCGGCAAAGGCCCATTCGATAGGAATCTGCTGATCGAGCAGCATGGCGACCAAAAGAGCCATGGCGTCATGGTTGACGAGATCTTCGGGGCCGGGTGGTTCCGAGAAGCGAACGGGCACGGCACTAGCCTGCCCAACGTGGGGTCGGTTGTGCTGGATGTTCGTCGGTTTGTTGTCGCCCTCGGCTTGATTTGTTCAGCCTGCGCGGCCGGGGCCGGCACGGTCAGTATCGACACGGTCAGCTCGACCGCAGCAACGTCATTGTCGACGGCTCGATCTCCAGCGCCGCTAGCTACCACAACGACGAGTACGGTGACGACGACGCCCACGACGGAACCGCCAACCACCACCACGGTTATTCCATCCGACGAACGGACGCTCGAGCTGGTGGCCGACCTGTCCGGCGACCTGGCATCAAAGTCGGTCGTTGCTTCGGGCACAGGCTTCTACTTCGCCCAGAACATGATGTACCGCCACACCATCAGCGTCTTCAATGCTGACAAAGAGCTGGTGGCGACGATCCCGGACACCGTTGATTTGGCTGCATTCGGGTTCGACTACCCCTCGGACAATTACAAAGGGGCCCCGGTTGAAGCAGCCTTCAGCCCGGATGGCCGCTACGCCTACATAAGTAACTATCGGATGTACGGCCCGGGGTTCACCGTTGATGCCGGCGATGGCTGCAACAAAGGCCAGGGCGACCCGAGCTTTGTCTACCGAATCGACACCCAGACCGACGGTGTGATGGCCATCGATGCCGTCTATGGCGTCGGTTCGGTACCCAAGTTCCTTGCTGTTACCCCCGATGGCACCAAGTTGCTGGTGTCGAACTGGTGCACGTTCGATCTGAGCATCATTGATCTCGGAACGGGCAAGACGCTGGCTGCTCCAGAACTCGGACGCCATCCGAGGGGAATCGCAGTCACCGCGGATTCGGCGACCGCTTACGTTGCCGTCATGGGTACGTCAGATATTGCCGTTGTGTCCTTGGCCGACGCATCGGTGACAAAGATCGAAGGAGTAGGTCGGTCGCCTCGACATCTGATTCTCAGTCCCGATGGTTCAACGCTGTATGCAACCCTCAACGGCGAGGGAACGGTGGTGAAGATCGATGTGGCGACGGGTGAGGTCACGGATCGGGTTCGTACTGGCGAGGCGCCGCGGAGCATGGCGATGGCCGTCGATGGTCGATCGCTCTATGTCGTCAACTATGAGTCGGACACGATGACCAAGGTTCGCACGAGCGACTTCGAGGTGTTGCAAGAGTTCGGCACAGCGGACAAGCCGATCGGCATCACCTACGACTCGCTCAACGACGAGGTTTGGGTGTCAGCATATTCGGGCATCATCCACGTCTACGCCGAGAACTGATCGCCGCGGGCGGGACAGTTGGGCGAGGCGCACCGAATCAGTTTGTCCAGGGGGCATCGCCGTCGACAGCGGTGCCATAGTGGGTGAGGGCATCGGCGACGACCTGTCGCTCGATCACGCCCGCTGCAGCTAATTGCTGGAGCACCGTGCTGACAATGTTGGGGGTGTCGATCTCGAAGAAGGAGCGAAGGGCTTCGCGCGTATCACTGCGGCCCATCCCATCGGTGCCGAGTGCGGTGAAGGGACGATTCACGAAGCGAGCGATCTGTTCCGGAACTGCCCGCTGGAAATCGCTGACGGCAATGACCGGAGTTGACTGGCCGCCCAGCAGATCGGTGACGAGTGAAGTTCGTGGTTCAGCGGTTGGGTGCAGCCGATTCCAGCGCTCGATCTCGAGCGCGTCTTCGCGAAGCGACTTGTAGTTCGTGGCGCTCCACAGATCGACACCGATTCCCCAACGCTCGGCCAGCTCCTGCTGCGCCTGTCGGGCCGCGCCCTGAGCCGATCCGGAGAACAAAACACTGGCCCGAGTCTCGAGGTCTGGCACGCCGTCACTCCACCGATACAGGCCATCGAGAATGCCCTGTCGGCAATCTGCCGGCATCGCTGGCTGCTCGTAGTTCTCGTTGTAGAGCGTCAGGTAGTAAAAGATGTCCTCGTTGTCGACATACATCCGCCGCAGGCCATCTTGGATTATGACGGCAACCTCATAGGCGAAGGCTGGGTCATACGCCTGGCACGCCGGAACGGTGGAGGCCAGCAACAGGCTGTGGCCGTCCTGGTGCTGGAGCCCTTCGCCCATCAGGGTGGTGCGGCCAGCGGTAGCGCCCAGCAGAAAACCCCGCGCCCGCGAATCGGCAGCTGACCAAATGAGGTCAC
Source organism: Acidimicrobiales bacterium (assembly GCA_047638695.1). GTDB lineage: Bacteria > Actinomycetota > Acidimicrobiia > Acidimicrobiales > SZUA-35 > JAHECQ01. The sequence goes on along the minus strand of JBLINY010000107.1, from coordinate 3,857 downwards.
CAACGCGCTGGAAGCCGAACATCGAATAGAAGGTGTAAAACGGCACCATTGGCACGCCCTGGTGGGTGTAGCTGGTCCCAGCGGCGATCCAACTGGCCAAGGATCCGGCTTCGGTGATGCCTTCTTCGAGAATTTGGCCGTCGGTGTCTTCGGAGTAGCTGAGAAGTAGCTCGTGATCGACTGGCTCGTACTTCTGGCCGAACGGGGCGTAGATCTCGAACTCTCTGAACATCGAGTCCATGCCGAAGGTGCGGGCCTCATCGGGAACAATGGGAACGACCCGCTCGCCGAAGCCGTCCTCGCGCATCATCTCGCGGAGCATCGATGTGAAGGCCATGGTGGTGCTGACCTCGCGACCGCCAGAGCCCTCGAGAAAGGTCTTGAACGGAGCATCGGTTGGCATGACCAGCGGGCGCCGGGTCCATTGGCGACGCTCGGGAAGTGGGCCGTCGAGGGCCTTGCGGCGGCCCACCATGTACTCGTGTTCTGGGGAGTCGATTTCCGGCTTGTAGTACGGCGGCTCGCCGTCGGCGAGGGACTCCTCGGAGATTTCATCGTGTAGGTGCAGGCGGTCGCGGAGCTCGAGCAGCTGGGCCTTCGTCATCTTCTTGATCTGATGGGTCGCGTTCCGTCCTTCAAATCCTTGGCCCAGCGTCCATCCCTTGATCGTTTTGGCCAGGATCACCGAGGGCTGCCCGACATGCTCGGTAGCTGCCTTGTAGGCGGCGTAAACTTTTTGGTAGTCATGACCGCCGCGGGGAAGGGCTCGTAGCTCGTCGTCGCTGAGATGCTCGACCAGCTTGCGGAGGCGGGGGTCGGGACCGAAGAACTTCTCGCGGATGTACGCCCCCGACTCGACCGCGTAGCGCTGGAACTCGCCGTCGACGGTCGTGTTCATCTTGTGAAGGAGAACACCATCGACGTCGCGTTGGAGGAGTTCGTCCCAACGGCTGCCCCAAACGACCTTGATGACGTTCCAGCCGGCCCCCCGGAAGACGCCCTCGAGCTCCTGGATGATCTTGTCGTTGCCGCGTACCGGTCCATCAAGACGCTGAAGGTTGCAGTTGACCACCCACGTCAGGTTGTCGAGACCATTGCGTCCGGCCAGCGAAACAGCACCAAGCGATTCGGGTTCGTCGGTCTCGCCGTCACCGAGGAAGGCCCAGACCCGGGTCTTCGAAGTGTCCTCGATGCGTCGATTCTGAAGGTACTTGAGGAACCGGGCGTGGTAGATCGAGTTGATTGGTCCGAGTCCCATCGAGACCGTCGGATATTCCCAGAAGTTGGGCATGAGGCGCGGGTGCGGATAGCTGGACAATCCCTCACCGCCCACCTCCATACGGAAGTTGTCGAGCTGAGGCTCGTCGAGCCGGCCCTCGAGGAAGGCACGAGCATAAATGCCAGGGGCGGCATGCCCCTGGAAATACACGGCATCGCCGGGTGTGCCGTTCTCCTTGCCACGGAAGAAGTGGTTGAAGCCGACTTCGTAGAGCGAGGCCGATGAGGCGAAAGTCGAGAGGTGCCCGCCGATGCCGTCGGCCTTCTTGTTGGCTCGGACCACCATTGCGGCCGCATTCCAACGGATGAATGCACGAACCCGACGCTCGATGAACTCGTCGCCTGGAAAGAACGGCTGTTCTTCGGTTGGGATGGTGTTGACGTAGTCAGTCGAGATGGTCTGAGAGTTGCCGAGCTGCAACTCGCGAGCTCGATGATTGAGTCGGCCTAGCAGGTAGCGGGCTCGGGTCTTACCCGAGGTCGACGCCGTGGACTCGAGCGACTCGAGCCACTCGGCAGTCTCCTGAGGGTCGATGTCGGGGAACTGGCCGAGGAAGCCGTCGTAGTTCATAAACGACATTGTGACAGCCGTGGGCTCACTTCTCTGGCAGGCCCGTGGCACTCTAGTCAGATGGAGGTTTTTACTGACGGGGCCTGTTCAGGCAATCCGGGTCCCGGTGGATGGGGCTGGGTGACGCGGAATGGTCCGCACGGCAGCGGAGGGGCTGCTCAAACCACCAATCAACGTATGGAGCTCCAAGCTGTTCTCGAGGCCTTGAAGGCTCTGGATGGACCCATCGAGATCTACTCCGATTCGACTTATGTCGTGAACTGCTTCAACGACAAATGGTACGAGGGCTGGCTGAAGCGAGGTTGGCGCAACTCAGCCAAGAAGCCCGTGGCGAACCGCGACATCTGGGAACCGTTGATCGAGCTGTACCTCGATCGGGCCCATGAGATCGAGTTTCATTGGGTGAAAGGTCACTCAGGCAACGAGATGAATGAACGCGCCGATGTGCTGGCGGTGGCAGCTTCCACTGTTGAGAAGGAGGCATTGGCCGATGCTGCGAAGGGTGGGCTCGATGAGATCGAGCCGGAGTGGCCGGCCGGCCGTGGTGTTTGGGCCGTGGGAGCGACTGACCTCGATGATGATCAACAACAGGCGGTGACCCAACTCGTTGCGGGTCTGGACCCGGGCAGCGACGTTCTTGTCAGCGGCCTGCGCCGAGGAACTGAGCTGATGGCGGCTGAGAGGGCATTGGCCCGTGGCGTTTCTTTGGCCGCGGTTCTACCGTTTGACGATCCCGCCGCTGGTTGGGCTGTGGACGAGCGCGCCCGTTTTGAGTCAGCCCTACGTCGGGCTCAGTGGTCGGTGATCCTCCCGGGTGATCGGGCGCAGCCAGGCAAGGCCGTCGAGGCTCGAAATCGGTGGATCGCCGAACACGTAGTGGGCGCACTGGTTGTCGGCGATCCTCGTTTGGCGTCCCGGCTCGACGAGGCAGGCCTCACCGTGCTGACAGGCTGAGAGACCCAGGCTGAGAGACCGATGAGCGACGGGGAAGGTCGGTCGTAATCCTGGACCTTGGCCCTAGTCGACGGCCATGAGTCGTAGGGCCGCGTATGCGGTGTTCATTTCGCGGCGAATCGCGCGGCCGAGAGCGACACGCGACGGGTCGGTGTCATCGTTTGCATCGTGATCGTGAATCAGCGACTGGTGAGCATTGCGAATGTCGGTCCAGGACGATCCGGCCGGAAGCCCAAGAATCTCCAGCAGCGTCTCGGCCTGCGGACCCCGCGGACCCTCCGGACCCTGCAGGTCGGGAAGGGTGAGGTTGACATCTTCTGACTCGAAGTCTGATAGCGGAGCATCTGCCAGACCGGGCTCGAACTCGTTGTCTGAGTCCATCCCGGTCGCTGGCGACTCGGAGTCGAATGCCTCGACTTCGTCGAATGCCTCGAAGTCGTCTGCTCCGAAGTTGGCCACGTCGGACGGAGGCCCTTCGGGGTCGTTTGCGACCGAATCGACAAATGGGGCTGGATCCGCAGCTTGTCCGATCGGAGCACTGATGGGGGGAGGGGGCAGCGCTACCGAGTCATCGTCCGATGGGGTGGCGCGAGCCGCGAGCTCGGTGAGCGATCGAGGGGGAGCCGGCAAGGCATCGTCGGCGGTCGGAGGGGGAGGCGGCGGCGTGAGATCTGTCTGTCGACGATCCGGCGCGGTCTCGAAGTCGGTGATCGAGCCAGGGACAATGCTGAACTCGTTGGGAGCCGGCTCGCTTGCGGTGTGAGGGGCCGACGGTTCGTCGAGGAAGGCTGACGGTTCGTCGAGGAAGGCCGATGGTTCGTCGAGGAAGGCTGACGGTTCGTCGAGATCGGGCAAATGCCAACCATCGACTCCGGCGGCCTCGCGACCTGTCGGACCCGACGCTTGCACCGGTTCGCTTGTAGCGTTGGCAGGTTCACTGATCCCGTCGGCTGTTGCCGAAGGGTCGGATTCGTAGCCGGTCAGGTAGTCGAGGCTGTCGAGGCTGACGTTCTCGTCGTCACCCATCAACCACTGATCGGAGAACTCGTCTTGT
>JBLINY010000106.1:0-15713 GCA_047638695.1 Acidimicrobiales bacterium | reverse complement strand
GGCAGGTTCACTGATCCCGTCGGCTGTTGCCGAAGGGTCGGATTCGTAGCCGGTCAGGTAGTCGAGGCTGTCGAGGCTGACGTTCTCGTCGTCACCCATCAACCACTGATCGGAGAACTCGTCTTGTTCTTTGGAGCTCTTGTTCTTCTTGGTGAAGATGCCCATTCGACAATCCTTCGGGTGTGTTCGGCCGGTTCGACCTCAAGTCACTATCGGCACTCATGGCAGCCGAAGACGTAGGCCGTTCGATCTATTGGCGGGAATGTCGCGTGCCGTTGGGCTGTTCTGGAAGTCATGACCAAGGCCGTTCTGAACGATGTTGTCCTCGCCGAGTCTGACCGGACCGTTGTGGTCGAGGGCAGCCATTACTTTCCACCCAGTGCAGTGAACTGGGATGCATTCGCCGAGACTGAACTTGCCACTGGATGTCCATGGAAGGGGACGGCCAGCTACTACACCGTCACTATCGGGACTGAGTCGTGGGAGAACGTGGCCTGGACGTACCACGAGCCGAAGGAGGCGGCGGCTGAGATTCGCGACCATGTGGCCTTCTACCCCAAGGTCTCCGTTTCCTAACCTGCAGGTACTTGCTAGCTAACTGGGTTGTTGGCTAGGTGGCGATGGCGCGTTCGAGGCGTTCCAGGGTCCGCTGCATGTTGCCTTCATGAGCCTTCGGGTACCCGATCCACTCGTAGAGAACCGGTAGGGGTCGAGCAGTTCCCCACTCGAAGGTCTCGGTTACCTCGGTGCCGCTATCCACAGAGCGCAGTTCGTAGCGCCAGATGTGGTGACCGAAATGGCGCCAGGCAATGCACTCGTTTTCGACGAACTCCACGACCTCGTTTGACATCCGGTAGGGGATCCCGAACATCTTCATGCTCATACCGAATCGGGCGCCAAGGGCCAAGCGGTCAGGAGCCTCCAGTGCGCTGCCGCGAACGGTGTCCGAACCGTCGATCTCTTGATGTCTGCGAGGGTCGGCCAGTAGGTCGAAGATGGTCGCTGCGTCGGCCGGGATTACCCGACTAGCCGAAACGGCTTTGTTCGGTTGTTCGGTCATCGGCCCAGCACCGCACGGAGGGCCGTCTCGATGTCGTGATGGCTGAATTCGTACCCGTCGGCGAGGAGGCGAAACGGTTCGATCTTGGCCCCCTCGAATAGCAGCGCGTCCGCCATCTCACGCCCCAGCAAAAGCCGCGGGCCGAATGCCGGGACGGGCATCACGGTTCGTCGGCCGAGTGTCCGGCCCAGTGCGGCGGTGAAGTCGCGGTTGGTTACCGGATCCGGCGCAGTCAGATTCACCGGCCCGCTGAGATCGCTGCTCAGCATGTGCAGAAGAGCGCCAACCTCGTCGTCGATGCTGATCCAACTCATCCATTGATCGCCGCCTCCAAGCTTGCCGCCGAGCCCAACCTTGAACAGGGGCAGCATCTTCTTCAGAGCGCCGCCATCGGCCGACAGAACGATCCCTGTGCGAGCGAACACCGTTCGGATGCCAGCGTCTACGGCTGACTGGGCCGACCCTTCCCACTTCACGACGAGGTCGGTCAAGAAGCCGGTTCCAGCCGAGCTCTCCTCCGTGATTTCCTGATTTCCTCTATCGCCATAGAAACCGATGGCCGATCCCGAAACGAAGACCTTGGGAGGGGTGTTGAGGCCGGCGAGGGTTGAGGCCAGCAGCGATGTGCTTCGGGTGCGACTCTCGATCAGGAGCTTCTTGTATTTTGCATTCCATCGTTTGTCGCCGATGCCGGCGCCGCCGAGATGAATAACGGCATCGATGCGATCAAGTGACTCGGCATCAATCTCGCCCTTGTCGATATCCCATCTGATCTCGTCCGCACCCGCTGCTGGGGTCCGGCGAACCATCCCGATGGCGCGGTGCCCGGCAGCCTCGAGAGCCGGCATGAGTGCCGAGCCGATCAGCCCGCTCGACCCCGTAACCACAACATCCATAGCGACAGGCTAGAGGAGCGACGGTGTCTGCTGTCCGGTCGCTGGCTTTTGCTGTCGGATTATGATCCTTGTTGATGGGATTATTGATGGGAGCCAAGTGGCGTCGCATGAGTCACACCGAGGGGTCACGACCAGGTGGTCGGCGCGGCTAGCCTCACCACCGTGAGCACCAGGATGCTTCTCGTACTTTCGTTGCTCTGCGGCATCGCCATCTTGGCTGCTTTCGCCCTTCAGGTTCTCCTCCTTTGAGGGGGCCATAGCCAACGGTGTCGCCACTAGGCTCACCAGTCCAACCAACCCGCTTGCCCGGAGGTGGTTCCCCTGACCAGCCAACACTTCGATGTCGTCGTCATCGGCGGTGGGCCCGGTGGCTACGCCGCCGCCCTTTATGGGGCTTCGGCCGGCCTCAACATTGCCTTGGTCGAGAAGCACAAGCTGGGTGGAACCTGTCTAAATGTGGGTTGTATCCCGGCGAAAGAGCTGCTCGAGACAGCGTCGATCAAACGAACGGTCGACCATGCCGGTGATTTCGGCGTCCAGGTGAAGTCCAAAGGAATCGACTGGGGCCAGACGATGCTGCGTAAGCAAGGCATCATCGACAACCTCGTTGACGGTCTGGCCGGTTTGCTCAAGAACAGGTCGGTCACGGTCTTTGACGGCGAAGGCCGATTAGTCGCTGATCACCGCACCGTTGCCATCTCCGGCGGTTCATCAGGTGACGTGTCCGTCACCGCGGATGCCGTGATTCTGGCCGCAGGCTCGGTGCCACGAACGATCCCCGGTTTCCCGATTGACCCAGTCCAGATCGTCACATCCGATGAGATGTTGTCGATCGAAGACTTGCCGGCCTCTGCGGTGGTCATTGGTGGCGGTGCCATCGGGCTTGAGTTCGCGTCGATGATGAGCGATCTGGGCAGCAAGGTCACGATCATTGAGGCAATGCCTCAGATCCTGGCCAACTGCGATCCCGACATCATTCGGGTCGTCGAGCGGTCGTTCAAGAAACGCGGGATCGACATTCACGCCGGAGTAATGGTCACCGGGCAGACGACCGGCCCCGATGGGGTAACCGTTTCGTTCGGGGACGATCAAACCGTCACTGCCGACACCGTGGTTGTGTCGGTTGGGCGCAGGCCGAATTCGGGCACCCTCGGCCTTGAAGCAACGCAGGTGTCGGTCGACGAACGCGGCTTCATCGTCGCTGACGAGTTCTGTCGCACGACGGTACCTGGTGTGTGGGCGGTCGGGGACGTCATCAACACGGCTCAATTGGCTCACGCCGGGTTCGCCGAAGGCATGGTGGCTATCACCGACATCTTGGGCGAGTCGGTCACGCCGATCGACTACTCGAAGATGCCCTGGTGCATCTACTGCCATCCCGAGGTCGCGTTCACCGGCCTCACCGAGACCGAGGCGCGGGAAGCGGGATACGACGTCGTAGTGTCGAAGCATCGATACGCGGGTAACGGGCGGGCCATGATCGTGGGTGACACCGACGGCCTTGTGAAAATTGTGGCCGAGAAACAGGCGGACGGAACAGGCGGAAGAATTCTGGGGGTCCACATGGTTGGACCCTGGGTGACCGAACAGTTGGGACAGGGTTACCTGGCTGTCAACTGGGAAGCCACCGTTGAGGAAGTTTCGCAGTTCATCCAACCGCATCCGACCATGAGCGAGCTGTTTGGCGAGAGCGTTCTCGCTCTGACCGGCCGATCGCTTCACGGCTGAGTCCGCCCGTCTTATCGAGGAGAATCAGTGGCAAATATCGAAATGCCCCAGCTGGGCGAGACCGTCACCGAAGGCACCGTCATCCGGTGGTTCAAGCAGGTCGGCGACACTATTGCGGTCGACGAAATGTTGTTCGAAGTGTCGACGGACAAGGTCGATACCGAGGTGCCCTCACCCATTGCCGGCACCATCACTGAGCTGGTCGTGCCCGAGGGTGACACCGTCGAGGTCGGCACGGTGCTCGCCGTTGTTTCCAATGGCGTCGCCGGGGAGGCCGCCCCCGTTCGAGCAGCGCCCGTTCAAGCAGCGCCAATGCAAGCCGCTCCGGTCGAAGCGGCCCCGACCGAGGCAGCCGTGGTGATTCCGCCGCCGCCGCCGGCGCCTCCCGTAACGGCCCCCGCCGCTGCTCCGGCCGCCCCGCCACCTCCTCCTCCCGCTCCCGCCCCGGCTCCTTCAGCCGCTCCCGCTCCGTCTGCCACCGAAGGCAAAGTGTTGTCTCCTGTGGTCCGGAGACTCATCAATGGATATGGCGTAGACGTCAACGCCGTTGAGGGAACCGGCCTGGGTGGCCGCATCAGCCGTGATGATGTGCAGCGCTACATCGAGGCCAATCACCTTCAGCCGGTCGAGGGCTCGGTCGCTTCCGCTGCCACTCTGGCCCCAGCCCCAGCCCCAGCCCCTGCGCCGGTGCCTGTCGTAGTGCCGGCGCCGGTTTCGGCATCAGCCCAACCACCGGCCACTCAACCACCGGCCACTCAATCACCGGCGGCCCAGAGTGCTCCGCCTGCCGTGCAACCGTCATCACGCGACACGGTGGTGCCGCTCTCGAACATTCGTCTTCGCACCGGTGAGCACATGGTGATGTCGAAGGCCGTTGCTCCACACACCCTCACTGCCATCGAGATCGACTACGAGGGTGTCGACCAGGTACGCAAAGCCAACCGCGCCGCCTTCAAGGAGCAGGAAGGCTTTTCGCTCACCTACTTGCCGTTCATCTCTCGAGCAGTCGTGGATGCCCTCCGTGAGTACCCACACCTGAACGCGTCTATCGGTCAAGGCGAACTCGTAGTGCACAACTACGTGAATCTTGCTGTGGCTGTTGACCTCGACTTCCAGGGCCTGCTGGCGCCCGTTGTTCGTGATGCTGACGGGAAGCGGATGCGAGCGATAGCTCGCGACATCTCCGATGTCGCCCGTCGTGCTCGGTCGAAGAAACTGTCGCCGGACGATTTGGTTGGTGGCACCTTCACCCTCACGAACGCGGGAAGTTACGGCACGATGATGCAGTTCCCGATCATCAACCAACCACAGGTGGCGATCCTCTCGACAGATGCGGTGAAGCGAAAGCCGGTTGTGGTCGAGGACAGCTTCGGCAATGAGAGCATCGCCATTCACTCGGTTGGGGTTCTGGCCTTGGCTTGGGATCATCGGGCTATCGACGGCGCTTACGCCGCTGCCTTCTTGGCCCGAGTACGCGAGATCATCGAAACCCGGGATTGGAACTCCGAGATTGCCTGACGCCTTCCACGTCAGGTGGTTGGGTCGGGTTGGCTACGACGAGGCCTTCGACCTCCAGCAGCAACTGTTTGCCGGTACGGCCGATCATTTACTGCTGTTGGAACACCCTCCCGTGTACACGCTGGGGGTTCGGGCTGATGAACGACATCTTCTCGTTGATCCCGGCACGGTTGGGGCCGAGCTTCGGCGTGTTAATCGGGGCGGTGACGTTACGTTCCACGGGCTGGGTCAGCTGGTCGGTTATCCAATCATGAACGTAGGGGGCAAGCGGGGTGGCGGCATGGCCGACACCGTCGCCTATGTCAGCTCGGTCGAGCAGATTCTTATCGACTCGTTGGATGAGCTTGGGCTCGATGGAAACCGAAGCCCGGGGCAACCCGGCGTTTGGCTCGACGTTGGCGGTTCAAACGAGCGGAAGATAGCGGCCGTTGGAGTGCGCCTCTCGCGTGGTCGTTCGATGCACGGGTTTGCCCTAAATGTTGACGTCGATCTCGCCTGGTTTTCCCACATCGTGCCCTGCGGCATCCCCGATAGAGCGGTGACCACACTGCGAGACGAGGGCATCGATGCCTCGATGGAAGAGGTGACGAACATCGTGGCTGCAAACGCAGCCAGAACGCTCGCCCCCGATCTCCAGATCGACCGGGCCGACGTCGTCTGGCGGCAGTCGGTGGCCGACCTTGCTCCGTTCTCGCGTGGCGAGGGGCCGGGGGCGGCTATCAAGCCTGAGCGGGACGGCACTCCGGTGGCGCTCGGAGCAACTCGCTTGCAGCAACGGATGACAGAAGCCGGTGTGCCTGCTGGGCTCGACGTCAGCGCCCGCAAACCAGACTGGATGCGGGTGAAACTCCGGACCGACCCCGAGTTTCTTCGGCTGAAGAAGGTCGCTCGTTCGCTTGATCTGGTGACGGTCTGCGAAGAAGCGGGCTGTCCGAACATCTTCGAGTGCTGGAACGAGGGCACGGCCACGTTCATGCTGCTGGGCGAACGATGCACCCGGGCCTGCGGCTTTTGTCTGATCGACACCAGCAAACCTGAAGCCGTCGACTGGTCAGAACCCGAGCGGGTAGCTGACGCGGTTGAAAAGCTCGACCTGTCGTTTGCCGTGTTGACCATGGTGGCCCGAGACGACCTGGACGACGGCGGAGCGGCGCTGGTCGCAGCCACCGTGGAGGCCATTCGCAATCGAGTGCCCGGCATCGGTATTGAAGTTCTGATTTCTGATCTCAAAGGTTCGGCCACCGATTTGGCGACGATTTGCGAGGCCAAACCTGAGATCCTCAACCACAACGTCGAAACCGTTCCCCGGCTGCAGCGGGCGGTTCGGCCGTCTGCCGGTTATGCCCGCAGCCTCACGTTGCTCGCCCGGGGAAAGCAGGCTGGCCTCACGACGAAGTCGGGCCTGATCGTCGGCATGGGTGAAGACTTCGCCGAGGTGGTATCGACGCTCTCTGATCTGGCCGCTGTCGGTGTCGACATCGTGACCATTGGTCAATACCTGCGGCCAACCACCAATCATTTGCCCGTGCATCGCTGGTGGACCCCGCAGGAATTCGCCGAGCTGAAGCGCATTGGCGAAGAAGAGCTTGGGATCGCACATGTCGAGTCGAGCCCGCTGACTCGTTCGAGCCATCACGCAGGCTCTGCCGCCGCTTCTGTCCTCGGCTGAGGCTGCTGGGGTAACGTTGACCATGGTCGACTTCTTGAGTCCACAGGCCGCGACGAGAATCGATGAGCGTCCTCTCGCCGCCCGAACACCGGATCTGTCTGGCAAGCGGGTAGCGCTTCTCGACAACCAGAAGGCCAACGCGAGCTATCTGCTCGAGACCGTTGGCAACGTGTTGTTGTCGCGGCATCCCGAAATTCGGCTCACCACTGAGCTGAAGATCGCCACCTCGCCCTCGCCGCCAGACGTGATGGAACGGCTGCGTTCGTGCGATGCGGTGGTGCTTGCCATCGCCGATTGAGGCAGCTGCACGTCGTGGAGTGTCCACGACTCTGTTGAACTTGAGCATGCCGGCGTTCCTACCGCCGTGATCTGTAGCGACGAGTTCGGCCCCTTGGGTCGAGCCGAAGCTCAGGTGCTTGGTGCCCCGGGCCTACCGCTGGTGGCGATTCCCCATCCGTTGGCCGACAACCAGAAGAGCTTGGTCGAAGCCAAGGCCATCGCCATTGCTGACGAGATAGAGGCCGCAATCACCGAAGATGTTGCCACGGTGGTTGCCACTCATCGCGACCGGTTTACTCGCTTGACCCAGCGGAGGCTGGCCGGGGGCGAGCTGTGTCTTGACGACTCGTGCGCTATCGATTTCGCGGTGTCGCCCGAGTTGGCACCGCCTTCAATCATCGCCTGATGGCGGCCGAGCTGGTCGAGCTGGCCGACAACAGTCAGGAAGCCCTCGACGATCATCTCGAGGCAATGGGCTGGAGCGATGGTCTGCCTATCGTCGCTCCTACGCCTGCCAGGGTCGAAGCCATGATGGCGGCCGTCGACCGGTCGGCCGACGATGAGCTCGGCGTCATGCCGCCTCGACAAGGCGTGGCCACGATCGAGACGATCGCCATCAACGCCGTCATGGCCGGGTGCCGGCCCGACTACTTCCCGGTTGTTGTCGCCGCGGTGGAGGCAATGCTCGAACCGGCATTCAACCTTTTCGCCGTGCAGGCAACGACCCACCCCTGTTCGCCCTTGCTTATTGTGAATGGGCCGATCGCCGAACGGATTGGGCTCAACGGTCGCTACGGCGCCTTCGGACCGGGCGTTCGGGCCAATGCCACCATCGGCCGGGCGGCGCGACTGTGTCTGCTGAATGTCGGCGGGGCCTCGCCCGGCGTGCTCGACCGCTCGACCCAGGGTCAGCCGTCGAAATATGCATTCTGCGTGGCCGAGAACGAGGCAGAGAGCCCGTGGGAGCCGCTGCACATCGAGCGGGGCTTCGATCCCGACCAGTCGACGGTGACCGTCGTTGGCTGTGAGAATCCGCACAACATCAACGACCACGTCTCGTCCGATCCCGAAGGCATCCTTGTCACCATCGCTGGTTCGATGGCCAGCATGGGTTCGAACAACGCCTACCTCCACGGAGGCCCGGTGCTGGCCTTTGGCCCTGAGCACGCAGCGGTCGTGGCCTCAGGCGGTCTAAGTAAAGACGACGTTCGTAACTACGTTTTCGAGAATGCTCGGGTCTCGCGCCAGATCTGGGAGCGCGGTGGTATGGCCAAGATGATCGACGATCCGTTCATCGGAGTCGACCCCGTCCCGGTCATTCGACAGCCCGAAGATCTGATCATCATGGTGGTCGGTGGGTTTGGGAGGCACTCCTCGTGGCTGCCGACGTTTGGCAACTCGACCGAGGCAGTTACCAAACCCATCGCCACCTGAACCAAGATGGCAGCTATGTCGCTGCGAGATGAACACGTCGATGCCATGCATCGGCAGGCCAACACCATCCGAACCGAGATGGGCGGTGCCGACAAGATGGAACGGATGGCGGCCGAGGGGGACAAGAACGTCCGCCAGCACATCGACGGTCTAGTCGACCCCGGCTCGTTCCGAGAACTCGGCACCTTCAGCCGGTCGGTTCGCGAAGACATGCGTGATAGCACGCCGGGCGACGGCAAGATCGGTGGCCATGCACTGATAGACGGTCGGCCGGTCGCCCTGTTCGGGGACGACATCACCGTACTTCGCGGTTCGAGTTCGATCGTCGGCAGCCGCAAGGAGGAACGACTCTTCGAGCGTGCCATAGACATGGGCATCCCCATTGTCCACTTCGGGGAGACCGGGGGTGGTCGTATTCCGGACCTGATGGGGTCGGAGGGTATTTCCGACGGTGGAACTCTGTTTGGCATGGCCAAGCGTCGCCATCGGGTGCCGATGGCCACCGCCATTGTCGGCCAGTCGTTCGGCGGCTCGTCATTCGTTTCGGCGCTCTCGGATTACGTGGTGATGACCCGCGGCTCGACCATGGCTGTCACCTCGCCCAAGGTGTTCGAGATCGCGACGGGTGAAATCGTCTCGTTCGAGCAAGTGGGCGGCGTCGACGTTCACGCCGAAAAGACGGGTCAGATCGATCTGGGTGTCGACACCGACGAAGAGGCCTATGAAGCAATCCGTTGGTGGCTGTCATATTTGCCGAGCAACGCTCATCAGCAGGCCGAGCGAGCCGAACCAACGGGTGACTTCGGGCCCGACTCACTCCTCAGTTCGCTTGTGCCCGACACCCGCAACGCCGGGTACGACATGCGCGACGTGGTTGCTCGCATCTGCGACCCTGGCACGGTCTTCGAGATCCAGCCGCAGTACGCCCCGAACGTGACGTGCGCAATGGCCCGCCTCAATGGCTTCTCGGTTGGTGTTGTGGCCAACAACCCGTTCTACAACGCAGGCACGCTCGACCCTGAAGCCTGCAACAAGATCGTGCGCCTCATGACCGTGTGCGACTCGTACAACATTCCGATGATCTTCCTCATCGATGTGCCCGGCTTCATGGTGGGCGAGCGGGTCGAACACGACAAGATGTTGCACACAGGGATGCGGATGATGCAGGCCATGCAGAATGCCACCATGCCGACCCTCACGGTGTGTGTACGTAAGGCATTCGGGTTGGCTTGGCAGGCAATGAACGGCGCCCTAATGCCGTCGAACGGCATCTACTGCTGGCCGGGGGCCGAGATCGGCTTCATGGATCCTGAAGTCGGCGTGAACGTTGCCTTTGGCTCGAAGCTCGGCCGCATCGCCGACCCCGCCGAGCGCGAAGCCGAACGCTTGCGGATGGTGAAAGAGGTCGGCGAAGCAACGAATCCCTACGAGGCAGCGGGCACCATGCGCATCGACGAAATGATCGACCCCGCCGACACACGTCGTATCCTGGCCGAAGACCTCGAAATGTTCGCCAACCGAGCCGTACCACCGCCTGAGCAACGCCACCTCAGCTACTGGCCTACCTGTTAGCCAGGGTGGCTACAGGGGAAACCTACAGGGGGTAATCGGGACTCAAGATAGGCCCGGGCGACGCTCCGTGGCCGCCGGCATAGGTCCACTGCCAGTTGCGCGCTTCGACGATGTGTTGAGGCGCATTGGGACCGTCGTCTGGAAAGAGACTGATTGCCTCGACCTGTAGCCGGCCCGCAATTTCGGTTCCCCAGTAGCCGGGCTTTTGTCGACGGGTGTAAACCGTATCTATCTCGATGCCGTCGAACATGAGGCAAGCAACTCTCGTCCTGGGATCGACCTCAATATCGATGCGATGCCATTCGGAGTCGGGCTCGACGTAGTGCGTGGTCTTCCAGCCTGACATATGCCATTTCTGGATTCCACCGACCTGTGGATCCCACGGGTTGAGGATCCACTGGAACCCCAGTCCGTAGTCGCGGCGCGTCGCTGCGCCGTCCCATACAAAGAAGCCGCCCTCGACTGTTTGGCCGTTGCGGCTCGCGTTGTTGATGCTCGGAACTACGGGCAGTCGGAATTCGTAGCTGCATGTGTGGCTGGCGTTCAGCAGGCTGTCGTCGATGACCCGCTTGAAAGCGATGTTGTGGGCCATGATGTTTCGTTCACGGACGTTGGTTACGAGCTCACTATGGGTTCCGAGGTCGTGGGTTTCGATGTCGGCCAACGAAACGGGAAGCTCGCCAGCAGCGACGTAGAGACCATCGCCGACGACCGTCTCCCAACCCTGAAGGTCGGTGCCTCCAATGCTCACCGAGTCCGTCTCTTGTGCCGCAGCCGCTCCAGTACCAAGCCCGGACATGGTGAGGCCGAGCCCGGTTACTCCCGTCGCGGCAAGAAACGTTCGACGATTCATGGGTCCTTCTCATTTACTGGTCCGCGATTGCGAACCAGTAAAGGCATCGGCGGGGGAGACGAATACCTCCAGTCAAGATCAGGTCAAGATCGGCGGATGCTGGCAGCGGAGTGGCCTGTTCGACGGTGTGGCCTGTTCGACGGTGTGGCCTGTTCGGCGGTGCGGCTTCAGCGGCTAGTGAGATCGGCGATCGGCTGAGACAGGTCGGGTCCGATGCCTGAGCGGATGTCGAAGGCCTCGTTCTCGATTGAGCGAGCGCCAGCAGCCCGGGTTGCTCTGGTGGCAGCCCGGACAAGGCCCGTAGGTCCGCACACTGCTGTGTGGGTGTTGGCGAGGCTCTGCCCGTCGGAGACTTCGGTCAGCAAGGAGGGGGAGAACCGGCGGCCTTCATCGGACGCGAGCACGTGGAGTCGGATTCGGCCGGCCGCGTTGGCGCGTTCGAGGTGCTCGATCGCTGTGGCGTCGCGTCGTGTCGGCACGCAGTAGATCAGAGTGGGAACCGACGAGCCGCTCGTTTCCAGCGGGTTCGATTCCAGCTGATCAATGGCGCTCAGGAACGGGGTGATGCCGATCCCACCCGCGATCCATAGGGTGTCGCCGCCAGAGTCGGCGAACGGTTCGAACGCTCCGTACGGGCCTTCGACGTAGACGGTCGTCCCGACGAGGTCGGCCGACTGGAGTCGTTTGCTCCAGTCGCCGAGGTTGCGGACGAAGAAGCGCAGGTTTGCTGATTCGGGAGCCGATGCGATGGTGAAGACGTGAGGCTCGCTCATGCCGCGCTCCTGGATTTTGATGATGGCGAACTCGCCCGCTCGGTGTTCGAGTTTGTACCGTTCCGGGGACAGGTTGAGTTCGATGGTGCTCCCCTGGACTACGGCCGAGGCCACCCGGTATCGCTTGCCCCGGGTGAGCGCATCTCGGCCGACAACCCGCACGACGTAGGACACCAAACCAATCGTCATGATCGTCCCGAAGTACCAACCCCATCCGGAACCATTCTCGTACGGCTTTTCTGCGGTGTAGAATTGGAAACAGGCGAAGGCGAAGGGGACGCCGAGGAGTTTGTGGGTGAGGCGCCACCAGCGATAGGGAAACCACCGGATCAGGCTGATGGCCACGAGTCCACAGAGCATGTATTCGCCGACACCAGCGAGACCCTCTGCCGAGTCGGCCACTGACTTCGATGCGCCTCGAAATCCGCCTTCGACCTCGGGTTCGAGCCGCACGTGGAGAAACATGAACGCCATGGCCAGCGTGCCGGCCCAACGATGCACCTGGTACATCCGGTCGAGTCCACCGAACAAAGGCTCCAGAGCCCGAACGCGGATGGCCAGGAAGAAGCTCCACGTCATGAGAGTGATGGCAGCGGCGCCGACGAACAGCCCGAGAGCGACCGATCCGTCCTCGCCAGTGGCCCCGGAGAACGCTGGCCATCCGACAACCACCGAGAGAACTACGGCCGCGATTCCAATCAATTGGCGGCCGATACCGAGGGCTCCCGGTTCGGGGATCGAGACCCGCCAATCGGATCTGCGGCCGATGGCGGCTCTGAGTAGGCCTCCTAGGCCCGATGGATGGTTCGCCTCTTTCGAGACCGGACGGGATTCAGGCATGGCCGCAGACGCTAGGCCGTCAAACCTGAAGCTTTACTGAAGAGCCCGCTGTTGGCTATGGGGCGCTAAACCGGCACCGACGCAGCTGCGTCTGGTTCGGACTCAGTCCGTGACTCGTTGATCCACGGACCCACGCCGCTGATCCGGTCGATGGTGACCCGGACGACGACGGCGGTGGGCGAATCCCGAAGGGCCAAAGGATGATGGCGAAGCCCGAGGTACTTCATGGCGAGAGCGTCCATCAGGTCGGGATCTGGGCCTGACTCCACCCGTGCCGTGCCGCGTATGACGACATGACGCTGGAAACCTCGTGTGTTTCGCTCGGTGTCCTCGACCGAAAGGATCAGATTCGGGTCGGCCGCGAGATTCCGGGCCTTGACGCTGTTGCCGTCGGTGCCGAACAGCACCTCATCGCCGCGGGCGATCACCCAAACAACGGAGATCTGTGGGGAGCCGTCTGGATTTCTTGTCCAGACATGGGCGACAGCGTCAGACCCGAGGAGTGCTTCGAGCGGGGCAGAAATCATGGTCACGGTGGACTCCCTCTGGCCGGGGCGGCGTGTCAGCCGCTGTGTTTGCTCTCATTCCTAACTCGGATTCGTTCTCTTATCAAGATGAAGACCATCTGTATATAGGATTTCCTAGTTCGATCTGACTTCTCGGAGCCGTCCTCAGAACCTGCGGATTAAGAGCAGCCGCGAGCCTATTTTGGCTCGTACCGGATTGTGTCCGAAAATGTGCTCTGAGCTGGGGAAACGCGGGGTCTGACGCTCTGGATCGTGTGGGGTATGCCTGTGGATAACAGCCCGTCACGGATCTGTTGTGACCACCGTGTGACCACGCGAGCGGCTACTCGTTCTGCTCGATCGCTACGACGAGGCGCCACATCCCGCTACTCGGGTTCTCCCCGGCTGGTGAGCCATCGTTCTCATGGCGGTCGTCGAGATGTTGCGCTCTGTCGACTGCGGATTGCGTGTTCGTCATGAGCGTTTCCTCGGCTTCGGTGCCACAGATCGACTTGCCGTCCGTCAGTCCGAGGTCAGTGGCTCGCCGTTGGATGTCGTGGCGATGAACGTAGGCGTTGTGGTCCTCGACATGGAGCACCAGCCAGAGTTCAAAGCATGGGGTCGACCGTGCGATCCGAATGCCGGAGTCCGCCGCTTCGGAAACGGCTTGCGCAAGGTTGAGGTGTTCATCGGTGTCGAATGCGCACCAGATCTCGTCGAAGTCCGATCCGTCTGCCTTACGTCGCCGTTTGCTCGCCCGTTGCTGTCGTCGGGCTTCCTGGACGAGGGTAAGTGGTGCAGCACCGGCAGAGTTCTTGTCGTGCTGCAACGTGATCCGCTGTCGATGCTTGCGGGCCAGAAGTGTGAGGTAATGGGGCTCGGTGACCACCCCCTCGGTAAGGACGCGGATGACACGGCGTTGCGGTTGTCGCCCCGCGTTCCTCTTGGGCGCCTGTCCCGACGGCTTCCTCACGAGTCGACAAGGGTGGCAGCACGCGTGAACTCTCCCGGGTCGAGCACCGGGAGCGCACCAAACCGGCCCTGCATGTATCGCCGTTCCAGAGCCTCGTCCTTACGGGGGCTGAAGTCAGCCAGTGGGTATAGCGTCGTCGCTCCATCGCTGTCCTTCTCGGTGAACCAGATTTGGTCTCGACCGAGCAAGCGGTGTTCAGAGTCACCGAGCACCGTCACATCATGGGCGTTGAAGATCAGTTGGGCGCAGTTCGGGTTGGTCGCCGGGTTCTGGAATAGGGCGACGATTTGATCGACGAGGTACGGATGAAGGCTTGCGTCGAGTTCGTCGGCGAGGAGCACGTCGCCTCGATCGAGAGCGTCGAGGACTGGCCCGACGAGTCCGACCCAAACCATGGTGCCGAGCGATTCGTCCTCTGCATCGAAATCAGCGCAGTCGCCTTCGCCGCAGTGGGTCAGGCGCAGACGGTCCTCGATGAAGAGCTGAACCTCGTCGTTGTCGAGATCCTCGTCGTCCCCCGACAGGACCCGTTCGAGGTGGGACCGGAGCTCGGCTGGGACGGGCTCGCGCGAAATGTCAGTGATGCCGAGGTCCGCAGCGCAGAGCAGAGCGAGGACTCGATCGTGGGACTCGTCGGATTGCGCAAGGTCGGCGGTTCGAAGTGCGCGCCAGTTGCGGTTACTGGACTCGGCCAGCAAGAGGTTCGACTGAAACCAGGCGAACAGCGCTTCCAATCCGGACTGTCCGGCGGCACCTGCGACCGAGACGAGCAGCGCGTTCGGACGTAGCAGTCGCTCGATGAGGCGACCGGCCGATCGGAAGGCCTTGCCGAAGCTGATCGTCTCTCCTTCGCGTTCGAACACGGAGGCTTGGCGGCCGTTCGGGAAGTAGAACGCATATTCGGCGAGGACCGTGTGGTCGTTGATCTCGAACCCGTATTGCCAGCGAACCCCGTTGAGGACGAGATCGATCTCGAATCGCGTCGACTGGCCGGCTGACTCTGAATCAAGCTGAAAAGGTTTCCGTGGGATCAACGTCGACGCAGTGCCGTGGCGGAACGACCCGAGCACGAGTGCACGCATGTCGCCCATTGCGCGCAAGATCGTGGACTTGCCGGAAGCGTTCGCTCCAAACACTCCAGCCGCAGGCAATACGGGGACTGTCCGTTCGCCGGTCTCCCAACGCAGGTGTTGGACGATCTCTGCGCGAGCGAGACGCGACGCGATCAGCGCGAGCTGCGTCTCGTCTCGGTATGACCGGACGTTCGCGGCGGTGAACGACAACAGTGCGCTTCTCGCTCCGCGGTCCTCGACTTGTGGGCTCATAGTCATGATTATCGTGGGAAACTCTCAGAAAGTCTACTTAAACGTCCATCGACTGAAGTTCTGAGAACCTGAACGGCCACAGTGGAAATTAGCGCGGACGCTAAAGTCTGTCCCCCCGGGGTCCGCACGGGGCAGCTCGATGTTGCGTCTAGCGTTCGTCCGGCGTGTGGGGGCCGAATACTGTGTCGTGCCTAGTCAGGCTGCGTTTTGGTAGTCGTTGATGATGCCGTGGCAGCGGGTTTATCTCACGACCCGTAGGTGACCCCCCTGGACTGGCGGCGCCGCCT
>JBLINY010000105.1:0-15741 GCA_047638695.1 Acidimicrobiales bacterium | reverse complement strand
TGTCCCGATCGTGCACATCGATGATGACGTGATCGTTGTCAACAAACCAGCAGGCCTGATTGTTCACCCGGGCTCGGGTGTCGCAACCGGCACAATGGTGCAAGGCCTCATCGCCCAGTATCCCGACCTGGCGTCGGTTGGTGACGACCACACACGCCCCGGGGTCGTCCATCGGCTCGACAAGGGCACGAGTGGGCTGCTTCTTGTGGCCCGCACTGACGAGAGCTATCGGCACCTCAGTGAACAACTGGCTGCACGGACTGTGCTGCGTCGCTATCACACGCTCGTTTGGTCTGACGTCGCCGCAGCTGAGGGCGTTGTCGACGCTCCGCTTGGACGGTCGCCGCGGGATGCCACGCGCCAAGCGGTCGTGGTGGGCGGGCGGTTCGCTCGAACGCACTATCGGGTCCTTCAGCGATATGAGGACCCCGACCGGACCCTGCTCGAGTGTCGCCTCGAAACGGGACGGACTCACCAGATCCGAGTCCATCTCGATGCCATTGATCACCCGGTTTGCGGCGACGACCGGTACGGCCGTGGCCGTCCACTCGATGGCCTTACTCGTCCGTTCCTGCACGCCGCTGAAATCGGCTTTGAACATCCAACGACGGGCGAGTTGCTTCACTTCGAGGCGGCGAGGCCTGCGGATCTCACCAACTTTCTGGCCGGGCTTGTTCCCATGGGTTGATTCCGCCTGATTGGTTCCGCTTGTTAGGTCCAGCCGTCGCGGTGAATAACAGCTGCGACATCAGGTCGCTGGCGACTGGCGGATCGTCCTGGCTCGTCGGGCAGCGGTCGGCCGAGGGCTACGGTCGCCACGAGCCGTTGTTCGTCAGGGACGCCAAAGCTCGTCTTTACGGCCGCCTCGTGCTCGAACAAGCCGAACAGGCAGGCGCCAAGACCAGCATCGACCGCCAGAAGCAGCAGGTTTTGGGCAATAGCACCTGCGTCGACCCACCAATAGGGGACCGACCACTCATCTTGCGATTGTCCGAGCCTGGGATGCCGCTTGTCGGTTTCGGCGTACCGCTCCACATATGACGAGGGGTCGACCGTGATCACGACGAGCGCGGGGGCGGCCAGAAGCTGCTGCCACCGAAAGCTGGTCCGACGCGGCTCGGGGAGCGTGATGTCCCAGTACTGCCCAACTGCGTCGCTGGAGTCGAGCACTAAAAAAGATGCACCTTGGGTGTTGCCGGCCGAGGGTGCTCGGCGGGCGAGGTCTAGCAGCTGATCGAGCATCCCGGGATCGAGTGGCTCGGGCGAGAAGGCGCGGACCATGCGGCGACGACGCAACGCATCGGAGAGATCCACAGCTAGCTCTCCGCGGGCGGGCTTGTGGTCGCTGGCCAAGGGACGTTGCCCTCGGTGATGCCAGTGATGTCAGCGAGCGTGAAGCCCTCGAGTAGGCGGCGCATCTCGCTACCGACGTTCTGCCAGATCGCCAGCAGAACGCACTGGCCATCATGGTCACAGGCGCCATCGGTGTGAGGCTCCCCGAAGTCGCCGAGGGTTATGGGGCCATCGACGGCTCGAATGATCGCTGCGAGCGTGATGTCTTCCGGGGCGCGGGCAAGGACGTACCCTCCGCCGACCCCTCGCTTGGACCGCACAAGGCCGGCACCCTTGAGCGCGAGAAGAATCTGCTCGAGGTAAGGCTGGGGGAGGCCCGTGCGCTCGGCGATGTCGCGAACAGGCGTGGGTCCCACCTTGGCACTGTGGAGCGCGAGCGACAGTAGAGCCCGGCTTGCGTAGTCGCCTCGAGTCGAAACCTTCACGAAACCCAACTCTAGTTGTTGCCAAGGCCTATCATCGCCCCCGTGCTCAGGCCCTCTTGCAGTTGGACCGTTCGTGGCTGATCCAGTGGCCCCCGATTATGAGGGAGGAGCGCTTAGCGGGCTCTTCCCCCAGCTGCTCGGGCACCCGGCGCCCGCCGCCGCCTCATACCCCATTGAGCTTGACTCACCAGCGCCCACGGTCCTGCTGCTGCTCGACGGACTCGGATGGGAGCAACTTGTTGAGCGTCGACCGCTCATGCCGAACCTCTCGGCTTTCGAGGGGGGACCGATTACCACGGTGGCGCCGAGCACAACCGCCACAGCTTTGACGTCGTTGACTACCGGGCTCACGCCGGGCGAACACGGCATCGTTGGCTACCGAATGATGGTCGACGGCGATGTGCTGAATACCTTGCGCTGGGGCTCAGCCAGTCAGCCTGACGCTCGTCGCACGTCACCTCCCGAGATGGTGCAGCCCTTCGCCCCGTTTCTTGGTGAGACGGTGCCGCTGGTTTCTAAGGCCGAGTTTCGGACTTCAGGATTCTCAAAGGCCCATCTCCGGGGTGGCCGACTGGTCGGTTACCGCACGCTTTCGACAATGATGCACGAGGTCGTGCGCCTTGTTTCCGAAGGTGAGCGACTCGTCTACGCCTACTACGACGGTATCGACAAGGTAAGTCACGAGTTCGGCTTGCGCAGCGAGTTCGACTTCGAGGTCGCCTTCACCGACTCACTCGTCGGCCAACTAATCGAGAAGCTGCCCTCGGGAACCCGACTGATCGTCACCGCCGATCATGGTCAGGTTGACTGCGGTGGCGGACTTCTTCCCGTGCACCCCGACGTCATGGCCTCAGTAGACCAACTCTCAGGTGAGGGCCGATTTCGTTGGCTGCACACATCAGGGAGGGTCGATGATCTTCTTGCGGCTGCTCTCGAACACCATGGTCATCACGCGTGGGTCCGATCAATCGAGCAGATTTGCGATGAGCGCTGGTTCGGCCGCACAGTCCGGCCCGAGGTCCGCGATCGACTAGGCGACGTGGCTTTGCTGCCGTTCGAGCCGATCGCCTTTGACGACCCCGCGGATTCGGGGCCCTTCGAACTGATCGGGCGTCATGGATCGCTGACCAGCGCCGAAATGTATGTTCCCTTGCTCAGCGCCATGAGCTGAATTCACCGACCCGAAATGATCTGAGCTGCACCGTGACCGATCAAGACTCGAATCCCCAAATAAACGAGATCATCGACCCCGAGGTCGTTGGCTCGCCTGTCGACGATGGCGAGCCGCAAGAGATGCCACCTGGCTCCGTCTCCCAGCCGGCCAAGGTGATGCGCATCGGTTCGATGATCAAACAACTGCTCGAAGAGGTGCGGTCGACCGATCTGGATGAACGGGGTCGGAATCGGCTTCGCGAGATCTATGACACCTCGGTTCGGGAACTCACCGATGCCCTTTCGCCCGATTTGCAGGCAGAGCTGTCCTCGTTGGTCATGCCCTTTGGCGACGACGAGGTTCCTTCGGAGTCCGAACTTCGCATCGCTCAGGCTCAACTGGTCGGTTGGCTGGAGGGGCTGTTCCACGGCATTCAGGCCACCCTATTTGCCCAGCAAATGGCGGCCCAGCAGCAGCTGGAGGGGATGAAGACCAAAGCCCTGCCTCCCGGCGCCGCTCCAGGTTCGAGCGGTGTGTATCTGTAGGCACTTTCACGCTTCGCGGTTGGCCAACCGGCTGCGAGTTTGCGCGCGGCCCCTCCCAGTTGAAAGACTCCGTATGGCAACTCACCGGCCACGAGGTCCCCAGGCCTGCCGTCGGCGAGGAACCAAGAACGACGATCAGGGGGCAGAATCGTGGCCATCGAGGTCATCACGAAGGATTGCAGCGCACTCACCGACGCCGAGATGGGCGATATGGCCGATCTCAGTGCTGCGAGTGAAGACTGGGGCGCGGGACGACTGTCGAAAGAGACCGAGGAATGGGTCCTCGTGACCCAGGCCTTCGAAAAGGACAAGCTCCGAGGCTTCATCTTCAGCACACTCGAGCGCATCGGAGGCACGCCGTCGCTGGTCGTCGGTGTTGCGTGCGTTGCCCAAACACGGTCGCGTTCCTCGATCCTTCGTGGCCTGATGCACGGTCAGTTCCACAAGACGCTTATGGCGTTTCCCGATGAGGATGTTGTCATTGCTACTCGGGCTGGCTCACCGGGTGCCTTCGAAGCACTCAAAGAACTCGATGACATCTGTCCATGGCCGGGCCAGCGCGCCAACGGTGAAGAACGAGCTTGGGGCCGGCGTTTGGCCAAGCGATTCGGAGCCGCCGGCTTCGAGGACCGAACGATGGTGGCCACAGGAGACGCCGATGCCATGGTGTTCGACCATGAGTCGGCGAAACCGCCGCCAGTGGCAGAGCTGTTTGCCGACTGCACACGGGCCGACGGCGATCACGTCATTGCCTGGGGATGGGCAATGGCGGAGTTCCTCGACAAGTTCCACAGCCCAGCGAGCTAGAGGTTCCCGCGAGGGCCCTGTTAGTCGCACTTGCGGAGGGTCTTTGCAACCGTGAGAAAGACGTCCTACCGTCATGGGCGGTTTGGGGCAGTATCGACGCGGAGCCTTTTTGCGTGGCGTGCTGTTGGCTGGGTGACACCTCACGTTGGGTGCTGCCTGCCGATGGTTTTCTAAGCAATTGGGCTGTGCGGCCGATGGAGTTGGCCCAGGCAACGTTTACCAACCGTTACCGATCCCTGTCGACCGTCGCAAACAGTCGTCAAAAAGGACGATACGTGAGTTCAATTTTTCCTGTTCAGGCGTCGCTCAACACCGTTTCCCCAGCCGCCAACGTTTCCTCTTCGAGCGACTTCGCTTCTTCGCAGCCAGCTGCTTCCCGACGCTCGGCGCTGCGCCATCGGGTAGTGAGCTTCGTTGCTCTGCTGTTTGCGATGGCCACACTCAGTGTTGTTGTTCCCGCCATGCCGGCAAGTGCAGTGGGTGCACAGGAGGTTCTTGAACAGCAGCTCTTCGATCAGCTCAACGACGAGCGGGCGGCTCGAGGCATTGCTCCCGTCAGCTTCGATTCCGGGCTCCAGGGCGCATCGCGGGCCTGGTCGAACGCTATGGCATCCGGTCAACGGCTTGTGCACTCCGCTGATGGCCGAGCCGAGATCATTGCCCGAGGCGGGTGGACAGGCCAGATCACCGACGCGTGGATGCGCTCGACCGGTCATCGGAATCTCATCGTCGATCCCAATCTTCACCGCGCCGGAGTCGGAGTTACCTGCGACAGCAACGGCCAGCTTTGGGCCACTATCCAGTTCTACCGGGCCGACACGACCAAGGCCACGCTCGATCGAAGCAACTCCAGCCCGATCGTGACCCCGTCGGTCGACGGGTCCGACTGTGGCGACAGCGAGCAGGTGGCGCAGGTTCGCCGACTGTATGCAGCGTACTTCCGTCGCGAGAGCGACCTGAGCGGGTTGGCCTTCTGGGTTGCCGAACTATCGGACGGCGCGAGTTTGGCCAATATCTCCCGCGCGTTCGCCAGCTCGCCCGAGTTCGTCCAGCGCTATGGCCATCTGAGCCAGCGTGCTTTCGTCCGGCTCGTCTACGTCAATGTCCTCGGACGAGAGCCTGATGAGGCCGGCTACGCCTACTGGATTTCTGAGATGAATAACGGCGTGAACCGCGGCGACATCATGATCGGTTTCAGCGAGAGTGCCGAGTTTCAGCGGGCAACAGGAATCAGCTGAGCATCTGCCATCGTCTGAACAGGATCGACCTACTTCACGCTAGAGTCGAATAACACGGGTGTGATTTGTCCACAGTATGTGGACGACGCCTGTGGGTAACTGCGGGAGCGGGCGTGGGTTCGTCGTTCACTCATCTTCATGTACACACGGAGTTCTCGATGCTCGACGGCGCATCGCGCCTCGACGAGCTGGTGGCCAAGGCCGCTGCTGACGGCATGCCGGCGCTGGGGATCACCGATCACGGGAACATGTATGGGGTTCTCGACTTTTACCGGGCATGCCGTGATCGCGACATCAATCCCGTCATTGGTTGCGAGCTCTATCAAGCCGAGGACTCCCGCGAAGAGCGACCGTCGCGTCGAGGCAAGGTCGACGATTCGGGTGGCAGCACCGATGGCGGCAAGAAGCTCTACTACCACCTGATCGCACTGGCCGAGAACAATACGGGCTACCAGAACCTCATCCAGATGTCGTCGCGGGCCTTCATGGAGGGCTACTACTACAAGCCCCGGGTCGACTGGGAGGTGCTTTCCGATCACTCCGAGGGCGTGATGGTCACGACTGGTTGCCTTGGCGGTCACGTGTTGCAGTCGCTTTTGAACGGCGACGAGGCGGCGGCGCTCGAGAAGGCAGCCCGGCTCCAAGACATATTCGGCCGCGACAACATGTTCGTCGAGCTCCAAGATCACGGAATTCCGGCTCAGCGCGAAACGAATCCGAAGCTGCTCGAGATCGCTCGGAGGATTAAAGCGCCGATCATTGTCACCAACGACTCGCATTACACCGATCAGCACGGGCACGCGGCCCACGATGCGCTGTTGTGCGTGCAAACCGGATCGTTGATGAGCGACCCCGACCGGTTCAAGTTCCACGGCGACCAGCACTATCTGAAGACAGCCCAGGAGATGCGCCACCAGTGGGCCGAGCTGCCAGAAGCCTGTGATAACACGTTGTGGATCGCCGAGCGGGCCAACGTCGAGATCGAGTTCGGTAAGCCACAGTTGCCCGATTTCCCTATTCCAGAGGGGTTCACCGGAGCCGACGACTATCTCCTGCATCTGACGATGGAGGGAGCCAAGCTCCGTTGGGGTGACAAGCTCACCGATGCGGCCACCGACCGATTGGTTTTCGAGCTCGATGTGATCAAGAACATGGGCTTCAGCTCGTACTTCTTGATCACATGGGATCTCATCAAGCACGCTCGCGACCACGACATTCGGGTTGGTCCTGGGCGCGGGTCAGCAGCCGGGTGTGCGGTGGCGTACTGCCTTTGGATTACCGATCTCGACCCCATCAAATACGATCTCCTGTTCGAACGTTTCCTCAATCCGTCTCGTATTTCGATGCCCGACATCGACATGGACTTCGACTCCCGGTACCGAGATGAGATGATCCGCTACGCCGCCGAGCGATACGGACGCGATCACGTCGCCCAGATCGTGACGTTTAGCCAAATCAAGGCGCGGGCCGCAGTTCGCGACGGGGCCCGTGTGTTGGGCTATCCCTACGTTGTCGGCGACAAGGTGGCGAAGGCCATGCCTCCGCTGATCATGGGCCGTGACACGCCGCTCAAGTACTGCTTCGAAGACTCAGAGAAGTACAAAGATGGCTATCGGATGGCAACCGAGCTTCGGTCGATGGTCGACACCGACGAGGACGTTGCCAAGGTCGTCGAGGTAGCGATGGGCCTCGAGGGACTTCGCCGTCAAGACGGCATTCACGCTGCTGCAGTAGTGATCACGAAAGACCCGCTCACCGACTACCTGCCAATTCAGCGCAAGCCCGAGTCAGGTGTGCCGATCGAAGAAGCACCGGTGGTCACGCAGTACGAAATGCATGGGGTGGAAGACCTCGGCCTTTTGAAGATGGACTTCCTCGGTCTTCGCAACCTCGATGTGATTTCTGACGCTCTGGCCATGATCAAGCAGGTCCATGACGTCGATGTCGACATCGACCGGGTGGATCTCACCGACCAGCCGACCTTCGAACTGCTGCGGGCCGGACAGAGCATCGGGGTTTTTCAGCTGGAGTCGGGGCCGATGCGAGCGTTGATGCGCTCGATGGCACCGACGGAGTTCGAGGATGTAGCTGCACTCGTGGCCCTCTATCGGCCAGGTCCGATGGCCGCCAACATGCACAACGATTACGCCGATCGAAAGAACGGCCGGAAGGAGATCGAGCATCTTCACGCCGACGCGGAAGAGCTATTGGGCGACACCTATGGCCTCATGATTTACCAAGAGCAGATGATGAGGATGAGCCAGAAATTCGCTGGTTACTCGCTCGCCGATGCCGACAACCTGCGGAAGGCCGCCGGCAAGAAGGACCGCGAGATCATGGCCAAGGAGCGCGACAAGTTCGTGCAAGGCTGTGACGACGTCGGGTATGGCTCTGAATTCGGTGCCAATCTCTTCTCGATTATCGAGGGTTTTGCAGACTACGCGTTCAACAAGAGTCACTCGTACGGCTACGGCTACGTCAGTTTCCAGACCGCGTTCTTAAAGGCGAACTATCCGGTCGAATATTTCGCCTGCCTCCTCACGAGCGTTAAAAGCAGCCTCGAGAAGGCGGCCATCTACCTCAACGAATGTCGCCAGCTCAGCATCAACGTCCTCGTGCCCGACGTGAACGTCTCGCAGATGAACTTCGCGTCGATTCCTGATCCGGACCCTGATGCTCGGTTCAACGCCATCCCCTTTGGGCTCTCCGCAGTCCGAAACGTAGGGGAAGGCCTGGTAGAGCTCATCCTTGAGGAGCGCGAGGCCAACGGTCCGTTCTCCAACTTTGTCGATTTCTGCGAACGCGTCGACTACCAGGTGCTGAACAAACGCACCATTGAAGCCCTGATCAAGGCGGGCGCGTACGACTCGATGGGGCATCCTCGTAAGGGCCTGCTGCTCTGTTTCGAAGAGATCATCGACAAGACGGTGGCATCAAGACGAGAGCACGACATGGGGGTCATGACCCTCTTTGGGTCTGCTGATGAAGGTAGCGGCGAGCCATCGTTCGACGATCGACCGGCCATCCCGAACGAAGTCTTCGACAAAACGCAGCGACTGGCCTTCGAGAAAGAAATGCTCGGGCTCTATGTCTCGGACCATCCGCTCATGGGACTTGAAGCCGCGCTCCGTCGCAAGGCCGAGACGACCATTGGTGCACTCGACGAGGTAGAGGACGGGCAGTTCATTGCCGTTGGGGGAGTCGTCACCGGTCTCCAGCGAAAGTGGACGAAAAAGGGCGATCTTATGGGCGTGCTGGTTCTAGAGGATCTCACGCACTCGGCCGAGACCATGGTGTTTCCTCGTACGTTCGCCGACTATGGACACCTGCTCGAAGACGACCGCGTGGTCATCATCAGGGGCCGGGTCGACCGGCGCGACGATCAACCCAAGATCATGGCGCAATCGATCGAGGTCTTTGAACCCGAGATGTTGGGGGCCTCGCCACCGTTACGGCTTGAGATCAGGCCCAACATGTTGTCTGACCAGTTGATCGAGCAGCTCAAGGAGATTCTGCGCGAGCACTCGGGTGACGCCCAGGTCTACATCCACCTGAACGAGGACCGGGCAGTGAAGCTTTCGGACGAGTTCTGTGTCGACACCAGCAACGGGCTTATTCCGGAGCTCCGAGTGCTCCTGGGTGCGGACGCAATCGTCCTCTGACGCGACGGTTCTCAACGCCACTGTTCTTTAACGTGAGGGTGCCCTCGCCACGGGCGAGGGCACCCTTTAAAATTGGTAATCGCACTTGCCCGCTGGTTCTTCAGCGGGTTGGTGTTTACTGGCTGTTGGTGCGGGTGCGGAACTCCTCAGCGTCTGAGAAGCCGAGGGCTACTTGGCCACGGGTCCAGCCATCGTCCTGCATCCGGCCGAGCCAGAACGCGATTCCGCCAGTGTCTCCGTCGCGGCAGAGCACGTTGGTGTAGAGCAGGTTGATGAACTGTTCATCGGAGAGTCCGGTGCCGTAGAGCGCCTTGAACTCGGCGCTTTCGCTGAAGAACTGTGCGGGGTAGTCGTTTGTCCACTCACCGGCTGCGATGCGGCTCTGCCAAAAGGCGAAGCCGGCGGCGTCCGGGTTGCGTAGGAAGTAGGCGGCGTACAGTCGAGCGATCCGCCCATCGACGCCACTGCTTCCCTGGAAGGTGTCGTTCAAGATGGAGCCGCAGGGGGGCTCGATGACGACTACATCGTCCTCGTCGGCGTTCCACCGGATGATCTCGGTCTCGGCGCCGAGGCTCTGGGAGAAGACGATGATCGATCCATCGCCGTTCACGTTGGGATAGCCGAGCAGGGTCACGAGCACGGTGTTGTCGCTGATCTGGATGATCTCGCTACTGAGCGGTGCGATACGAGCTCGATGAATTTGGTCTGCGTAGCTGAAGGCGACAAACTGGCCGTCACCTGAAATGGCTGGATCGCTGATGTCCCCTGGGAAGTTGGTGACACGGGTGACGCCGGCACTGGTCCACAGTGCGACGTTCTTGGGCAACGATCCGCCAGCAAAGTCGCTGTTGGTCCGGAAGACGACGCGGCTGCCGTTGTCGCTCACCCGCGGAATGTCAGAGATTCCGCCCTCGTCGTCGGTGTCGGTAGGCTCGCCGCCAGCGCTGGTGGTGATGTAAACGTTGCGATCGTCGAGGAATCTGACGCCTGCGCTATTGAAAGTGATCCTCGAACCGTCAGCCGAGATGTCGGGGAAGAGGAAGTTCGGGGTGCTGCTCGAGCCACTCATTTTGGTGATTGTGCTCGAAGCGGCGGTCCAGAGATGGACGTCCCAGCCTTTGTCTGCCACCTCGGTGTCAACTTCGTCACCGGTAACGAGGCCATCGGCGAGGCTTTGAAATACCACGTTGCCTTCGTTGTCGACCGGTGCGCCTGGCAGACTCAGAACGGAGCCGGAGTCTCGGTTGCCAGCGCTGATCTGCACCTTGGTGCCAGTGGCCACCTCCATGTGCCAGACCTGTTGGATCGGTGAGGGGCCCGAGGTCGTCTGGGTCCAGACGATCCATGCTCCGTTGGCTGACATGTCTGGGAATGTGGCGAGTTCGCCCCCATCGCCGTTGCTTGGACTGGCGAAGCTGACCGGATCGGCGTCGAGGTTGGCGGTGAACAGATCGATGATGCCTTCGGTGGTCTTGGTCGCTCCGGCCAAATTGGTGGCCATCGAATGAAAGGCCATCGTGGCGCCAGCGCCGTCGATGACCGGCGCTGTTGATGAGTCGTTGCCGTTTGTCACCTGGGCTGCGATCCCAGTGTCGGTAGCGCTGACCGGTGTCAGCGAGACTAGGGAAGGGAGAGTGTGGCGACTGCGGCCGCGACGAGTGCTTTGCGCATCGTGAGGCGTCCTTTCGTGGGGGGAACTGCTAGTGAACCACCAATTTTGATGTCAACGGTGTCGCCTGCGGTATCTGGTCGATTGGAAGATGTGTACACGGACCTATTGGTCGACGGCCAGCCTGTCCGTACCCTTAGCGAAGGTGATAGTGCTTGAACGACATGGCCTCCGAGTTGCCGAATGCTATTTCGCCGACGGGTCGCCGTCAGAGAAGATGGATGCGGCGCCGAGGCGAGCCGATGTCCTCCGCGAAGTGAACATTCTGGAGACAGATGGATCGGCGACGTGGCAGGTTGAGCACACGTTGATCGTCGATCTGGTGCCACCCGAAGACGACGTTTTGATGGGGCTGAGCCAGTCGACCCGACGGCAGGTACGCAAGGCGCAGTCAAAGGATGGCATCGTCTGCATGTTTGATGACCGTCCATCGACCGGTCTGATCGAGCGTTTTGCCGATCGCTACGACGCCTTTGCTGTGTCGAGGGGTCTGCGGGCAACGTTTCGCCCTCGTCTGGAGCAGTTGTCGGCGGCTGACATGTTGACGTTCTCGGTCGCCACCGACCCGGCGCAAGAGGTGGAGGTGCAGCACATGCATCTTCGCAATGCAGATCGGGCGATGCTGCTGCACTCGGTTTCGAATCTTGACGATGCTGAGGGCGAAGTCCGCAACATGATCGGGCGGGCCAACAGGCTGTTGCACTGGGAGGGCATGGTGCACTTTCGCAACCTGGGGTGTTCGGCCTATGACATGGGTGGCCTGGACATCGAGGAGAAATCGCCAGAGACTTCGGCGATCGCCAAGTTCAAGCGCGGATTCGGCGGAGAAGTGATGGCGACGCACTCGCGGGTGGTGCCGGTGAGTTTGAAGGGCCGGATCGCTCTTGCGGCTCTCAAGGTGGCCGGCAAGTCGCTGTGACGACACGCATCGCCATCATGTGCGAGTAGTAGCGAGTAAGTAGCGTAAATAACACGCCGCTGGGAGCGGCTTCTGAGGAGTGAAATGGCGATAAGTGCGGCGATACGTCCGGCATTGGCCAAGACAAAGACGGCATACCTGACGATTGTCCAGCGGAACGGCTGGCGATGTGATCTCGAACGATCCGTCGTATCGATGACGTTCGATGACGTCCCGGCTACCGCCGTCGAGCTGGGGGTCCCGATACTCGATGAGTTCGGCGCGTTGGCGACCTTCTACGTCTGTACCGACCTTCACTCAGTTCTTGGTCGGCCGACGGTCGATCTTTCAACGGTCGCGGAGCTCAGCGACGCGGGTCACGAAATCGGCTGCCATACGGCCTCACACATTGACACCCGCCATGACCGGCCAGAGGTTGTTTTGGCTGACTGTGCCGCCAACCGAGAGAGATTGGCCGCGGTGACCGGGGGAGCGTGGCCGCGGAACTTCTCGTACCCATTCGGCCGCGTTGCCGTACGGTCGAAACACCAGATCGGCAGCAGCTACCGCTCGCTGCGTTCGACCAGGGCTGGAGTGAATTGCGGCGCGGTCGATCTGAATTGTCTTTCAAGCACGCCGCTGTATGCGAATGATTACTCGAGGGCGTGGGCCGAAAAGTTGGTCGCTCAGCTTCGGGCCAAGCCGAGTTGGCTGATCCTGTACACCCACGGCGTCAGTGAGAAACCAGCGGTTGATGTTGAGGCTCACCAGCTTGTGGAACTGCTCGGCCTGCTCCGTGACGCAGGAATCGATCTCGCTACGGTCGACACGGTTCTTGATCGGATCAAAGCTCCGCCGGCTAGCTGAGTATCTCGCCCTCCCGAGGCGTTATCTGCGACCGGACTACCTTGTGACTTGTGGCGTGCTCAAGATTTTCATGCTGGCGCCGACGACAATGAGGTGCGGCCAAAGGGCCGATCCGGCGAAGGAGCGAGTTTCCGAATCATGAGCGAACTAGCGAACCAGAAGGTCGTTGTTGTCGGCCAGGGCTATGTAGGGCTTCCTGTTGCGATGCGAGCCGTCGAAGTCGGCTTCAACGTCGTTGGATTCGACCTCGACCAGCGCAAGATCGACGGGCTTTCTTCCGGCAAGACCCACATCGATGACATCACTGATTCCGACGTTGCCGCCGCCCTCGCCAGTGGTCGTTACAAGCCGAGCAACGAACCACGAGCGATCGCCGGCTTCGATATCGCCGTCATCACGGTGCCAACGCCGCTGCGCGACGGTGCCCCAGACCTCTCATATATCGAGTCTTCGGGGGAGCTGCTGGCTCGGTTCCTTCGCCCCGGGGCCACCGTCATTCTCGAATCGACGACCTTCCCCGGCACGACCGAGGAGATCCTGCAGCCCATCCTCGAGGAAGGTTCTGGCCTTACCGCCGGAGCTGACTTCCACCTTGGCTTCTCGCCGGAACGCATCGACCCGGGCAACCTCACGTGGGACTTCCAGCGAACTCCGAAAGTGGTTGCCGGTGTCGACGAAGCTTCGCTGAAGTTGGTACAGGAATTTTACGACGCAATCGTCGACACCACGGTTCCGGTGTCTGGGACCCGGGAAGCCGAGCTGACCAAGCTGCTCGAGAACACGTTCCGGCACGTAAACATCGCGCTGGTAAACGAACTTGCCGTGCACTCCAAGGCACTGGGTATTGACCTCTGGGAGGTCATCGCTGCAGCGTCGAGCAAGCCCTTCGGTTTCATGCCCTTCTACCCCGGTCCTGGCGTAGGCGGCCACTGCCTGCCTATTGATCCGTCGTACCTCTCGTACAAGATCGAGCGTCAGCTCGGTACCGTCAGCCGGTTCGTGAAGATCGCCAACGATGTCAACGAACACATGCCCGACTATGTGGTCAAGCGGGTGCAACTTGGTCTGAACGAGCGGTCCAAGCCGGTGAAGGGATCACGAGTCCTCGTCCTGGGCATCGCGTACAAGAAGAACTCGAATGATGCCCGTGAGACGCCGGCTACCCCGGTGATCGAGCAGTTCCTAGCCCTTGGGGCCGAAGTGCACGTGCACGACCGTCACGTCGACGGGTTCTACGAACTCGATCGTTCGATCCGCCGCGTCGACCTTACCGATGAAGAGATCGAGGCTGCTGACGTTGTCGTTCTCATCACCGACCACGACGACGTCGACTACGACGGTCTGGTCGAGAAGGCCGACTACATCTTCGACTCTCGCCACCTCCTCAGCGGCGACAACGTCGAACTCCTCTAGCGAGACGCTCTTGTGCTCCTCCACCTGGAGGGTTGCAGGTAGAGCGCCCAACCCGACTGGTACCTTCGGTCTGGTGGCGGAGCTTTCAAGAAAATCACGTTTCTGGTTCGCGGCTCTGTGCGCGTTCTTACTGACGGCGGCGGCGTGTACCTCAGCGGCGAGCGACGGTTCGTTGTCGAGTTCGCCGACGGTCAGCTCCGCTGTGTTGGAGGATTCCGATGACGACAGCGCTGGCAGCACGGCCGTTGCTTCGGGATCGGACTCCGAGGAATCCGGCAGCGGGTCGGGGAGTGACGACGAGACAGCGACTACTGGTCAGCCCGGGATCTTCGTAGCGCCGCATGATGGCGTCGGGGGAGGCCCAGCTGACTTCGCCACGATCAACGAAGCAATCGCTTGGGCCAAGCCGGGTGACGAGATCCTCCTTCGCCCCGGTGTCCATCTCATCTCCGGTGAGGTGGTGTTCGACAAACAGATCATCCTGCGTTCGGAAGTGCCGGGTGAGGCCATCATTACGACGTCTCTCGAGCCCCCAACGTCACAGCGCAATGACACGCTGCCCGTTGGCTTTCTGGCTATCCGCGACGAGGCGGCGGATGGCTCCGAGGTGCACGACATCCGGTTCCAGAACATTGGCCACTCGTTCACGGCCCAGGCCATCTACGTCGAACGGGCCAGGAACGTCCTGATCAAGGGCAACAGTTTCCAGCACACCGGGGCCCGAGCGATCATCGTTTTCGATACCGAAGATGTGCGGGTCACCGAGAATCAGTTCCTCAACCCGTACTTGCCCGATGACGAACCCAACCGCATTTCAGCTCGGCTCGAGGGACGCACCACCAGCGAGAGCTACATGGACTATGGCGTGATGGTCTACGGCTCGACCAGGCCAATGATTGATCACAACTACTTCTTTGGTGTCTTCCACCAAGCGTTGTCGTTCAAGGAAGGCAGCACCGACGCATCGGCCATCGCCAATACCTTCGAGGGATTCGCATTCACGGCGCTCTTCGTCGGCCAGAACAAGCCGGGCGGTAACTCGTTCCAGCGCTTTGGCGCACCCGATAGCGCCGTCGAGTCAGGAACTATCACGGTCTCCCAGAACGTCTTTCGCACGGTCACCGATGAATATGGCGACTATCTGCCCGGCATCGCGCTGCGGCTAAGCTACTTCTCGGCCAATGTCACGCTCGACTCGAACGTGGTCGAGAGTGCTTTCATTCCGCTGCAGGTTGATTGTAATGCCGGTGGAGCCCCCGACTGTGCCAGCGGAAGTTTGACGATCAGCAACAACGTGCTGAACGGTCAAGTCGTCGACCGCGAGGGTGACTCGTACTTCTACGACCAGTCCGGCTGCGTCAACCTGCGTGACGTGTCGGGCGCCGACCTGACGGTGAGCTTGTCTTCGAACACGATTGTTGGTTGTGGTCTGGCCTATGAGTTGGCGGGACTGTCGTTTGACCTTACGAACAACATTTTTGCCGAGACGAATCTGGCAGCCGAGGGCAGCCCGCAAACGGCATCAGGAAACGTTGCCTGGAACTCATCGGGCAACTTCGGTGACGATGTGCAAGAAATCGACCCGTCCTTCGCCGGCCAGGTGTCGTCGCCGCCGGCGCCGTCGGTCAGCTTGGTTGGAGCAGCAACCGGCATCGGCGTGTTCGCGTCATCAGCCGGTGGCGCTTCCAGCCGGTAGTGATCTGCGGCAACA
>JBLINY010000104.1:0-15782 GCA_047638695.1 Acidimicrobiales bacterium | reverse complement strand
CTTCCAGTGATCGGGACTCCATCCCTGTAAGAACCGGTAAAAGTCGGTCCAAGCTACCGGGTACAGGGCCCGCCAATCGTTCTCCAGAGCAGCAAAGTCCAACGCCTTACCGGAGCGCTCCAGCGCATCGCTTAGCAGCTTGAAGTATCGGTCGAGCAGCTCGGGGCCTAAACGCTCGCTGTCGTCCTCGTCGAGGCAGCTGCTGATCAAATAGGCGACGTCCTTCATACCGCAGCCACCACCGACGTACTGAAAATCAACCGCCGCGGCCTGGCGCCCGTCGGCCCTGAAGCAGAAGTTGGCCAGCTTGGCATCCCCGTGAACGAAGGTCTGGAACGGACTATTGGCGAGCCGGCGATCGATGATCATGGCCGCTGACTTGAGGGGGCCGTCCTCGAGGGCGTCGAATTCGTCGGGGCGGGTGGCCAAGTGCCAATAGGTACCGGTCGCCCACAGACCCTCGGGACGTCTACCCATGAAGGTGGCGTGGAAGCTGGCCAGCCACGACAAGCAGGCGTCAAGTTCCACTTCGCTCACCCGCTGGCGTCGTCCGGCGAAGCCCGACGCATCCAGATCTTCCAAGACCATGATGACCTCATCTGCCCGAGTTTCGAGGGCCAGGCAACGAGGCACTCGGCACACGCCTCGGCACTCCTGCGCATACCGGTCGTACCACATCGTCTCGATCCGGTAGGACTGCACCTTCCGCTCGTGGGAGCGGTCGGAACTCCGGCCGTAAGGATGGCGGCGTTGGTGAGGCCAGCGCACGTGCTTGACGATCACGCTGGGCTGCGCCCCACCCTCGAGGCGGTACCGCACGACTTGCCCGTACCCGCTCCACAGGCTCTGAACGACTTGAGTGTCCACGATCGCCCGTGCACCGGCCGCCTGGAGCACCACGGTCTCGAGGTCGGCATCCATGTGCTCAGGCCAGCTCACGGGCGAAGAATAGCGGCACGACCGCTGGCGTCAGTCGGTTACGCGGCTCGGTTCAGCCGCCGGCTGGTGCTCGGCGGGCCAGGAATTCGACGACCGCGCCAGCAAAGATGTCGTTGCGGTCACCGGCCACCATGTGGGCGGCATCGCTGACCGCGACGTACTCGGCGTGGGGGGCGATGGCCAGGAACTGCTGCGCACCTTCTTCGGTGAGCACGTCGGAGAGGCCGCCTCGTACCAGAAGGGTCGGTGTGCCCGTGAGGTTCTTGGATGCTTCCTCGAGCCGGTCGCGGTACTCGTCCATGTTCCACGCTCGCTGCATTCTGCGAGGGTCCCAGTGCCAGTAGAATCGGCCGTCGTCGCCTTGGCGGACGTTCTTGACCAGCCCGTCCAGGTTGCGCGGCCGCGTGCGATGCGGCTGATAGTTGGCGATGGCGTCGGCGACCTGCTCGAGTGACTCGAAGCCGTCTGGGGCCTGGCTCATGAACTCTCGGATCTTGGCGCTGCCCTCGGGAGCGATGCGCGGTGCCATGTCGACGAGTACGACGGCGGCGGCGTTCAGGTTGCGTTCGCCAACGGCCAGCAGGCTGGTGCCTCCGCCCATCGAGGCGCCGACGAGGATGGGCGGGGCTCCGCCGACTACCTGGATGACACATTCGAGGTCGGTGACCTGGTCGTCGTTCTCGTAGATCCCGTTTGGCGCCCAGTCAGAATCGCCATGGCCTCGCGCGTCGAAGGCAATGGCGTGGTATCCGGCTTCGCCCAGGACCTCGCCTGCGCCCTTCCATGCGTGTCGGGTCTGCCCACCGCCGTGGAGCAAGTACACGGGTCGCCCGTTCGGATCGCCCCAGCTGTCTCCTCGAATGGTGACCCCTGGTGCGCCGGGCCATTCGTGGCTCGGATCAGGCGTGCCTTCCAGACGGTGGCGTACTGGCAACGATTCAGTCATGGTGTTTCCCCAACCCCCTGCCCCCTCTGGGGCTCGAACGAGTCCACACTATGACGCGTCGGCCCATTGACCCAATTGAGTGACCGATGTCGGGGCCTGTGATAGCCAGCCCGATAACGCCGTTGCGTTGAGGGATCGACTCGGCGATCGGCGAGGGTTCCTCTATGCCTCAAGCATCTCAAGCGTTGCCCGGCGTCGTCTAGCTGTCCGCTGTGGGCGTCCACGATGTCCCCCGGCCGCGGTCAGTCCGCGACGGCAACCGGTTCGTTGGCGCCGAGCGCCCGAGCGCTCCTTCGAGACCGAGGTCGAGGCCGCCAAGTCATCGACTCCTTGACCAGGCCGACACAGCTTCGGGCACCCACCAGCGAAAGGCCCTCGAACCGACCAGTGAGATTCGACGCTCAAGGATTTCCGGGCTTTGGTCGACAAGTGGTCGTCGCTCGAAGAACTGAAAGTGGATCTGCATGTCTCGACGTCCCCAAAAAGTCGCCGCCGCTTTGGTCGGCCTCGCGTTGATGGTCACCACGACAGCCTCAGCTGGTGCTCAAGGTCGGCCTGAGGGCGAGCCTGGATTCGCCCGAGCCCAGGACGCCATCGATCGTCTCGGAGAACGCCTACCCGCCGCCGCTCAGGCCAATGGCATGACCGTGGCCGAGTTCCGTTCCGTGGTGCTCAGTGACTCCACCGTGGCCGTCAACGGTGCAGGCGAGCTTGCCTATTTCGACGAGATCGCGCCCGGCGAGGTGGACATCACCGGTGAAGCCATCTCGGCAGCTCCACCCGTTACTGATCCGGTCTTCCAGCTCGCCAGCCTCCCCGGCGCAGACAAGACCATCTACCTCGACTTCGACGGACACATCACCCAGGACACCAGTTGGAACAGCTCGTACGGCGTCGCAACGATCGTGTCGCCCCCCTACGACCTCGACGGCGACCCGAACTCCTGGACCGCCCAGGAACTCGACATCATTCGTCGGTCCTTCATCAAAGTGTCGGAGGACTTCGCTCCGTGGAACATCAACGTCACCACAATCGATCCCGGGGTCGACGCGTTGATGCGATTCGGCACGGGCGACACCCAGTGGGGTGCTCGCGTGGTCATCACCGACGACACCTTCGCCAACTGCGGTTGTGGCGGCCACGCCTTCATCGGCGCCTTCGACGACGCTGTCGATGAACCGACCTACGTCTACAACTCGAGCTTCAAGGGCGTCTCCGAAGCCATCACACACGAGGTCGGCCACATGCTCGACCTCGCGCACGACGGCACGACGACCGCCAACTACTACACCGGTCACCCAGGAACCGGGTCGACCGGCTGGGCCCCCATCATGGGAGCTGCGTACTACCAGCCTGTCTCACAATGGAGCCAGCAGGAGTACTTCGGCGCCAACAACTTCGACGCGAGTGCCAACTTCGGGCGGGGTGGCGATGACATCGCGGTCATCTCTTCGCTCAGCAACGGCAACGGCTTCGGCCCCCGCATCGATGACTTCGGCAACAGCGCCGCTAACGCCACGGCGCTTATTGGATCGAGCCCGACCGTCGCCGGACTGATCAACGCTCGCACGGACATTGATGTCTTCTCGTTCTCCACCAACGGCGGGGACATCCGGCTCGAGACCAGCCCCGACTCGGCGTATGCCAACCTCGATATCGAGATGACCCTACGTGACAGCGCCGGCACAATCGTCGCCAGGGCCAACCCGATCAGTGAACTCTCTGCGGTGATCGTGGTCACGGTTTCCGCTGGAACCTACACGGTCGAGATCGACGGCGTCGGCGTCGGCAACCGCGCCGTCGATCCACCATCGGGCTATACCGACTATGGCAGCCTCGGCCGCTACGTCTTGACCGGCAGTCTCGGTGAGACCCCGCCGCCGGACACCGAGGCACCGTCCATCCCTAGCGGTCTCGACGCCGATGTAGGTGACGGATCCGTGCAACTCAGTTGGACCGCCAACACCGAAGCCGACCTCGCTGGCTACACGGTGTATCGCTCGGAGACCGGCCAGGCGCCCGTCGCCATCGCCACAGTGTCAAACGTGAGCCCGGTGCACTCCGACACTCCGGAATCAAGCGGGAGCTACATCTACTCCGTGGCTGCAGTCGATGCCTCGGGCAATGAGTCAGCTCGCTCGGCAACCGCGACCGCAGTGGTCGAGGCCTCACTTCGAAGTGTCGCTGTCTCGGACCTGGCCGTGTACGGCACCGTGCAAGGCAACTACACCAACACACAGGTCGCTGACGCTGTCAGCCAAGTGATCACCGAGGTTGGTTCAGGTGGCAAGCCCCGGCTACGCCACGATCGTCTCGAGCATCGGTGGGAGATTCCGGCGACGAGTGGCACTCAGACGCTAACCGTTGTGGCTCGAGTCGCCGACGGCGGCGACGCCGACAACGGTGTGTCGGTCGAGTGGTCGAGCAACCAGAACAATTGGATCCCGCTGGGGACCATCGCCTCGGGAGCCATCACGACCAACACATGGTCCATCGGAACTTCCACCGGCACTGTGTGGGTCCGGATGGTCGACACGAACCGTGGCTCCAGGCAGGAGTCCTTCGATCGAGTCGAGATCGACGAGCTGCGCCTCGACGGTGTCGAAGTCGGCGACGCTACCGAGATCTTCATCACGCAGTTCTCGATTGGCACGCAATCGGCTGGCAAGGGACGCCAACATGGCACGGCCACGATCGTGGTCAGGAACGATCTCGGCCAAGCAATCGCAGGGGCGGCAATCACCGTCGAGTTCGGCGGCTCGTTCTCCGAGACGCTCACCGGCACGACGAATTCGAGTGGGTCGGTCAGCTTCGTCACAAGCCAGTCGACAAAGCGACCAGCCGTCCAGGCGTGCGCGACCGCCGTCGAGGGAGCCAATCTTCCCTACAACGGCGGCACCACCTGCCGAATGAACTGAGTCAGGACCATTGGCTTCCGTCGAGCCCAAGACTCAACGTCCCAGCTGTGGATCAGTTTGCTCTGCTCCTTGGGTGAGATAGGCGAACGCAAAGCCCGTGAACAACATCCAAACCCCGTAGAGACCCGGAATGATGGCTAGTTCGCTGTTTCCCAACACCGACACGGCGATGGTGAGCGCCAACGTCGAATTCTGAAGGCCCGTCTCGACCCCTATCGTCGATGACTGCCGTCGATCCAACCCAAAGGCCTTCGACACCCCGTAGCCAACGGCGAGTCCCGCCAGATTCAGCACGATGAACGCTGGCGCGAACTCCACCGCATTTTCGGCAACGGCCGACCAATTGGTGACGACAAGCGCAACCACCACCAAGCCCAGAAAGACGGCGACG
This sequence comes from Acidimicrobiales bacterium, assembly GCA_047638695.1. GTDB lineage: Bacteria > Actinomycetota > Acidimicrobiia > Acidimicrobiales > SZUA-35 > JAHECQ01. Next base: position 10,588 of record JBLINY010000104.1, on the reverse strand, counting down.
AAGATCTTCGATGGCCGCTCGAAACGGTCGCACAGCCGGGGTTTCCAGCGGCGAAGCCCCATCCCGATCGCCACGGGAACAATGGTCAAGGCAGCGATCTGGAGGATCAGATCGCCAATCGGGAAATCGACAGCTTCTTGGCCAAGATCAAAGACCCTGAACGCAATCGTGAGGAAGATCGGCATCGTAATCCAGACCACGGCTATCGATCGGTAGCACCCCGACCCGAGAGCGTTCGCTCCTGATGGCCACCTTGTTCAGCGAGCTTGAATACGCCGCTCCGTACAACGAACGCGTCGGACTCATCAACGCGGCTATCGATCTGGCTCGCTCCCTGGGCGATCGCACAATCCTGTCAACCGTCTTGAACCGGTTTTGCCTAACTTCTGCCGTGCCCCACAACCTTCAGGCCCGGCTCGAAGCGAGCAGCGAGAGCCTCGCGCTCGGTCTCGGCGATCGGAGCCTCGAGTTCTGGGCACTCTGTGGTTCGTGCCTCGCTGGCGTGGGAACCGGCGACCTTGACAGAGCAATCAGCTGCCTCGATGCAATGACCCGGCTTGCGGTCGACACCGGGAGGCCTTCATTTCATTGGGTCACCACGAACGTTCGGTGCTCGCTCACCTCTGCCCTTGGCGACAACGCCCGACTCGAAAGCCTGGCGAGCCAGAGCCTCGCGCTCGGAACCGAAGCTGGCGAGCCCGACGCCTTCGACTTTTTCACGGTCTTGATCATGACGGCGCGCCGCGCTCAAGGCCGCGCCGGCGAGATATTGGAGCAACTCCTGGAGATCGCAGCTAAGAACCCATCGATCGAGGCCTATACGGCAGTGGCTGCCATGTTCTTGTCCCGCGAAGGCCAGCCCGAACGGGCACGGGCGCTGCTCGATGATGCCAAGGACCGTAACTTTGAGGTCGACCTCACGAACTCCTGGGCCGCCACCACCTGCAGTTGGGCGCAGGCCGCATCTGAACTCGGCGACACCGACGCATGTGCCATCTTGTACCGGCTCCTCTCGCCCCACGCGGGCCAAATCTCGTGTCACATGACCTTCTGTGACTCTTCGATCGACGGTGTGCTCGGGCATCTGGCCCTCGTCCTTGATCAGCCCGAAAAAGCCGAGGCCCACTTCGCGGCATCCGAACTCACTACAACTGAGTTCGGTGCTCACTTCTTCGCTGCCAACGACGACCTCGCCCGGGCCACCCTTCACCGGCGCCTCGGCGACCACCACCAAGCCAACATCTACCTCGACCGCACGACCAAGGTTGCGCAGGCCAATGGTTACAAAAGCATCGAGCGCCGAGCACGCTCCATGGTGGAGTAGTCGACAGCTCGAGTGTCCTGAGATCCGCAGCCCCTCATCAGGTAGCGCAGACGTGATGCCGGTGACTAGGCGTCGACGTTGCGGAACTGGATCAGCTCGATGATCGTGCCGTCCGGGTCCTCCATGCAGAACCAACCATCGGTGGTGCCGTTGCGGTTTTGAACGAGCACTGGTTCCGATACGACGGGCACCTCACGTTCCAACGCCTGCTCGTAGAGTTCGAGAAGGTTGTCGCACAGCACCGCTAGGCGCGACAGGCCCAGCGTCCAAAGATTGGGCGGCGCCGCTCCCTCGACTCGAGGCACCTTCCACTGGATGAGGTCGATGCGCAACGATCGAGCGTCATCGCCAGCTTGAAGCAGGGCTGCCCGGCCGATCGGTTTCTCCGGCATTCCGAGACCCTGTTGTATGGCCCGACTTCCGCCCTCGCCCAGATCGGTCACCATTGTGAAGCCGAGCCATTCATAGAACTCAAGCGACCTCTCGAAGTCAGTGCAGTTGATGTTGATATGAAACGGCCGGTATACGCCCACAGTGTCTCCCCTCTCCTCGTGCCGAGACTAGCCGGGTTGGTTCGGGCGTCTCGTCCCGGGGCACGGTCGATGGCTCGACGCCGACGACCAGCATCGAGCCAAGCCACAAGCCGATGTTTGTAATTGCGGACGCCGGCGATGGATGTCTCGTGGTTGGCCTTGGTTAGCCTCGATGGTCGTGGCCAAGCTTCATGACGACACCGTGCTCAGCGACCGGGGCGACGGCACCTACGACGCCGTGCTGAGCGACCGCTGGATGGTGCCGAGCGGCCCGAACGGCGGCTACCTGGCAGCGCTGATTGTCCGGGCTGCGGTCGCCGCAAGTGGAGAGTTGACCCCTCGTGCCCTCAACGTGCACTTCCTGAGTGGTCTGCCGCCCGGGCCCGCCACGATCGAGACGACCATTCTGCGCGCCGGCCGCTCGGTGACGACGATCGACGTAGTTCTTGCGGCTGGTGAACGCTCGATCGTCGGCCGAGCTTCGCTCGGACCGCCTCGCGATGGTATTGACTTCTGCGATGTCGCTATGCCAGATGTCGCTGGCCCCGAGGATCTGTCGAGCGAGCAGTGGCCGGAGGACGACGACTCTTCTGTGCACATGCGTTACGACATGCGGTTCGCAAGGGGTGGCGCCCATGAGTTCGACCACGACGACGCCGAGGCCATCGGTTGGCTTCGTACCGATGACGCAGCCAGCGTTGACCACATTGTCCTCGCTGCCCTGACCGATTCCTGGCCGCCGCCGGTTGCGCGACGGCAGCGCAGCGGGGTTGGGGCGCCGACAATGGACCTGACCATCCATTTCAGGGATCCGCTGACCAAGCCGATTGACGACTTCGTCCTCGTCCACAGTCGGACCCGTATGGCCCGCGATGGGTTCGCCGATCTCGACACCGATGTCTGGTCACGTGACGGTCGGCTCTTGGCCACGGCTAGACAGCTCGGACTCCTTGTGCCGCGGCCGATCCCCTCGTCGACCGACTAAGCCCTCAAGACCGACCGGACAGCGTCAGTCGTGGTCCGCCACTAGCAAAGCTTTAGCTACGCGACGCCCCTGCAATCCTCTTCGTGGAGCCACTACGGCAACACCGTTCAAGCCGCCCAGGACGGCGCAGTTCGCTCGGATGCCACCCCCGACGAGCTCGCCTACTACTGCCTCCACGCTCTCGATGCAGCAGTCCATCTCAGCTCGGACGCAGCGATCGAACGCCTGGGAGAACTCGTCCTGTCGGCCGTCCGAAGCTAGACGGTCACGAGTTGTGTTCGGCGTGGCTGCCGTGGTCGCTGGTCTGCGCTTCGAACCAGAGGTGGATTGCTGAGACCAGCTCTGGATCTTGCGATGTGTAGATGATGGCTGCGCCATCGGCTGTCTCGAGCAACTCGACGTCAATCTGGTCGAATCCAGCCTTCAGGGCTGCAAGGCCGGGCATGGCCGACCCGTGGATGGTTTCAGGATCGGAGAAATCGCCGATTTGAAACTTGGCAGCCTCCTCAGCCAAATGATCGCGGATCGCTTCGATCGAGTTCTCGTCGGTCAGGTCATCGGCGACCACGTCTTGTCGACCGCCGCTTTGGGTGTCTGTGAAGATGTGAGTGGTTTCATCGAGCGAGAACGGCATCACTTCGGCGCCAGCTTCAGCAACTGTTTCCTGACGCTCGGCTAGGTCCTGATCTGATCCGCATGCAGCTCCTGCGAAGGTCAAGAGTGCTACGACGAGGATGGCTTTAGTCGATTGCATTGGCGGCGTCCTTGAGGAGGTGGAGAGCTTCGAGTACCTGGGGTCGCTTGGATTCTTCGATTGCGTCGAGAAGCTGTCCGAACCGTTCGGCCCGCGCTGCAGTCACTTGCTTTGCCGCTTGGCGCCCCGGTGCGGCGAGGTGGACGAGGCGAACTCGCTTGTCGTTGCTGTCTGGATCAGGAGCTCGTTGCGCCCAGCCCTTTCGGCTGAGTTGGTCGACGAGCCGGCTGATGCTGCTGGCTTCGAGTCCTAGGCGGCCAGCGAGCTCGGTCTGACTAAGCGGACCATGAGCTGCCAGCTCACAGATCGCGTGCGCTGTAGACACCGACATCGGCTGCCCGCACGGTGTCGCGTCAGTTCGAAGGACGCCGAAGGCATGGATGAGACCGACGAATTCCTGCCCCAGAGCATCGCTCGGTGTTCGTGACATAGTTGCAACCTACACCTATATACATGCAATCTACAACTATCCTGCCAGTACAGGAATGCCTCGATCCGGGGCAGGCCGGGTAGATGACGACGCGATCCCAACGGCTCGGCGATACTGAACCCATGGTCATTCGACGCGCAACGGGCGAACTCGAAGAGGCGGTCCTGCGATTCGTGTGGGCTATGGATGCGGCGGTCACCCCCGCTGAAGTCCACGAGTCCGTGGCGCCTGATCTTGCGTACACAACGGTGATGACGGTCTTGGCGCGACTACATCAGAAGGGACGCCTCGAGCGAGAGCGGCGGGGCCGGGCCTACGGCTATTGGGCGTCTGATGGCGAAGCGTCGCACCGCGCCGGTCAGATGCGCAATCAACTCTCCTCAGCGGACAACCGCGACGCGGTCTTGAGTTCGTTCGTCGAAAAGCTGTCGGATGCCGAAGCAGCAGAGCTTCGTCGTCTTCTTACCGAGCACGAGTCGTCATGAGCGTCGGTTTCGTGCTCCCGACGTTGATCGGCGTGGCGTTGATTGCGTTGATGGGACGCGTGGAGTGGCGCCTCCGCCCTGCCCTTTCGGTCCCGCTGTTGACTGCAGCGATGGTGGCGGCCGCAGGCGTTGTGACGCTCATCGTGACTGCGACTGCGTTGGGATTTGCTGTGGGGCCGGCGCGTTCGTCAGCGCTGGTCGAGTGGTGCCGGGCCATCCCGCTTCATCACGAGGTCGGGCCCATCATGGGAACGATTGCCCTGATTGCGCTATTCATCACGACGTTTCGTTGCGGGCGGATCATGTTCGCCCGTTGGCAGGCCGTGCACAGCGTTCGAAGAAGTGGTCGGCTCGAGGTCGTGGAATCGAAGCGTTGTTTCGCGTATGCGGTTCCCACCCGAGCCGGATGCGTCGTCGTGTCGACGGGCCTGTTGGCGCCGCTCAGCACCGACGAACGCCGGGCAGTCTTCGCCCACGAACGAGCCCATCTCCGGCTGGGTCACCATCGATACCTGTTGGCGGTCGAGCTCAGCCAGGCCGTCCTGCCGTTCTTGAAACCGCTCGGCGCTCAGATCCGCCATGCCACCGAACGCACAGCCGACGAGGCTGCAGCGTCGGTTGTGGCCGACAGGCGCGTGGTGGCGAGAGCCATTTCCGCCGTCGCGCTTGCTCCCGGTTTCGGTGCTGTTCCATCCCTCGGAGGCGGCTCGGTCACTCGTCGGGTGGAAGCGCTGCTCTGGCCGCACCGTGAGTTGACGGCACCAGCGCCCGTCATGGCTGCTGCGTTCGTCGGCGTGTTTGCGATCACTGCAGCGGTTGGTGTTCAACTGCACCATTTCGCCTCGCTGGTTGACCATCTGTGCCATGGCGTCGCGTGACAAACACCTGCCGCAACAACTACTACACATTGTAGTAGTCTGATCTGATGCGTTTCGTCGCCCCACGACCGGTTCGACGTTGGTGGGCTGCGTTGCTCGTCGCTCTCGTCGTGTTGCTCAGCACCGCGTCCCCGGCGTCGGCCCACACCGGATTCGAGTCCTCCAATCCCAGCGATGGACAGACGGTCGACCAGCCGGTCGCCGGGATCTCGATGAGCTTTTCTGGTGAGGCAACGCCAGCTGGCGAAGGGTTCGTCGTCCTCGATCCGTCTGGGCAGGTCCGTGAACCCGACGAGGTCACGACCGTCGACAATCTGACGTGGATACTTCGGTTCGACGAGCCGCTTGCTGGTGGCGTGGTCGGGGTTCGCTGGATGGTCGCAGCGCCTGACGCTCATCCCATCGACGGCAACTTCAGCTTCACCGTGACCGCCGAAGCGGCAGCACCCGAGCCAGATCCGCCAGCGCCATCAGGATCGGAGGCGGTCGACGGGGAGGGCGTCGATATCGAGTCGTTCCTGGACACCGGCGCTGACACGGCCGCAGGTGCATCGTGGATGTTCCGGCTGAGCAGGATTCTGAGACTAGTAGGCGCCGTTGGTGCGATCGGCGGAGCGGTGTTCGCCGCCTTGGTGCTACGGGGCAACACCAGAGACATTCGTGCTGTGTTGTATTGGGTTCGTCGGGCCGGAGCGCTTTTGATCCTCGGCTCAGTCGGCGCAGCTGTTGCCCAGGCTGCAACGCTCGAGTCGAGCTGGTCCGGATCGTGGTCGCCGACGGCGTGGGCCGACACGCTGTGGTCGTCGCTTGGTTTGGCGATCGTGCTCCGGCTCGTTGGCGGCGGGCTTGTCATGATCGGAGCAAAGTTCGACACGCGTGCCGCCACCACTGCTGGCGACCCTGTCGTCGTCGTGAAGCAGCTTGTTTCGGCGGGGTCGGGTACTCGGATCTCCAGACCGTCGCATTCGATGGAACGGTCGGGCACCGAGCCCTATGTGCACGAGGGTGATCACGCTTGGCATCCGAGCGCCAGCCCGGCCGCGCTCGTCGGCATTGCGCTCATCGTGGCCTCGTTCCTGTTCGACGGCCATACGGTCTCGGAGGGCCCGCGTTGGCTTCACGCAGCGGCAAACCTGATCCACGTCGTGACCGCCGCGACCTGGGCTGGAGGTGTGGTCATATTGGCGCTCGTGATCGCCCGACGAAATCGCAACAACGTCGCCACTCGCTCGCTGCAACTCGCTGTGAGGTTCTCTGTTGTCGCCGCGGTTGCCCTCGTCGCCGCAGGGATCGCCGGCGTCGCGCTATCGGTGGTTATTCTCGACTCGCCCAGTCAGCTCTGGTCTACATCGTGGGGGCAAGTGCTGCTGGTCAAAGTCACACTCGTCGCTATCGCCGCTGCGGGCGGCGCATACAACCATAAGGTCATCGTCCCAGAACTCGACCGGTCACCAGACGACGTTGCGGTCGCCCACCGTTTCCGCAGCGTCGTGACCCTAGAAGCTGTGGCACTCGTTGCCGTGACGATCACGACTGCACTCCTGATCGGGACCTCAGCATCATGAAAACCACATCGATGTTCGCCGGTCTTGTTATTGCGCTGACCGTCGCTCTCCCAGCGTGTGGGGGCGATGATCCAGTCGCTGCGCCGCTGGAGTCTTTGGTGCCGCTTGCCGCCGAAGCCGACGGGGCAACGATTTATCAGGCCAGGTGCGCGTCCTGCCACGGCGAGGATCTACGGGGCACCAGCAAAGGCCCATCGCAGCTGTCGATTGTCTACGAACCAAATCATCATGGCGACGACTCCTACCGGTCCGCCATCCGCAACGGAGCGCCCCAGCACCATTGGAGCTTCGGCGACATGCCCGCCGTCGAAGACATCACCGACGGCCAAATCGAACAAGTCATCACCTACATTCGCACGCAACAGCAGGCACTCGGCTTCGAACAATGAACGCCTCTAAACGACGACTGCTCATTGCAATGATCGGCGGCATGTTGGCGCTGTCGGCTTGCAGCAATGACACTGGCGACCTTGTGGCGGGTCCTGGCGAGCTGGGACATATCCACGACCTGGTCATCGACGAAGACGGCGGCTTGCTGGTCGCCAGCCATAGCGGCCTCTACCGAATCGAGTCAGTCGATCGCGCCGTTCTCGTCGGAAGCGAACAGCACGACCTCATGTCAATGGCCGCAGACAACTTGGACATTCTTGCCAGTGGCCATCCCGACCTGCGACTGGAGAAATACCGGGTCGATGACCACCCGCCGCATCTGGGCTTGGCCCGTAGCGGTGACGGCGGCGAGACGTGGACTGTCGAGGGCGACCTGCTCGGCAAACACGACTTCCATGCCCTGGCTCCTACCGATATTGGCGTCTACGCAGCCGACACCGCCGGCCTGATCATGCTCAGACCCCCAAGCGGCGATTGGGAGAACCTCGGTGTTATGGCCGCTCGAGACCTCGCAGCAAACCCCCTCGACCCCCGTCAGCTGATCGCAACCGACGAGGACGGCGCCGCGTGGTACAGCGGAGACGGCGCGATCACCTGGGACCCCCTTCCCACTGCGCCGGCTGTGATTGAGATCGAATGGACTGCACACGATCAGATCATCGCCGCGTCCGCAGACGGGACCCTCTGGCAAACCGCCGCACCGAACAGCATGTGGTCCGAAATCGCCACCAGTCCCAGCGATGTGGAGACTCTGCACATCGAGGATGACCAGTGGTGGGTCACCGTCCACGGCGGCACCATCCACACCAGCACCAATGACGGCGAATCATGGACCTCGGTCTACGCGCCACCAGAGCGATGACACCTCCGCTGCGGCGGTCTGCACTCGTCGCCGCGGCCGTTGGGGGATGGTGGCAAGTCCGCCGTCATCAATCCCGAGCAGTGCAGTCCTGGCGACCTTCCACATTGCCGGGCCGGCGAGCCGGTCCGCTTCATGTTCGCGCCGCAGGATCGGGAGACGACACCGTCGTGCTCCTCCACGGCCTGGTCGCAACCGGCAACATCTTCGGCGACCACTTCGACGAGCTCGCATCACATGCGAACCTCGTGGTGCCAGATCTCCTCGGGTTCGGTCGATCCCTCGACGAGAAACGAACCAGCTTCAGCCCCGATGACCACCTCGACGCTCTCGAGGCAGCCCTGAGCGAACTTGGTCTCGCAGACCGGCCGCTTCGGATCGGCGCCCACTCGATGGGGTCTGCACTCGCCATGCGGTGGATCCAACGAGACACGACGCCGATCACATCCGTCGCCTGCTTCGGCCCACCCGTCTATCGGACCAGCGACGCCATCGACCGCACCATCGCCTCATCAGGGCTGATGGCCCGGGTATTCGTCACAAACACGCGATCAGCCCAGGCCGCCTGTCACCTCAACTGCTCGCACCGTTGGCTCGCCGGCATCGTCGCAGCAGCTGCCTCACCACAGCTCCCAGTGCCCATCGCAAGATCAGCCTCGCTCCACACCTGGCCCGCTTACCGCGACGCCATGGACCAACTCATCCGTAGGACCGACTGGACAGATGCCCTTCGCCGAGCCGCAACCACTGACATCCGCGTTTGCCTCGTGTGGGGTGAGCACGACCGGATCGGCGACCGCGACTACGCGTCCACACTCCCCCGCGTGACGATTCACACCGTCGAAGGCGCAGGGCATCATCTCCCAATGACCGATCCCGCCCTCTGCCTCGGACACCTCGAGGCGGTCAGCGAAAGCTGATCGAGGCGTTCGTGGTGCTCCGCTGCACTGATCTCTCCCCGGCCGAAACGGTCACGAACGCAAGAAACGCCATCACTTCGAGCAGTCCTCGCCACCACCGGGGACTGAATCGTGCAGAATGGCCCGCCAGGCAAACGGCCGAAACCACCGTCTTAACAGGAAAAACGCAATCTGAAATGTGTCGGAAGGGGGGACTTGAACTCACCTCCCCAAACGGACATCCAGCGTCGTCCTGCGGTAACCAGCGCCCTACAGCGGCATCTAGCGACCGGCCAATCCCTACCTCTCGTTACCGCTCCAGTGTGCTGGATGCCATTAGCAAAGCATTAGCAACGCGACACCCCTGGCGCGCCGAGGTGATCTACTCGGTCGCTTTGGGATGGCCAACGTGAGCACCAGTCAGCCACACCGTTTTCGCCTTGTCATCGATGCAGTACCAAAGTCGCCCTCCGGCGGTGACCTCGTACTGCCACTGCTCCATCTCCACGCCGTTGACGCTTCGCTGGCCCAACGATCCCTTCAACGGATGCTGTCGAGTGGTGCGCTCACGCGGATCAGCTGTGATCTTCTCCCATGCCCTCCGAGCGTTCGACCCAGCTGCCGCGGGAGGTGGCGCAACACGTTCCTTGCGTTTCGGCATCCCGTGCTCAGCCGACCGGTGCCGCGACCTGCTCGCCAGCAGCTTCTAGCGGCTCTCGAAGCCGACGGGCAAGCGCCGGATCGGCGTGAACTTCAGCGGTGGCCGACCATTCCCGAAGCAACGCAGCGACCGGCGAGTAGTTCTCGACCGCTGCAGCACCAACGAGTGTTCGGGTGAGTTCCTCGACGAACAACTTACGATCAGCCTTGGGCAGGAACGTCACCCACGCGAAGACATCGTCGACAGCTCCATCGAGCGCGGCCGGGCTGTGTACAGCAAGGTTGCGCAACAGCCGAGACAGTGCTTCGAACGCTTCGGAGCGATCGTCGTCTCGATCAGCCTGACTAAGCCTCAAAGCAGGTGCGTTCCTGCGCCGAAGCAACACATCGTGGTCGACCAACTCGGCAACCACGCTCTTGGGTTGACGCAGGAACTCTGAGAATGCTCTCTCGACGACAGACATACTCCGATGATATCTGAACTACTTCAGAAGTCAATGACAACTCGTGGTTCGCTGCCTGTGGTGGTGAGTAGCGGGAGGGAACCTCCCCCTCCCGCTCTCTCAGAACCGTACGTGACAGTCTCCCGTCATACGGCTCCCACAGTCCGGCGTTAGGTTGCGAAATGACTTCAACCTTTGCTTTGGTCTACCTCTGGGTTCCTCCCCCGAAAGGTTGACCTCGAGGCGACCGTGGACCGCCCGGCCCCTTCGCTCCGACCCCATTACAGGGCCTTCATCGCTACTACGAGCCGGTCCGCCCCTGTGCCCCGCATCGGTACTCTCCCACTCACAGTTTCAGCTGCTTGTGGTTCTCCCTCTCGCGG